>CAZPHO010000006.1:0-50176 GCA_964586855.1 uncultured Candidatus Saccharibacteria bacterium | reverse complement strand
AAAACCCCACTAGTCAGTGGGTTAAGCTTAAAAATGGTAGCAGCGACTGGGATTGGTAAAGTGCCAAAAAGGAAACGGGAGCTGGCTCACGTCCCTTTTTGGCCGGTAGAGCGTAAGCGATAGCGGTGAAATTTTGCATAGCAAAAACACTGGTTCGGGTTTACTTTTAAACAAAAACCCCACTAGTCAGTGGGTTAAGCTTAAAAATGGTAGCAGCGACTGGGATTGAACCAGTGACCTCGAGCTTATGAGTCTCGCGCTCTAACCAACTGAGCTACGCTGCCACAAGTAAAGCTAATTTTAACAAAAAAATTAATTTTTGGCAAATGAAAAGCCCCCCAGTGGGGGCTTGGAGGTTGGTCTTAAAGAAAGCCCAGTTGTTCATTGTCATCAGGCCTAGTTGGTGGAAAAATTTTCCTCAACTCTTTTAAGCCCTTTTCAGTTACAAAAGTTCTGTAACTGTCTCTGATTTCAACGATATCTCCCCTTATTACCAGCTTTGAGCTGGTTTTGACTTCGAACCAGTCCTTGTCGTAGTAGTCAAGGTTCGGTATATTGTCCCTTTTCCCCCAGCCATTCTTGACATAGCGGAAAATGCCTCTACTTCTTAGTTCTTTAAAAAGACTATTTGCTCCTAGTCCGCAGTTTAAACGCTTTGCAGCTTCTTGCATGGTGTATATAGCCAATCATTTCACCTCCTTTGATAGAAATAGTAAAGAACTACGTGCTCTAACTCTACCATAAACTCCTTAAAAAGTCAATCTTAACTGTGATATAATAGTCGATATGAAAATAATCCAAATTATCACATTGTTGCCCGAGGTTTTCGAGCCAATTCTCAATAGTTCGATGTTGTGGAAAGCCCAGAAAGAGCAACTGGTCGAGTTTCGAGTTATCAATTTGCGCGATTTTGGGATTGGTCCACGCAAGCAAGTTGACGATACGGTTTACGGCGGTGGCGATGGAATGCTGCTGATGGTTGAGCCTCTGATCGGGGCGGTTCGCAGCGCCAAAAAACACGACCCAACTGCCCAAGTAATTTTAACTAGTCCGCGCGGTCAGACTTTTGCTCAGCCTGTGGCAGAGCAGCTATCGACTAATGAATCTGGTTTAATTTTCATTTGCGGGCGTTACGAGGGGGTTGACGAGCGAATCATGTCGGTGGTCGATCAAAGTCTGAGTTTGGGTGATTTCGTGATGACGGGAGGTGAGATTGCGACGATGGCGATGGTTGATGCGGTGGTGCGCTTGATTCCAGGAGTTTTGGGCGGTGAGTCGAGCGCGGCAATTGAAAGTTTTGCTAATGGGTCGGATCTTTTGGAGTTTCCGCAATATACTCGACCAGCCGAGCTTGAGGGCATGAGAGTGCCAGGTGTTTTGTTGAACGGCAATCACGCTGAAATTGATAAATGGCGCCACGAGCACGTGCAGTCCAAGGCTAACTAGATTTTTGATTGAAAACATAGTAGAATATCAAAGCACTGGGAATTTTCGCTGGTGGCGGACAGAGGCGTAGCCTGGACCAAATCAATCGGTTCCACGGACCAGAACCAGATTAAGCAAAAGTCTTCTCAGTCAAAACAAACTTAACAATTTACGTTGGGGATTCGCACGGGTGGTAAGCCACTGGCGGACAGGCGTAGCCTGGACCAAATCAATCAATCGGTCCCACGGACCAGAACCGGATTAAGCAAAAGTCTTCTCAGTCAAAACAAACTTAACAATTTACGTTGGGGATTCGCCAAGTGGTAAGGCACTGGGTTCTGGTCCCAGCATTCGGGGGTTCGAATCCCTCATCCCCAGCCAAATTCGGACTTTTTTGGAAATTGTCGCCCATTCGGGCGGCTTTTTCTTTGGCTGCGCGGAGCGCAAGCCAGATGTTTTCTTGGGGGGAATTGGAATTGGGGCGCGGCGAGAGCCGCGCTTGTTTTTTAGATAAAAAGAGGTTCAACCCGTCAATTTCAACAAAAGCCTGTTTTAACGCCACTGGCTCGGCGTTTTCTGCTATTTTCTTGAGAGAAACAGCCGTTTTTAGCCACTGGCGCATAGGTTCAACCCAACTCCCAGCGGCAAGCGTCAGCTTGCCTATTTGTTCCTCCAGCGACTTCTTTTCGGACATTAACTCGGCTTGCTTGGTTTTGTAGGTTGGCTGGTCAATATCTTGGTCTAGGTAGCTGTCCAGAAGTCGCTGTAACTTGCTTTGCACATTACGCACCTTTTCTTGTGCTTGGGCTATAAATGCGCCAGTAGTTTGCTCGGCTGTTTTCTCGTCCTCGTCCAGCATTTTGTGTAGCGTGGTTGCCCACGCGCTCGGCAGGGCGTAGCCCTGCAAAATGTCGGACAACTGCGCCACAAGTTGCGGCTCGGTTACGGCTGGCTCAACACATTTCATTGTTTTGCTTTTGCGTGTGCAACGGTAATAGGTGTATTCGTGTATGTTGCCGTTCTTTTGGTGTTTTATCTTCTTTTCGGCAGTTATCGCCATATTGCATGCGCCACAAGACAATAAACCACACAAGGCTTGAGGCGCGTTCGCGCCCTTGCGCTTATGTCCGCGTTGCTCTAAAACGGACTGCACCGCGTCAAACAGCTTTTTGGTCATAATCGGGGTATGCTTGCCCTCGTAGACTTCGCCAGCATACCGAAAATGTCCGTAGTAAAACGGGTTAGTCAGCATATATTTAATCTGGTCTTTCTTGAGGGGCAAGCTGCCGCTGGTTTTTATGCCGTTGGCAGCAAAATAGTCGGCAATTTCTTGTAAGCCCTTGTCACCTTTGCTGTATAGCTCAAACGCAGATACAACCAGCGGCGCACGCCGTTTATCTACAACAATAGTGCGGGTACGCACATCATTTATGTAGCCGAGCGGTGCAAGTCCGGGCATTTCGCCGCGCCGGACTTTTTGGCGTAAACCTCGTTTGGTATTTTCGGACAAATTATCTACATAATACTTGCTCTGACCAAACGCTATTGAAAGCATAAACTTACCTTGACTGGTGTTTTCAAACCAAAATGTCGGAAACTTCAACGACTGCAAATGCGTTTGGTCTAGCAAGTATATAATTTGTCCGCCGTCAATGCTGTTGCGAGCAAGCCGGTCAGGGTGCCACGCGACAATGCCGCTGGCCTCATTAGCTTCAATACGTTTGAGCATTGTGCCGAACTTCGGGCGACCTGGTATTTTAGCGGTGCGCTTTTCAATAATGGTGTCTACAATATGTAAGTCGTTATCTCGCGCAAACTTCCGCAGTTCGGCGATCTGCGCTTCAATGCTCAAAACTTGCTTGTCCTCTACGTCTGTACTCTTGCGAGCGTACAAAAAGTATTTTTCGTTCATAATTTTTACCCCCTAAAACTTAAATGACCGTCCTGGTGCAACCAACCTAGAAGAACTAGATTGTCCAAGACGGCCATTAAAGGCCTCAAATAAAAACAGTTCTTCACTGGTTGGTTGCTCTTTCATTTTAACAGTTATAATGGAGTTATGCAGAAATATTGCCTTGTTAAATTACTAGAACCGCTTAAAGAGGGTGATGAGTTCACAGCCATAAACTATTGGCCACTCCATATCACGCTTGCTTCAAACTTTATGGTTGATTGGGAAGCTACCGATTTGTTCAACAAACTAACAGGTGTATTGTCTGATATCAAGCCAGTAACTGTAAATGCTGGCGATGATGAGTTTTTCGGTGGCGCACGAAAAATCCAAGTTACCGTCATGGACATGACGCCAGAACTAATGACCCTACATAAGCAAATCGTCAGAACCCTCAAAGACGCTGGCGCAGTTTTTGACGAACCACAATTTAATGAGAACGGCTATCGTGCTCATACAACCGTTCAGAAAGCACACAGGCTTAACAAAGGCGATAGCATTCTCATTGATGAAGTTACCATTGTTGATATGTTTCCGAACCAAGACATTACGAGGCGCAAGATACTCAAGACCATAAAATTAGGTGGTAGCTAAGTTAAAACCGCCTGCGGCGGTCTAAAAAACAAGCGCGGCTCTCGCCGCGCCCCAATTCCAATTCCCCCCAAGAAAACATCTGGCTTGCGCTCCGCGCAGCCAAAGAAAAAGCCGCCCGAATGGGCGACAATTTCCAAAAAAGTCCGAATTTGGCTCAATTTTACAACGAAGCTCGAACCTATTTCCAGCGAAATGCCTGAACCTCAGCCCGGCCGCCTAGCATGCGCTTGCGCACGCTACGTCCCGCCCAGAAAAACCCTTTGGTTTATTTTTCATTTTCCCGCCGAATTCTTTTTTGGAATCTGAAAAGGGTTTTCTGAGCGGATAAGGGTAAATTGAAGCAAAGGAAAAGGGCACCTACCGAAGCAGGTACCCAAGTCCCTAAAGCAGTGAGGGTTATTATGCGGGCAGCAAATCAAACCCTCGCATGGTTTCCTCGGCAACGCGCTTTCCGAGATTCTCGTCGCGGAAGCGCAATGCACTGATGTGCGGGCCAGAGCCGAAAAAGCCGCTCGACATAGAGAATCCGTGAACGAGACCACTCTTGATGGCAGCGAGAATCTCATCCTTGGTCCAGCTGTAGTAGCCGTTTTTCGGATTGCGGACTTCCTCGGTCTGACCGATGAGCTGGTAGAAGCTAGCCTCCTCCTTGAGATCGGCGAAGACCAGTGCCTGGCCGTGGAAGTGCTTCCACACGTTACCGCGCTCGACGAGCTCGATCCACGACTCCTCGGCGCTGGTCTGTCCGCCCTCCGCGTACCGAACATCGTAGAACGGCCACGGCGATCCGTCCGCGCGGGTGTTGTGCATGTTGTGGTAGCTGATGCGAGCCACGATCATGTCCTCCGCGCTGCCGTTGTGCGGGAAGCGCACCCGCACCTTGTCCTGCTCCCAGAACTTTGTCTCGGGAAGATCACCGAGGCGAACCTGCTTCTCTCGAAGTCTGCCGTCATCATCACGTAGGGCGGCATCTCGCCGCTGTTGCTCGGCTTGATCGGTCATGGTGATGCACCAATCGCCGGGGACGATACGACCGTCATTGAGCCAGACCGACACCGCACCTCTACTGTGGTAGACACCAGGCTGACGTACGGGGAACGGCACACGCGGCTCATACATGACCGCGTCACCGAAGCCACAGACGATTCCCTTGGTGCCGTCAGGCACCATGTCGTAGGTGCTCGTCCAGGCTCGGCGTTCGGGGTCGACCTTGAAGACGACCTCATCGCCGATTTTGAGTAGCTCTGTGAGTGTCATGAAACTCTCCAATCTTTCTGCTTGTAGGGATGTGCGAATACAAGAATTTTGCAGCTTGTATCTCTTACATTGTATCATATTTCGTTTAATTAGTCAATCGATTGTGTTGTTATCCGCTCAGAAAACCCTTTTCAGATTCCAAAAAAGAATTCGGCGGGAAAATGAAAAATAAACCAAAGGGTTTTTCTGGGCGGGACGTAGCGTGCGCAAGCGCATGCTAGGCGGCCGGGCTGAGGTTCAGGCATTTCGCTGGAAATAGGTTCGAGCTTCGTTGTAAAATTGAGCCATAAAGAACCGTTTGCGTGCGAAAGCACATTTGCGAACGGCTCTTTTAGTGTAAGATACAGTTTTTTGCCGTCTAATTGGAGCTTCGAGAGTATCAAACTAATGATTTTGTGTTTTTCACCAATTTCTCTAACTTCAAAAATATTTTCAACTTACTAAAATATAACCAACCGACAGTCAGCTGTGGCATAGAGTTGGACATATGTTGTTATTGCAATCTGTTTTGTGGATATTTATTTTTGTTGTTAAATCATGGCACAGGCGATGAGCTTATGATTGCTTTCTAAAAAAACGTATTCGTAAATTTGGGCGGGGTGGTTTTATTGAAATAACTTGTTATAATAATAAAAGAGTCTCTAGCGAGGTCTTGTTTTTGGCTGGTGGAATAACCTAGCTGATGGCTGAAGGATTTCGATATTATGACGTATGTTAGTTATTATTAAAATTACGAAGGATGTTTTTTTATGCTTGATCGTATGTTGGTTAGTGAGCTTATGATTTGGATATTAGTTTTCTGTTTCATGCTTGTTGTAGTGGTTAATATTTTAGCCCTTTTTATCGATTTTTATTATACCGTAATAATTAGAAGCTATGAAAAAAAGCGTTAAGTTGTTGTTGCAAAAGTTTTGCTTTGGATTGTTGTCTTTTTTAGCGACAGCATTTGTTCTTGCTAACGCTTTTGAGGTTGTTGCCAACAAAGACGTTCCAGTTGCCAACTCGGTTGTTAGGTCGGCCATTCAGGCGCCAATTACGAATCTAATCGATAATTTAAACGTTAAGCAAGGAGCTAGCCAGAATTTGGCGACTAGTGATTTAATCGAACCAAAGAGCTTAATGATTGAAGATTTGGATATTAAACTACAACTTGAGGAAGCCAGAAACATTAATCACGATTGGTATTTCAGACCAGGTTTTGGTAGCTATTTGGGTTTGAATTCTAATGACAGGGGGACAACCGTTGACTATTTGATTTATTCGGCTCAGTCGTGGAATGGGATACCTGACCCAAATCAGATCGAACCAGGCATGGTGGCTTATGTTAATCATAGTAGTCGCTCTAAGTTGGCCTTTAAAGTCGTAGCAAAAGAAGTTCAAGACTCTTTTTCACCAGCAATTATTGCTACGGCAGAAAGTCGCCAGCTGATCTTGCTAGTGGAGTCTTCAAACAAAGATGTTTATTATTATTTTACTTTAAATCAGGAGTAGGGAATTTATGTGGCAAAATTTATTATTTGAAATCGTTCGTATCGTTATTTCGTTTTTTGTTTTAATTACATTGTTTAAGAATATAACTTTCTTGCTTATCGCACCCTTCTACCCAATTATTGAAAAAAGACGCTATTTGAAGCAAATTAAAAAAAGGTTGCCGCTGAAAAAGTTAAAGCCAAAAATATCAATCATCGTTCCTGCTTGGAATGAAGAAGTCGGTATCAGGAAAACAATTAAATCAGTTGTTGAAAATCAATACGATAATTTTGAATTGATTGTTGTCGATGATGGCTCAACCGATAAAACAAAATTAGTTGTCGAGCAATATATCAAAAATATTAGCACTAATAAAAAGGGGCTGTCTACAAAAATGAAACTAATCCATCAAAAAAACGGTGGCAAAGGAGTGGCATTAAATAATGGAATAGCTAATTCAACTGGTGATATAATTCTGACGCTTGATGCTGATTCTGCTTTAAAAAAGGGTGCTCTGAGTAATTTAGTTAAGTATTATTATGATGATAATATAAAGGCGGTGGTTGGTAGTGTTGAGGTTGCCAATGTTGTTACTTTTATTGGTTTTGCTCAACAAATTGAATATTATTTTGGTTTTTACAATAAACGAGCTCATGCTGTCTTGGGTGCAGAGTACATATTTGGGGGGGGCATGTGCTTCGTTTCGTCGTGAGATTTTTAAAGAAATAGGGATGTTTGATGTTGAGAACAAAACGGAAGACATCGAGATGTCTATGCGAGTTCGAGCCGCTGGCTTTGACTGTACTTATGCCGAAGATGTTATTTGTTACACTGAAGGTGCTTCGGATCTGCAGGGGTTAATTTCGCAACGTGTTCGCTGGAAAAAGGGTCGTTTAGACACTTTCCGTAAGTATCGTAATTTATTTTTTTCGACCGAAGATGAGCATAATTTTTTCTTGAGTTTTTTTGTCCTGCCTTTTTCTTTGCTAACAGAAGTTCAGTTAATATTTGAGCCGATTGCTATTGCTATATTGATAGCGTATAGTTTTATTGCTAGTGAATTTTTGTCGTTGGCTATTGGTGTCGTGTTTATATTTTTGATTTATTTGGTAATCCCTCTTTTCCACAGTACTCGACCTAGACCAGGGCTGGTTCTTCTTTTTCCGTTTACTTGGCCGTTGTTTTATTTTTTGGATTGGGTTGAGTGGCTGGCACTATTTCGTAGTATAAAAATGATAAGGGAGGGTAAAGATGTCGAATGGCAACAATGGCAACGCCAAGGGTTTGATGTTGAATAAAAGAAGGAGACTATTGTGAAGAAAAAAGAGTATCGACTTGCGAATGCATTAATAATAGGACTAGTTTTGTTTTTTGCAACTTTAACAATTATGCTATCGTCTAACACCTCCCTTAAGGACTTTTTTAAGCAATTTACTGCTAGTAATTCTAACTCTGATAGCACAGATCGAGACTTATTGATTGGGCGGTGTAGTGACAAGCAGCCCTTGGAGGTGGCATCTACCGACCCATATTCTATTAAGCTACAAGCTTATCAAAATGCTTGTCGCTCGTTTGTGACCGATCAAATGATGATATTTACTATTTTTCCTCAAGATAGCGAGGCTGCTCAAGATCTGGCAAATCAGGTGGCGGACACCCTTATTTCTTTTAGGCGGTCAAAAATTAAACCAATTGTAGTCGTCGAGCCTTATGTCAGAGATGAGGCGATGTCGTATCGGCGCTATATCAATGGTGAGTATGATCAGTTTGTGGGGGAGTTTTTTAGAATTTTGAAAGATCGTGGTTTGTCAGATGAAAATATGGGGACTTGGGTTCCATTTCCTGAATCAAACACCCCAAGCTGGGATAATAAAGATACTGAGCCTAGGGATTTTTCAACAGTTGTCAATAAGTATCTTCGGGCTATGCGTGTATCTTTTCCAGAAGCCAAAGGCAGTATTTTGCTGAATGCAACAACTTATGAGCCAAACGATTTAGAGTACGAGAATGGTGATTATATAAGTCTGCTATCTTATGCTCAAAATATTGATAAGGATTTAATTGATAGTGTTGGCATACAAGGGTTTCCGTGGGTTTCGCGTGCCAACCAGGCTCGTCGTGAAATATTTCGTGCCTCAGAATTTCTACAACCTGACTATGCAATTGAGTTAGCAAAAGAACTTCGCACGCGCAATATTTGGTTTAATACTGGAACATTTTTGTCTAAATATACCAACAATCCCGAACAAAAAGTTACTATTAGCAGTAATGATCGCAAGGCAATTTTGAACGGCATCCTTGAAGAGGCTAATAAGGTTCGTCTACTTCAGCAGAATGAATATAGGGTTTCGATTAATATATTTGCGGAAGATAAGTCAGACACTAAAGAGGCTACAGACTGGTCGTACTTATCGGATCCATCGTCACAAAAAATTCTTGAAGATTTTCTTCGATCTGCTAATGAGAATGAAGTAGGAATTTCTTTTTACGATAAGTCAAAATAGTGATTTATCAGATAGAATTTTGTCAAATAATCAACATCGAATCGCCATAGCTGAGGAAGCGCATTTTTTCATCAATGGCAAAATCGTAGGCTTGGTGCAGAAAATCCCAACCTGCAAATGCTGCCGCCATCATCAAGACGGTGCTTTTGGGGGCGTGGAAGTTGGTGATTAGTGCGTCGACGAGCTTGAATTGATAGCCAGGATAAATGAAAGTATTAGCTTCGCCAGTTAGTGGTTTTTTGTCAACTAATTCCGGCTGGTCAGCCATTTGTTGGCCGATTTTTATTATGCTTTCTGTGCTATATTCTAGGCAGCGAGTGACGGTCGTGCCAAGAGCAATCACTCGATGATTTTGCCGCTTGGCGTCATAAATTTTGGCAATGGTTTCCTTGGGGATTTCAAAATATTCTTGATGCATTTGGTGTTTGGTAACGTCATCAACTCGAATTGGCAAGAAAGTTCCTAGTCCAACATGAAGCGTAAGCTTGGCAATTTCGACGCCTTTTTGGCGTAATTTATCTAAAATTTCATCTGTCATATTCAAACTAGCGGTTGGTGCAGCTACTGAGCCGTCGTGTTCGGCAAAAATCGTTTGATAGCGCTCGACATCGGACGCGGTGGCTTGGCGCTTCATGTAGGGCGGCAAAGGTGATGTGCCAAATTGGTCGCATAGTTCAAGCAAATTGGTGGTTGACTTGATGCGAGCCGTGCCATTAATGAAAGTTTCAAGGATTTCTATTTGGTGGTTGTCGACTAATAATATATCACCAGTTGCAACTTTCCCTCGATGAATAATAAAATGCTCAAACCAGTCATCGTCACGACCGTGATTCTCCAAAACGATAATTTCTCGCTCAACGCCAGTCGATTGCTTGCGCGTCATCAAGCGAGCTTTGATGACTTTGGTGTCGTTGATAACAAGCAAATCACCAGCTGACAAATAGCCCGTAATTTGGCTATAAACTGATTTTTCAATTGTCTGCTCCTGGCGGTTTAAAATCAACAAACCAGAACTTCCACGTTCTTTTGGTGGCTGATTGGCGATTAGCTCATCTGGTAAATTATAATTAAAATCATCCAAATTCAATTTCATCCCGTCAATTATACACCGAAACCGGCTCGTGCTACAATGAGTTTATGAAATGCGCTAGTCGCTCCACATCACTCGGTCAGATTACAGTTTGGGCTGAACAATTAGCAATCACTCAGCTTGATGTTGGCTGCGGTGCCAACTGTCAGACTGGCGACGCTCTCACTGATCAAGCCCTAGGCCAGGTAGGTGAATATTTAGCTGGCGAGCGGCGATTGTTTGATTTGTCGCTGGCACCAAAAGGCACGATTTTTCAACAGCAAGTCTGGCAAGCTTTGTTGCAAATTCCCTACGGTCAGACACGGACTTACTCTGAGATTGCCGCTCAGATTGGTCGTCCACGCGCTGTTCGAGCGGTCGGCACTGCCATTGGTAAAAATCCGATTCCAATCATCGTTCCCTGTCATCGAGTGGTGGCCAAAAATGGTCTAGGTGGTTTTTCGCTTGGTTTACCAATCAAAAAGCGCCTGCTTCAGATAGAGCAAGCGCTTCGATGATTAGTTAAACAATGACTCTTTGTTGTATTCTGGCTCAGGCTCATTGATGATCTGAATCGCTTCATCAATACTATCAGTAATAGTGTAAATCTGCTCATCGCCTTCGGAAATGTAGCCAGTAGCGAGTAGGTGTTTCTTAATAAATTCATCCAGCTCACTCCAGTGCTCTTTGCCAAAAAGAACAATCTTTAGGGCTGGCATTTTTTTGGTTTGAATTAAAGTCATGACCTCAAAAAGTTCATCTAGTGTGCCGTATCCGCCTGGGAAATAGATATAAGCATGAGAAAAGAAGGTCAAGGATACTTTGCGAGTAAAGAAATAACGAAAAGTTAGTTCGTCGGTTGTGTAGGGGTTGGGGTTTTGTTCATGAGGTAGTTTGATATTAAAGCCAACTGATGAACCACCAGCCTCAAAAGCGCCTTTGTTTGAGGAGTCCATAATGCCTGGGCCGCCGCCAGTGACGACTGAATAGCCGTCTTTGGCTAGGCGATACGATAAATCGTAGGCCGCTTGAACATAATGCTCATTGGTTGGTAGGTTGCGAGCTGATCCAAAAACGGTTACTCGCTTGGGGTGTTTAGTTAAAATGTCAAAAGCCTTAACAAATTCTGAGTCGCTGCCCAGCATATTTCGTTCTGATTGTTTTTGTCTTAATTTTAGATCGTCTGATGGCTCCCAAGACAACGGGGCCGGTGTTGGTTGATTTTGCATGTGGTTAATTTTAACATAAATGTTTTGATTTAGTCAATTACAGAGGATCATGTTGTCAAAACAACATATTCTTTAAGCTAAAATTTAACAATTGTTGTTAGGATGATGGTGTTCGCAGAAACAAAAGAAACATAAGCTAGCGAACAGAAATGGAGGCATAATGAAAATTACTGCTAACACTGTCTACCTGACAAAAAAAGGTTTTAAGAAGTTGAAAAAAGATCTCGCCCAGCTCAAGCACGACCGCCAAGCTGTTGAGTCCGACTTGCGCGAGATGGATAAAAAAGATAATCGTGACCATTCCTACGCCCGCAATGAATATCTCGACCGAGTTGCCATTATTGACCAAGAAATCAGAGAAAAAGAACTTTATTTACGTCGAGCACAGATCTTGCCACGAACTCAGAACGCAGTTGAGGTGATGATTGGCTCGGTGGTTGATTTGATTGACCGGGCAACTGGTCGCAAGAGCCAGTATCAGATTGTTGAGAGCCTCGAAGCCGATCCGAGCCAAGGTCGAATCTCGATTGAAAGTCCGCTTGGCCGGCAGCTGGTCGGCAAAAAGCCCAAGGATTTGGTTGAGCTTAATGTCGGTCTCAAGACTCGCTGCCTGGAATTAACTAATATTCAGTAGCTTTGCAAATATTTCGCTAAAACAAGCAAGTCAAATTTGGCTTGCTTGTTTTTCATTGCCATTTTTAGAAAATAATATGGTATAATATAGAAAATTAAGGCGTGGGAGAGGGGACAATATGTCAACAGTAGAGCTACAGCTAGATAACGATTATAACGATTTCTTCATTTTGCCGGTGCGGCAGTTTTGGCAAGTCGTAGTTTTGGGTGTGGTGTTGGGGGTGCTTTTAGCGATTGCTTTCCCCGTTATTGCCTATGTCAGTTGTAATTATTTCGAGTCAATTTGTCAACTCAATTCAGTGGTTGTGACCCGAATTAGCTTGATTGTGCTGTCGATTATCGGCCTGGTGGCGATGATTCGGTTTGGAGTCCAGCGCGCAATCATGGTTGCTTTGGCTTACTTGGCTGTAATGTGGTTTTTCCAAATAGATTACGGCACCAACGTTCTTTGGCGAGTGCTGGTTTATGTGGTTATGTCAGCGGTGATTTTGTCGCTTTTCCATTGGTTGAGTGGCCTACGTAGCTGGGTGTTATCGCTAGTTTTGACCGTTGTGTCGCTGGTAGTTGTCTTATTGGCGCTGCTGTAATAAAAAGAATGGGGGTGGTTGCATGGAAATAATTTTAACGGTTGCGGTCGTGGTTTTAGTGGTGGCTTTGGTGGGCGTAGTAATTTACTTTCAGAAGTCAATTAAGCAGTTAACCGAAAAAGATAATCAATCCGAATATTTAGAAATCATGAATTTTCTCAAGGCGGATTTGGGAAACATTAATAACCGAATTGATGGCCTGAAAGATTCGGTGAGTCAATCCAACTTGTCAGTCACTGAAAAACTGGAGCGCAGCGGCAGCGAAATGAATCAATCGCTCCAAAGGCAGTTGGCTCAGAGTTCGAAATTAATCACCGACGTCACTAATCGCTTAACTAAGCTTGATGAAACTAACGCTCGAGTAGTCAGCGTGGCTGATGAACTCAAAACCCTGCAAAATGTGCTTCAAAATCCCAAGCAGCGGGGTGTGTTTGGTGAATATTATCTCGAAAAAGTTTTGGATAATATTTTGTCACCCAGTCAATATCAGATGCAGTATCGATTCAAGGATGGCGAAACGGTTGATGCGGTGGTGTTTTTGGACGGCCAGCAGATGCTGCCAATTGATAGCAAATTTAGTCTTGAAAATTATAATCGTTTGATTGAGGCATCAGACAAAACAGCTAAAACTCAATTGCTGGCGGCAGTTCGTAACGACCTCAAGGGTCGAATTGATGAAACTAGCAAATATATCCGTCCGAGCGAGAATACGATGGATTTTGCATTTATGTTTATCCCAAGCGAAGCGTTGTATTATGATTTGCTTAATAATAAAGTCGGTTCGGCTGGCTCGGAGCGCGATTTGATTGAATACGCTTTTCGTGACAAGCATGTGATTATTGTCAGCCCGACCAGTTTTATGGCTTACTTGCAGACGGTGCTACAGGGTCTTCGTAGTTTGCAGATTGAAAAGCAGGCTAAAGAGATTCAGACGCAAGTTGGCAAGCTTGGTGTGCACATCAAAAACTTTGATGATTTGATGCAGCGGATGGGCAAATCGCTGTCGACCACGGTTAATCATTACAACAATTCTTATAAAGAGTTAGGTAAGATTGACAAAGATGTGCTCAAGATCGCTGATAAGAGTTCGGCGGTTGAGCCGGAGTTGCTCGATAGGCCGAATCTTGATTAAGCCCAATTAAAATACGACTTCAACTGAAGTCGTATTTTTGAGTTTAATGAGTCAGTCGTTAGTTTTTGGCAGCTAATCGAGTTGTTAGTTTGTAAACAAAACCACCAACAATTGCGCCAGCTAGCGGAGCCACGGCATAAGTGCCCAGGATCCACATCCACTTGTTCCAGTCAGGGCTGAGAGCGGTCATCATTGCTGGATTAATGACTGCAAATGCAGCTTTGCCGCCAGCCACAACCTGGTCAAAAGTGACTAGAGAGGTGAGTTGGGTGACAACTGAAATCGCCACAACTGAGGCTAGGCCGAAGACGACGCCACGAATGGCTTCATTGCGACGGCTATCAGCCATGTAGCCAGCAACCATGAAGGCTAGCACGGCCGCACCTGCAAATTCAAGCACCATCAAAGTTCGGGTCTTGTTTTCGTCAAGTTTGGTTTCAGTTTTGCCGTCTTTCTCTTCGCTTGTTTCTGGCAGCTTCAGTTTAAGAGTTGAAGGATATTGACCATCCATCATTTGCTCGACCGTTGCTCGGTCACCACCATACTGGTCAACCATGTCTTGGGTGATTTCAGGCTTATTGATGCCAGCGATCAATGGGCTGATGACGATAAAAGCTAGCATCGCTCCTAGGACTTGAGCGACAATATGAACGACTGCTCGAGTTGGGGTGATTTGCTTGAAAAAAGCAGCCAGAGCTGAGAAAACAGGGTTGAAATAGCCGCGCAAAACTGTATAGACAGTCGCCATACCGATGGCTAGCACGACTAGACCGAGCTGGCCGTTACCGCCAAACAGGCCGAAGCCAATGGCACTCATAGTCAAGCTCAAAAATAGAGCAGTGATGACAAAAGTTCCAATCAGCTCGACGAGTGCGTTGCTGAGGCTGGCGCCGCTAAAGGCTTCTGCCCACACCGTTGGGTAAGTTTTTTTATTGGTTACAACCCGAGTGACAGTTTTGGTTTTGGTCGAACTTGCGGTGCTGGTCGACTTAACTGCTTTGGGTTTAATCTTTGGCTTAGTTTTTTTATTGGCCATAGAACTCCTTCTTATTAAATATTAATGAGTTAAGTTATACTAACTTAATCTGTGAAAAAATTATAACACAAAATCCATAAAGTGGGTAATTGATGGTATAATCAACTTATGGGATTAATAATGCGCAAACAAGATGAAGATACCGACTTGCAGCGCCGAGTGGCGGCCAATTTACGCCAGCGTCGAGCCGAGCAAGACGACGACAATCAACCAGTCGTAGTTAACTATGACGACCTAACGGATGCGCCGCAAACCTCTAGTCGATCGGGTCTGGTTGTAGCGGTTATGGTGGTGATTGCAATCATCTTTTTTCTGTATGTGAGTGGAAATTAAATTATGAATTTAGATCAATTAAAACAGCAACTACTAGACCAGATTAGCCGGTCAGCCAATCCAGAAGTGGTGCTTAGAGACCCAGCTTTGAAAAAAATGTATGCTCAAATTCCAAAACTTGAGCCGGCCGAGCGAGCGACTTTTGGCAAGGCCATCAATCACTTAAAAATCGAGCTCGAGACAGCCGTGACGGCTCGACAAGATCAACTAGCGCAAGTTGATGTGACGGCGCTGGATGTGACGGCGCCGACTGATGTCAACCAGCCATTTCCTCAGGTTCTGCCAGCTGAGTTTGGTGGTCGCCATCCGCTGATGACTGAAATTGATCGAGTGACTGATATTTACACGCAGATGGGTTTTGAGGCGATTGAGTCGCGCCAAATTGACGATGATTTTCATATGTTTACGTCGCTCAACTTTCCAGCCAATCATCCGGCTCGTGATGATTATGATACTTTTCGAACCGAGGAGGGTTTGATTCCACCAGCTCACACTTCGACCATGCAGTATCGGATTTTGCAGGCTGGTTTGGATAAGCTAGCGCGTGGTGAAGCGATTGCGACGGTCAGCTATGGTCGGGTGTTTCGCAATGAAGATGTTGATGCGACGCATGAGCATACTTTTTATCAGTGCGAGGGCGTTTATGTGGCCGAAAATATTGGCTTGAGTCATATGATTAGCGTGCTGAAGGAGTTTTTTGACAGTTATTATCAGCAAGATTTGGCGATTAAAACTCAGCCTGGTTATTTTCCATTTGTCGAGCCAGGTTTGGAGTTTTTGATCGAGCGACCAGCTAGTCTGGGCGGCAAGCCTGGCGATTGGCTGGAAATGATGGGTTGTGGGATGATTCACCCAAATGTTTTGGAAATTGCGGGCGTTGATCCTAAGAAATACTCAGGTTTTGCCTGGGGTGGCGGCATTGATCGGTTGGTGCTGCTCAAATATGGGATTGACGATGTTCGACATTTTGAGTCGGCAAAACTTAACTTTTTGAGGAAATTTGTATGATTATTTCAGTAAATTGGCTAAAAAAATACGTCGATATCAAGGTCGATATCGAAACTTTGACGCGCGAAATTGGCGCTAAATTAGTCGAAATTGAGCAGGTGATTGATCTTGGTGAAAAATACAAAGATGCGTTGGTGGTCGAGATTAAAACAGTCGAGTCGGTTGAAGGCTCGGACCATTTGCATTTGCTGGAAATCGATGATGGTGGGCGGGTGTCAGTTCGGCGGACAGCTGAAGGTTTAGTCAAGGTTGTCTGCGGTGCGTCCAATGTTCGGGTCGGACAAAAAGTGGTTTGGTTGCCGCCTAAGTCGGTTGTGCCGACTACTTATGGCGCGGCCGAGCCGTTTGTGCTCGAGGAGCGCAAAATCATGGGCGTCGTCAGCCACGGGATGATTGCCAGCGCCAAAGAGCTCGATCTGAGTGATGAGGCTGATGGAATTTTGGAAGTTGGTGCGAAGCTTAAGCCTGGCACGGCGCTAACTGAGGTGTTTGAACTCGATGATTATTTGCTGGATATTGAGAACAAATCACTGACTAATCGGCCAGACTGTTTTGGCATTATTGGTTTTGCGCGCGAGGTGGCTGGAGTTTTGGGTGTCGACTTCAAATCGCCAGCTTGGCTGACGGCCAAAGATTTTTTCAAATCTGGCAGCGCTTCGGTTGCGCTCAAAATCCCTGATTCGACAGTTTGCCCCAAATATCAAGTCGCAACGCTGGTGAATGTCAAAGAAGCGACCGGTTTGACAGACCTTGAAAAAACTTATTTAGCGCGGATGGGCGTGCGACCGCTGAGTCCGCTGGTTGATGTTTCTAACTGGGTGATGCTGCTGACAGCTCAGCCATTGCATACGTTTGATTATGATAAAGTCAAGCGGATTTGTGATCAGCAGGGTCTAGAGCAGGTTGAAATTCAGGTTCGACTGGCTGAAAAAGGTGAACAATTAACCTTGCTTGACCATCGAACGATTGAATTGTCAACTGATGATATAGTAATCTGCGCTGGCACGGTGCCAATTGCGCTGGCTGGGGCGATGGGCGGCGCTTCGACAGCCATTGACAAGATGACCGAAAAGGTTTTGATTGAGTCGGCTACTTTTGATTTATATAAATTGCGCTCAACCCAAATGCGGCATGGGATTTTCTCTGAGGCGATTACGCGCTTCACCAAAGGCCAGCCGCCGCAACTGACTGATCCTGCTTTGGCGCTAGCGATCGATGAAATTCTCGACCTAGACGGCGCTAGTCATCAGCATCAAGTTTCGACATTTATGGCTGATAAACCCAAAGCTAAAGTGGTCAAACTGGAGCTTGAGTCAGTCAATCGCTTGCTCGGCGCTGAATTTAAGCCAGCAGCAATTATCAAATTGCTCCGGTCAACTGAGTTTGGAGTTGAAGCAGATGGCGATCGGCTGACAGTGACGGTGCCGTTTTGGCGCCAAGATATCAATATTCCAGCCGATGTGATCGAAGAAGTCGGTCGACTATCGGGCTATGATAATTTGCCAGTGCGCATCCCGCAGCGCGATTTAACTGCGGTTTTCCCAAGCCAATTTGACCAGTTGCGGCGCGAAATTAGTGATCTGTTGGCTAAATACGGCGCCAATCAGGTTCTGACTTACAGTTTTGTCGATCAAAAAATGCTCGAAAATGCTGGTCAATCACCCGCTAACTCTTATCGAATCGTCAATTCTTTAAGCCCCGAGCTGCAATATTATCGCCAGAGTCTGCTACCGAGCCTGCTGAGCAAAATCCACGCTAATATCAAGTCTGGTTTTGACCAATTTTGTTTATTTGAATTCAATAAAGTTCACCCCAAAGATTCGGGTTTGACGGCTGAAGATGTGCCAGTCGAGCACTATAATTTAGCACTGGTAGTGGCTGACAAAAACTCTCAGCAAACGGCTTACTATCAAGCCAAAAGATATCTTGATTTGATCGCCAAACAGCTTAATTTAGAGTTGGAGTTTAAACCACTTTCGAACTCAGTCAACTGCCGCCAAGTGATGTTTGAGCCGAAGCGAGCGGCTGAGGTATTAATCGCTGGACAGGTGGTGGCCTGGGTCGGCGAGTTTAAACAGTCGGTGGCCAAGAATTTCAAATTACCAGCTTTTTGCGCTGGAGTTGAGCTTGACTTTGAGCAATTGTTTGCCGAAGCTAGTCAGGTGTCACGATTTAACTATCAACCAATTAGCCGCTATCCGCAAGTCGAGCGCGATGTTTGTTTTGAGGTTGCTCCAGATGTGACTTATGGCGAATTAATTCAACCAATTGAAGTTTTTTGTCGGTCATTGGCTGGCGGTCAGCAGCAAATCACTTGGAGTCCGATTGATATTTACCAAGCCAGCGTTGAGGCGTCGAAACGAATCACACTACACCTGACGCTAACCGACTTTGAGGCCACTCTTTCCGCTGATGATGCCAGCTTATTAGTTGACAGGCTTTTGGCTGCTGTCGCTAAGGTTGTCAAGTTTACGATTATTTAAAAGAAAAGCCCCACGGTCGTGGGGCTTTTGGTAATCTTATTCGGTAGTTATCTCAGAATAGTCTGAGATAGTAATCTTATCACCCGGTTTAGTGAACCCGAGTGCAAGATTGCTTTTTAGTGGCACTAGGTAGAGCTTAGCGCTATCTGTTGCAATTAACAGATAACTATTGCCATCTAGCGTCACGGTCTGGAGCTCGCTAACAGTAATTTCGATGGGCTCCATCGTCTGCTTTTCGTCTGGCAGATCCACCTCGCCTATTGAATCAGCTTTCACTTTTTCAAAAGCTAGTTTGGCATTGGTGCCGAGTTCAACTTTGTCAAAATTAGCGGCATCAACAAAGGCAAAGGTTTTGGTTAGTCCAGCGCTGTCTTTCATCGCCATAAAATAATATGGCCGCCCATTAATCTTGAGGATCATTGGGTAGGTGGCAACGTAGCCCTTCTCCTGGATTGAACCTTCGGCCGAGCTCATGGCTGAAAACTCTTCAGCTACAGCTAGGTTGACTTCTTTAATTTCACCAGTTCGCACGTTGGCGAAGGCAAAGCCAAGATTTGATTCGTCTGAGCTGGCAGAAGTTAAGCCGGTGTATAGGTTCAAGCCATTAGCGGAGGGTAGGTAGTTGTAACCGCCACTTGATACAAAAGAAGTGGTTAACTCTACCACGCTATTTTGACTGACAAACGAATTCCACCAACCGCCTTGGTATTTTTTAAACCAACTGAGTTGGTCGATGACTAAATCACTTGGATAGACATGATCGACCCAAGCAGGTGCCTGGTCGGGTGAGTATTCATCAATTTTACCAGTTGCTGGGTCTATGACCAGAACTTTGGATAGCTCTTTGGTGCTTGCCCAACTGGCTTTGTTAACAATTCCTGTCACCCAAAATGGCTGACCATTGTCATCAATTTCAAAATAGAATTGTGACAAGATCGCGGTCGGATAGTTAAACCTGAGATGTCGTTTCAAGCTGTAGCCAAAAACTGATGAAGGAGAATAAAGCATATTGTTTTCCAACCTAATCAGTTCAGTTTCGCCGCTAGTCAGGTCAACCAAAAGATAGCCTGGCACTCCTTCGTGTCTGTTCAGCCAAGCCTTAAGGAGACCGCTGTGGCCTAGAGGGATTGCTCGCTTCTGACCGTTAGCTAAAACGAAGGTGTTGTGCCTTTCGTCTACGCTATATTGAGAGACGTATTCTAGCAAGGCTCCGGCCTCTCGTTGGGCCAAAATATTAGCCGTCTGTTTGTCAATTTGTTGGAGTTGATTAGCTTCTGCTTCAGCAACCACCTCTTCCCAGCTGACAATGTCAGTCTGAATCGTATTAGCAAAAGTTCTGGCATTAAATATAGGCGAGGTAAAGATATTCAAGAGAATTATCCCTACAGCCCCTGCGATGAAGATTACAAGCCCTACGACTATACCACTCTGATCAACAGTTACTATTGTTGCTGCTGCGGCTAACCCATAAAAAATCAGCACCATTCCCATCCCAGCAGAAGATATCGCTGGCACGGTTATATAGAAGATAAGGAACCAGATAACTGCTAGTACGGCTAAGCCACCAATTTTTACTGTTAAGTTTTCGCTATTCATTCTTCCTCCTCTATCGCTTGAGTAAGCGAAAGTGATTTTTTGCCATCACTTACGGCAAGATGAAGAAGCTGGATTCCAGCCCCTATCTAGCGTCAGTTTAGCGAAGCCAGATAGAGACTGGATCGGTCTGCACATAGTCCGAATTAGATTTTTAAAAAACCACATCAATTAAAATTGACGCACTCTGTAGTTATAGCATAAAAATATAAATAAAGCAAATTGCTTCCCTGAAGAAAAACCTACGCTAGCAGGCGTAGGTTTAGGGTTGAATGAGCTGGCTGGCGTCGACGTCACTGATTCGCCGATATGAGAAGGCAAAAACCTCCTCGGTCGCGACCAGAAATTCATTGGTCAGTTGTTGGCGGGTGCTGTAATAGGTTTTGGCTGGCAGGTTGAGTTTTATCCCTTCCGGAAGGGCCAAAAAAATCTCGGTGGTTAATTGCGGATTACTGATTAAAATCAGAGTTTCTGGATTGAGTTTCTGCAGCAATTGCGCAAACGCTCGCAGCTCGTTGAAATGAGCTTTCATTTTCGCCCTCCTTTCTTGGACAATGAATGATTTAATTAAACAATAATCATAAGCTAAAGTCAATTTTGAGCTTTTTAACACGGGTGGATATGATATAATGTCGATATGGTAGAAATCTCAAAACAAGAGTTAGATTACTTAGCTCAGCTTAGCAGTTTGACTATCGAGGCGGACGAGACAGACAGTTTGCGCCACGATTTAAGCCAAATTCTCGAATATGTGCAGCAATTATCGGCGGTTAATACCGAAGGTGTTGAGCCGATTTATCAGGTGATTGAGCTAGAAAATGTCTGGCGTGAAGATGAATTGGTTGATCAGCCAGTGGGTGCTGATCAACTGCTGGCTTTGGCGCCTAAAACTCAAGACCGACAGCTTAAAGTTCCAAAGGTGCTCTAATGTCCGATATCAAAACTATTGTTGAATCAATTAAGTCTGGCCAAAAAACCGCCACTGAAGTAGTGACTAAGGCGCTTGATTTAGCCGACCAGCTCAATCCAAAATACAATATTTTCATTAATATCCCTCGAGAGCGAGCCTTGGAGCGGGCAGCACAAATCGATCAGCAAATCAAAAACGACAAGCCAGTCGGAGAGCTGGCTGGCGTGCCATTCATCATCAAAGACAACATGCTAGCTTTTGGAGCACCAACTACCGCTGGCAGCCATTTTTTAGAGAAATTTGAAGCGCCGATTCAGGCTGAAGCAGTTGAGCGGCTGGAGCGGGCTGGCGCGATTGTGGTAGGCAAGGCCAATCTTGATGCTTTTGCTCATGGCGGGTCGACTGAAAATTCGGCTTTCGGCGTGACCAAGAACGCCGCTGATCCGACTCTGGTGGCGGGTGGTTCTAGTGGCGGCTCAGCAGTCGGAGTGGCGCTTGATATTGCGCCGATTGCGCTTGGCTCTGACACCGGTGGCTCGATTCGTCAGCCAGCCAGTTTCAATGGAGTGGTTGGTATTAAGCCGACTTATGGTTTGGTTAGCCGA
Source organism: uncultured Candidatus Saccharibacteria bacterium (assembly GCA_964586855.1). Lineage (GTDB taxonomy): Bacteria > Patescibacteriota > Saccharimonadia > Saccharimonadales > Saccharimonadaceae > CAYLXN01. The sequence goes on along the minus strand of CAZPHO010000006.1, from coordinate 28,357 downwards.
TTTGGAGTGGTGGCTATGGCTTCGAGCACTGACGTGATAGGTTGTTTCACTAAAACGGCCGAAGACGTCGACTTGGTGATGCGAATCTTAGCCGGCCAGGACGCCAAAGACATGAATACTTATGCTAGCGATTATCAGTCAGCCGAATTGCCAAAATCAACCAAAATTGGGATGGTCAAGCAGTTTATGGAAAATCTTGAGCCAGAGGTTGCGGCCAGCATCGAGGCATCGATTACTGACCTGAAGACACTCGGACATCAAGTCGAAGAAGTTGATTTACCAGAGGCCAAACACGCTTTAGCGATTTACTATATCGTTGCTCCGGCTGAAGTGTCGAGCAACTTGGCTCGCTATGATGGTGTGCGTTATGGCACCCAATATCAGCAAGCCGAAGATCTGGACCAGCTCTACAAAATGAGTCGAGCTTGGGGTTTTGAGGCTGAAAACAAACGCCGAATTATGATTGGCAGCTATGTGCTTTCAAGCGGCTATTTCGATGCATATTATTTGCAAGCCCAAAAAGTTCGGACGCTATTGATTGATAAATTCAAGCAGCTATTCGCTGATTATGACTATCTGATTGGTCCGGTCGTGCCTGAGCCAGCTTTCAAAATTGGCGAGCGGACTCACGATCCAATCAAAATGTATATGTCTGATATTTTGACGACTCCAGCTAGTATGGCTGGACTGCCGGCTGTTAGTTTGCCAGTCAATCCGACTGCGGCTGGTCTGCCAATTGGTTTGCAGATTATCGGGCCGATGCGAGCCGATGCTGAGGTGATGGCGCTGGCCAAGCAGTTAGAAACATATCGACAAGGAGATAAATAATGGAATCAGGACTGTTAATTTTTCTAGGCATAGTTTTATTGATCGCGGTAGTAGTTTTTGCGGCTATCACCAAAAACCGCTCTTTTATCAAACGGCTAGACAAGGAAAAATACCAATCTGATTGGCTAAAAATTGAAAATAAATTCACCAAAGACAATCAAGATTCATATCAGTGGGTGGTTTTGAACGCTGATAAGTTGGTCGGTCGGGCGCTAGAGGAATTAGGCGTGGCGGGCTCGACTATGGGCGAGCGGATGAAAAATTACAAAAATCGTTTTTCGAATCTGAATGGTTTGTGGCAAGCTCACAAATTGCGTAATCAAATCGCTCACGAAGTTGAAGTTGAATTGACGTTTGAGCAGACGCGCTCAGCACTCAGCAATTTCAAACAAGCGCTCAAAGATTTGGGGGCGATCTGATGTCGGTTTATGATAAATACGAAATGACGATTGGCATCGAGTGTCACGTTCAGCTTGACACCAAAACCAAGCTTTTTTCAAGCACCTCCAACGACGCTCGTGATCAGGCGCCAAATACGGTCGTCAATCACATTGACTGGGCGCTGCCAGGCATGTTACCGGTGCTCAACAAGCAGGCTGTTGTTTTGGCGGCTCGGGCAGCCAAGGCGCTGGGTGCTAAAGTCAACCAAGTTAGTCGCTTTGATCGCAAACATTATTTTTATCCAGACTTGCCAAAAGCTTATCAAATTTCCCAACTTTATCAGCCAATTATCGGCCCTGGTAAAGTTGAAGTGGAGCTGGACGGTGAAACCTTTGCAGTCCGAATTGAGCACGCTCATCTCGAGGAGGATGCTGGCAAATTGACTCATGGCTTGACTAGTAGCTTTGTTGATTTGAATCGAGCCGGAACGCCGTTGATTGAAATTGTGACGATGCCCGATATCCATTCGGCGGCCCAAGCTAGGGCTTTTGCTGAAGAGTTGCACAAGTTGATGGTTTTTAGCGGTGTGACTCAGGGTGATTTGTATCAGGGCAATATGCGGTTTGATGTCAATATTTCAGCGGCCAAGGTTGGCGCTGGCCAACTCGGCACACGAGCTGAGGTTAAAAATCTCAACTCTTTTCGCAGTGTCGAACGAGCTGCTCAATTTGAATTTGAGCGACAAGTTGACTTGCTGGAAGCGGGCGAACAGGTGGTGCAGGAGACGCGCGGTTTTGATGAAGCTAAGCAAAAAACTTTTTCGCAGCGGTCGAAAGAAGAAGCGCAAGATTATCGCTACATGCCCGATCCAGACATTCCGCCGATTGTGCTAACTGAGGCTGACATTGCCAATTTTCAAGCTGATATGGGTTTGTTGCCGCCGGCCTATCGCCAAGATTGGGCGAGCTTGGAACTTGATTCATCAGTCGAAGAGGTTTTGCTAACCAACCCTGACTGGGCGCAAGCTGTAACTTTGATTAAAAAACAGGCCGACAATAAAGCCGCCAAGCTGGTAGCAAACTGGATTGCCAGCGTGATTGAGGACAAGTCTGTAAAGCTAACTGATGAAATTAATCTCAAAAACCTAATCAGTTTGACGAATTTAGTGGCCGACAATAAGCTCAGCTCAACCAACGCCAAGACGGTGCTTTTAGAAATGCTGTCGTCGCAAATCGAGCCGCTAAAAATTGCTGAAGGCCAGAATTTGCTGCAACTGAGCGATGGCTCGGCGATTGAAGCCATAGTCGAAGAAATTTTAGCCACCGAAGCTGGTCAAAAGGCCTTGGCTGACGTCAAAAACGGCAACCCAAAAGCGCTTGGTTTTGTGGTCGGTCAGGTGATGAAACAATCAAAAGGTCAAGCTAATCCGCAATTAGTCCAGCAGATTTTACAAACTAAATTAAAAGGAGATTAAATGACACAATATCCACAACCAAGTCGGGCAATTATTTGTGCGGCTGGCCTAGGCACTCGGTTTTTACCTCAGACCAAATCGATGCCCAAAGAGATGTTGCCGATTATCGATAAGCCAGTGATTCAGCTAATTGTTGAGGAGGTGGTGGCGGCTGGAATCGAGGAAATTATTATTGTCACTGGTGCTACAAAGCGAGCAATTGAAGATCACTTCGATCGGTCGTATGAGCTCGAAAGCCAGTTACGGGAAGCTGGCAAAAATAGCAAAGCTGATCAAATTCAGCAAATTGCTGAGATGGCCAATTTTACTTACGTTCGCCAAAAAGGCGAGCCCAAGGGTAACGCTCGGCCAGTTCTTAACGCCAAACATTTGCTCAAGGACAACGAGCCGTTTTTTGTATTTTTTGCGGATGATTTTTTCCGGTCGGACATTCCGCGGGCCAAGCAATTGCTCGACACTTATAACCAAACCGGTAAATCGGTAATTTCGCTAGTTAAAATTGATCATAAAGATTCAGACAAATACGGCATGGCTGAGGGTGAAAAGGTTGATTTGGGCGAAGGCCGAGTGCTCAAAATCACCGACCTAAAAGAAAAACCAGGCCCAGAAAATACCACCAGCACTACAGCTTCAGTTGGTGGCTACTTATTGACGCCAAACATTATGCCGATTATCGCCCAAGAAAAAGTCAGCAAAAACGGTGAAATCAGCCTAATTGATAGCATTTACGAACTGCTGGCTACCGACGAAGTTTACGGCCGAGTCATCGATGGCATCTGGCACGACACTGGCGATCAGTTCAAATATATCTGTGCCGTCATCGATATGGCACTTGAAAGTCCAAAATACGCGGGGCTACTAAAAGTCTTTTTACGCCAAAGATTGGACTAAAGCTGCGATTTATGCTAAGATAAAACAGTAACTTACTAAAACGAAAGGAGCTCAAATTGAACGATGCAGCAACAATTTTAGTAATAATCTTAGCGATTGTGTTGTCGATTTTTCTGATAATTGCCATCGCACTGACTGTTTATCTAATTAAGTTAGTTCGCAAAATCCAAACAGTTGCCGACCGAGTCGGGGAGACGTCAGTCAATGTTTCAGAAGCCGTCGCCAATGTGGCCAAATTTTCTTCGCCGGTATTTGTTGGCAAATTTGTGATGGATATTGTCAAGCGTGTAAAGTCTAACAAGAAAGGAGACTAGAATGTCAAAAAATAAAGGTTCATTTGCACTCGGTGCGCTGCTCGGAGCGGCTGTCGGAGTTGTGGCTGGTATATTTACTGCCCCTAAGAGTGGCAAAGAAATGCGCGAAGATGCCAAGCGTAAGGCTGATGAAGTCAGCAAAGATGTAAAGAAAAAAGCCGATCAAGTAGCGAGTGACGTTAAGGCTCGTAGCGAAAATTTAGCAGAAGATGCCCGCAAAGCAACCGACGACGTCAAGGCTAAAGCCGCCGACCAGGTTGATCGAGCTCGCGAAGGATTTCGAGACTTTAGCAAAAAAGCTGACAAGCAAGCTGACAAAGTTGCAGCTGAAGCCAAGAAAAAGCTTAAGTAAGCCTGATTGCTTGATATAAATCACCTCTTGTTTTTAACGAGAGGTAATTTATTTTTGCCTAAGAGGTGTGTTATAGTTGAGATATGAATAAAGATAGCCAAAGCCCATCCGATCGAGCTGCTCAACGGTCGGTTGATCGGGCCAAGCGACGCTTAGCAGACAAAAGTCAGCACGAAATTTATACCGAAGTTCAAAAACAGCGGCTCAAAAATAAGCAACAGGAGCAGCAAATAATTGATAGTTTGATCGAATCAGTTTTTGCCAGACGCTCAAAGGTGATTCGCCTGAATTTCTGGCGGGGTGTGGCCTTTGGTCTGGGTAGTGCGCTTGGTGGGACGATTATTTTAGCGATTACGCTTTGGTTTCTCAGTAGTGTGGTTGACTGGTTCCCGCTGATTGGTGATTTTGTGCGCGAAATCACCAAATATGCACAATAATTTATACAACAGTCAATTCAAAACTTGGCTGATTTAAGCTATAATAGTGGTAATGATTGACAACGAAAAGCGGGTCTTGTGGCCGGCCTAAAACCAGCTGATTTTGTGCATTTGCACAATCACACGCACTATAGTTTACTGGATGGCTTGACTAAAGTTGACGAGTTGGTTGCCAAGACCAAAGACTTCGGCATGGAGGCGGTGGCGGTGACTGATCACGGCACGATGTCGGGCTTGATTGATGTTTACAAAACCGCCAAAGATGCAGGCGTCAAGCCGATTATGGGAATCGAAACTTATGTGGCTGAGCGCAGCCGGTTTGACAGAGACCCTGCGATTGATAAAAAGCGCTATCACTTGACGTTGCTAGCGATGAATAATGTTGGCTATCAGAATTTGATGATGCTTTCGACCAAGGCTAACCTCGAAGGCTTTTATTATAAACCGCGGGTTGACCATGAGTTGCTGGAGCAATATTCTGAGGGCGTAATTTGTTTAAGCGGCTGTGGTTCGAGTGAAATTTCAACGAAATTAATTAACGGTAATTACAAAGCCGCCAAGGAATTGGCTGAGTGGTATAAATCGGTTTTTGGCGATCGATTTTATCTGGAAATGCAAGATCATGGCCATCCAAAATCGCCAGCGCCTTATGAAAATCAGCGGATTGTAAATGAAGGCTTGGTGAAGCTGTCCAAAGAGCTCGATATTCCGCTGGTGGTGACTTGTGATGGCCACTATCTCAATCTTGAAGACCGCCAAGTGCATGAAATTTTGTTGTGTGTCGGGACGGGCGCTTTTCTACGCGATGAGCGGCGGATGTCACTTAAAGAATTTGAGTTATACCTAACTGATCCGAAAGATATTATCGCTCGTTGGGGTGAGGAATTTCCAGAAGCGGTCAAAAACAGCAAACGAATTGCTGATCGGTGTCAGGTCGAGCTAGATTTGGGGCGAATTTTAATTCCATCCTTTCCAGTTCCAGAAGGCGAAACGCCCAAAAGCTATCTGGACAAATTGGTTTATCGAGGGGCGATGTTGCGCTATGGCGGCATGACTCGCGAGCAATTTGATGCCAAGCCGCTGAGCACTGCGGCTATCAAAAAGAAATTATCACCTGAAATCAATCAACGATTGGACTTTGAGCTCGAAGTGATTGAGCGAATGAATTATAACGAGTATTTTTTGATTGTTCAGGATTTTATCAACTGGGGCAAAGATCGAGGGATTGTTTTTGGTCCGGGGCGCGGTTCGGCGGCTGGAGCGATTGTGGCCTATTGCTTGTCGATTACCGACCTTGATCCGCTGGAGTACGATTTGCTGTTTGAGCGATTTTTGAATCCTGATCGGATCAGCATGCCAGATATTGATATCGACATCCAGGATGATCGGCGGGATGAAGTAGTGCAATATTGTGTTGATAAATACGGCGAAGGTCGAGTGGCAAACATTGTGACTTTTGGTAAGATGGCGGCTCGTCAATCGGTGCGTGACGTGGCTCGGGTGCTGGAAGTGCCTTACGTTGAAGCTGATCGCCTGAGCAAGATGGTGCCATCTGCGATCCAGGGACGGCACATTCCGCTTAAAACTAGCATCAAAGAAGATCCTGATTTGTCGAAAGAATACAAAGAAAATCCGCAGTCGAAGCAGATTTTGGATTATGCGGTGCGTTTGGAAGGGACGATTCGGTCACACGGCGTGCATGCCTGTGGGGTGGTGATTGCGCCTGAGGATTTGGTTAAATATTTACCGCTCGAACGAGCTCAAAAAGGCGTAGTGGCAACTCAATTTCCGATGGGTAGTGTTGAGGATTTAGGTTTGCTGAAGATGGATTTCTTGGGGTTGTCAAACTTGTCGATTATCAACAATACTTTGCGAATTATCCGAAAAGTTTATCAACGTGACATCGTGATGGCAGATTTGCCACTCGATGACGAAAAAACCTACAAGCTGTTTCAGCGGGGTGATACGACTGGCGTGTTTCAACTTGAGTCGGCGGGTATGAAAAAATATTTGCGTGAATTACACGCCGAGCAGTTTGAAGACATTATCGCCATGGTGGCGCTGTATCGACCTGGACCGATGCAGTTTATCGATTCGTTTATTAAGCGTAAACATGGCGAGGAAAAAATTACTTATCTCCATCCAAAAATGGAAGCGGCGCTCGAAAATACTTACGGGGTTTTGGTTTATCAAGAACAGTTTATGCAGATTTCAAAAGATTTAGCTGGTTTTACCGGTGGTCAGGCCGATAATTTACGCAAGGCGGTTGGCAAAAAGAAGCTTGATTTGATGGCGGAAATCAAACCACAATTGATCAAAGGTGCGCTCAAAAACAGTGACATTTCCCAGCAGACAATTGAAAAATTTTGGGATCAGTTGCAGGAATTTGCTAATTATTGTTTTAATAAATCACACGCCGCTTGCTATGGTTTGATTGCTTACTGGACGGCCTACCTCAAGGCTCACTACCCGAGTGCATTTATGGCGGCACTGATGACCAGCGACAAAGACGACACTGATCGGCTGGCGATTCAGATTGCTGAATGTCAATACATGGACATCAAAGTTTTGGCGCCAAGCATCAATGAAAGCTTTATGGATTTTGCGATTGTGCCCGAGACGGGGCATGTTCGATTCGGCTTGTCGGCAGTTAAAGGTGTTGGCGAGGCGATCGTCGAAGAGGTTGAAGTTGAGCGCAAACGTAACGGTAAATTTACTAGTTTGGTTGATTTTGCCAAGCGGATGGCTGGCTCAAAGTTTAATAAAAAAGCTTGGGAATCGCTGGTCAAGACTGGCGCTTTTGATGATTTGGCCGATCGTAACGACATTTTGCACAATCTAGACAAAATCCAAGCTTATATGTCGCGCAAAGCTAAAGATGTGGCTAGTGGCCAGACTGATTTGTTTGGTGGTCTGATTGATGAAACGGCTGAACTGGAGCTTAATCCTAGTCCAACTCCAGTTTCGACCAAAGAATTGTTGCTTTGGGAGCGAGAATTGTTAGGGCTCTACATTAGCTCGCATCCGCTGGATGATTTTGAGCGCTATTTAGTTGAGCAAACGGTTAATTTTAGCGAGCTAACCGCCGCTCACGAAGGTAAAAATTTAAAAATTGGCGGCTCGATTAGTGGGATTCGGGAAATTTTAACTAAAAAAGGCGATAAAATGGCCTTTGTGGCTCTAGAAAGTAAAACCGCCTCAATTGATCTGATTTTATTCCCCAAACTTTACGCCGAAGTCAGAGATAATTTGCAGGTTGATATGATTGTCGAAGTCGACGGGCGAATCAACGCCACCGACAAAGATGGCAACCCTAGTGATCCGAAAATGATAGTTAATCAAATTACCGAATTAACCGACGAGAAAATTAAGGATTATCAGCCGACTTGGCGCAAAAAAACCACTCCCAAGGGTGATTATGAAGCTTTTATGGAGGAAAATAAAGTCCAGACCGCCAAGGCTCGGCAAAAATCTAAAGTTTTAGCGGCAAAAGTCAATCAGCCAGCGGCGGCGGTTGTGTCTGAGTCAGCGCCGCCTATAGAGCAGTCGACTCTATATGTCAAAATCACTAACCCCAAAAATCAGCAAGATTTAGTTGATTTGAAGGATTTGTGCCAAGCCTATCCAGGCAAGCAGTCAGTAATTTTAGTTTTGGATGAAAGCAACAAGTCAGCCCTCAAGCTGCCATTCAAGGTAGATTTGTCGGCTGCAGCTTTGGTCGACAGTTTAGTCGCCAAGTTTTCGGCTGACTGTGTGGCCGTCAAATAATCTGCGTCAGATGATAGAGGGCGATGCCAGTGGCGACGCTGACATTGAACGATTCTTTTTGGCCGACCATTGGAATTTCGATAATTTGATCAGCTTGGCTGAGCAGTTCGGGCGCGATGCCGTCGACTTCTTCGCCGATAATTAAGGCAATTTTTGCAACCGTTGGCTTGAAATCGGCTAGTTTGATGCTAGTCTTGGCTTGTTCAAGCGCAATGATTTCCCAGTCAGCTGCCTTTAATTGTTCAAGTTCAGTATTGAGGTCGGTCACATAGCGACTGGCTACGCTAGTTTCAGCCCCAAGAGCGGTTTTGTGCAGTTGTTGGCTGATTTTGGCAGCAATGTGCGGTAGACGGGTGTCGGTGGGCTGGCGCGGGTAGGGAGTGTAGCCAGCAAAAATAATCTCCTCAACTCCAAAGCCGTCGGCAGTGCGCATGATTGAGCCGACATTATGAATTGAACGGATATTGGGCAAAATTAGCTTTAGCTGCAACATAGTTTAATTATAAATGTCAATCAATGAAAAAGCCACAGCTAATTGCTGTGGCGTCCAAGGAGGTTACTAGATTTGTCTTAAGCTTTCCAGATCGAAACCGCGTTCCGAAGCGCGTTTTTTTATCGCCTCAATAATTTTGGCGTGTTTTTTGTCAATGACCTTTAGCATGTCTTGCCGCTGGCGAGCGACTAAGGCCTCGCGTCGAGGCATTGGCCATTGAGTATTATCTTTAGCTCGCTTTCGATATTGCAGCGCTTTTGCCTCTGAGTCTTCCAGTTCTTCCCGCAAGGGATTGATGATTAAATTTCTTTCGCCCTTTAACTCTTCGCAAATCCAAGCAAAGTCTGCCGGATTTCTAGCCATGGCGCTAGCTTTTTCGAGTGATGAGTATCTCAATCCGCCAACTGTCTCGGTGATTAGCCATTGCCATTCCTCAAACGAGCAAGCGATTAGAAATGCTGCTTCTAGCAACCTTTCCTGCTCAAGATATTCAGTTGCCTGGTGGTAATCTCGTTGTATCTGTTGAAATTCAAAACCGATTCCCATAACAGATACCTCCTTTTTAAAATTCTTGGCAAGCCAAGTTTGGCTATTATACCAAGTTTTAGCTATTTTTGCAAGGGGAGGTTTGGCTTTCTACCCAAACCGTTAGCTTTTTGTTATAATGAGAGCATGGATGAAGATCGAGCTAGGCGCGACCAACGCGACCTCAATGAAAAAGCCGCTGAGCGACGCTCGGAACTGCTCGGTTTTCGCTATTTTGACATGCGGCCGATTGAAAATAGTTTGCCGCTTCATCATGAGATTCTATCGATCAAAGAAATGCGTGACAATCACATTATTCCGCTGTCGATTGGTGAGGGCCGGGCGCCATTTCAGTTTGGCGTGACTTCGCTGACGCCACAATCTTTCCTGGCATTGCTAAAAAAGCAATACGAAGACAAAGGCCAAGCTGTTCGCTTTTTGCTGGTTAGTGAAGATGGTTTTCGGACCGTCATGCTGCGTTACGATCCGCCCAAAGAGGTCGAATACGATGATATTCAAATCGCTAAAGCCGGCGACAGCGAAACGATTGACGAGGTTTCAAAAACTCTAGCTAGCGTTCGACCTGATGAATTATTTGATTTTCTAATTACCCAGGCTGAGCGCTTAGGTGCTAGCGATATTCATATCGAAAATATGCGCGACAAAATTCGGATTCGGATGCGAGTCGATGGTGCGCTGCATCCGGTGGCTAATATCGAGCGTGACCGCTATCGAATCATCATCGGTGAGCTATCGAGTCGAGCCTCGATGTCGGCCGCTTCAACCAAGCCACAATCTGGCAACATGCGAATGGAAATCCAAAAAGATGACGGGCCGTTTTTGCTCAACTTACGCGTTGAAATGGTGCCGACGATGTATGGCATGGATTCGGTGCTGCGTTTGTTTAATTTCGACCAATCATTTTTGAATCTAGATTTGCTTGGCCTGGGTGAGCAGGAGCGAGCTGAAATTGATGAAATTATTAGTCACCCGCGCGGTTTGGTGCTGGTGGTTGGGCCGACTGGTTCGGGTAAATCGACCACTCTTTATAGCATGATTAATGCCCTCAACGCTTCGGATCGCAAAATTATTACACTGGAAGATCCGGTTGAATACAGCGTGACTGGGATTACTCAGATCCCGATCAATACTGGCGATGGTGGCAATTTTGCCGATGGCTTGCGCTCGGTCTTGCGGCTTGATCCAGATGTGGTGATGGTCGGTGAGATTCGTGATGTTGACACAGCCCGGACGGCGATTCAGGCGTCAATCACTGGCCACTTAGTGCTGGCAACTTTTCACGCTGATTCGACAGCTGCAGCTTTTGTGCGTTTGATTGATATGATTGGCGTCAATCCGATTTTTGCTTCGGCAGTTCGGCTGGTTATGGCTCAGCGCCTAGTTCGTCAACTTGATGACAATAAGCAAGCTTACGAGCCATCAGAAGCCGAGCGTAACTGGATTTTGCGTCAGTTAGAAAACGTGTCTGACGAGATCAAAAAGCCATTGATTGATGATATGAAATTATACAAACCAGTGCCGAGCAAAGCTTCGCCGTTTGGCTACAAAGGCCGCACAGTAGTGATGGAACAGTTGGTTGTCAACGAAAATATTCAAAAAATTATTGATGGCGAAGTGCGCGACGTTAACACTCGCGATATTGAGGAAGAGGCTCGCAAAAGCGGCATGTTGACCTTGGTCGAAAAAGCAGCAATTATGGCTCTTGAGGGTAAAACTACCCTCAGCGAAATTAATCGCGTAATTTAAGCTTTTAAAAACTAGTTTTTTATGGTATACTACTCATCTGATAGATATCAAAATATAAGATAAAGGGAAGATATGGAATTGATTAAAAAAATCAACGATGCTCAGAAGAAAGATAGTATGGTTGAAGTCCAGAGTGGTGATCGAGTTAAGGTTCACCAAAAAATTAAAGAAGGCGATAAAGAACGGGTGCAGGCGTTTGAAGGCGTTGTAGTTCGGGTTGATCGCAAAAATTCAGCTTCGGCTCGAATTACCGTCCGCAAGACTAGCTCAGGCGTTGGCGTCGAAAAAGGCTTTCTGATCCACAGTCCGCTAGTTGAAAAAATCGAAGTTGTGCGGCGATCAAAAGTTCGTCGTAACTACATTTCTTACATGCGTGATCGCAGCGGTAAAGGCGAGCGACTAAAAGGTGTGGCTTTTGATCACGAGGCGGTTAATGCGCCGACTGCTAAGGCTAAACCAACTGAAGACAAAGAAACTAAAACCGATTAATAACTAACTAATCAAGAAAGAAAGAATTATGGCAAAAAATCAAGATCAAACAGCTCAGTATATAAATATCGCCATCGTGGCTGTGGTAGTTCTAATCATCGGCTGGATGTGGTATTCGGCAGCTAATCCTAAAACGTCGACGGACAACACTGATCAAACTACAGCTAGCAAAGCTTACAGCGAAGATGATCCTGCTAAGCCATTTAAATCTTTGAGTTATGAAGAAGGCTTGGCGAAACTAACCGCCAAGGATGGCAAGCAGATGTTTTATATTGGCTGCCGCGACTGTGGCTATTGCCGCGAACTTGAAACGACTATGGCCGATTTCCTAAACAATTATCAGGATAAAAATCAAAATCGAGATCTAATTTACAAAATCGAAGCTGGCTACACTTGTGTGCCAGAGGTTGGTTCTGAACAACGCGAAGGCTATGAGAAAATTTACCAATTCTTAGTTGATAATAAGATTGTCGAAGCCAACGACCAAAAAGGTTTTGGCACGCCGCAGTTTATCTATGTTGAGGGTGGTAAGGTGAAAGGCGAGCTTGGTGAGCGCAGCGTTGCTGGCTTGGAAAAATTCTTCAAGGACCACAAATACCGCATTTAGATGAATTTGCTACTAGCTAGCACTATAATCGGCACTCCAATTTTAGTTTATTTTGGAGTGCTGTTTTTATTAGCTAATATTTTGGGTGTCGTGGCGGTGTCGGTCGGTGGTTTGGTGGTCAGGTGGTTTGAGTGTGATTCTCGGGATTGATGAAGTTGGTCGAGGTTCGTGGGCTGGGCCGTTGGTTGTAGGCGCTGCGATTTTAGCCGATGAAGCCAAAATCGATGGCTTGACCGACAGCAAAAAATTAACCAAAAAACGGCGTGAAGAGTTGGTGGTAGTGATAAAGCAGCAAGCTGTTTGGTGGAATCTGGGCTGGGTTGAGGCGACCGAAATTAATCAAATTGGCTTGAGTCAAGCCTTGCGTTTAGCGACCAAGCGATCGGTGGAGAGTCTGCCGATTGAGTATGCACAAACTCAGATTATTATCGACGGGACGATTGATTTTCTTGACGATGAGCGAGTGTCGACTCTCAAGAAAGCTGATTTACTAGTGCCGTCAGTTTCAGCGGCGGCGATTCTGGCCAAAGTTGCTCGGGACGAATTTATGATTAGGCTATCCACTCAGTCCGCCTATCAGTCATTTGGTTTTGACAGCCATGTTGGTTACGGCACGGCGGCTCATCGCCAGGCGCTGGAGCGCTATGGGTTGTGCGATCAGCATCGGACTTGCTTCAAGCCGATGTCGAGCATGATTGGCACCGCCAGTTCAGATGTTGATGAAAAAATTACAACAAAACAAATCGGCGATGCTGGTGAGCAGGCGGTAGTTGATTATCTTGAGACTCAAGGCTATCAAATTGTGGCCCGTAACTGGCGAACAGCTTATTTTGAAATTGATATTGTGGCCAAAAAAGATCAAAAATTTAGTGTCGTCGAGGTTAAAACTCGCAAAAATACTGAATTCGGCGGTGGGCTGGTAGCGATTGATCGCCAAAAGCTAAAAAAGCTTAGACTGGCAGCAGATTTGATTTTCAGAAAGCACCCAGAGGCGACGGTTGAGTTGTTGATTGCGGATGTGGCATCAGGTGGAGGGGCGATCGATTTAATTACTATCGACAATTAGCTTAAAATGTGGTAAAGTTTAGTTAAGTTTTTAACTAGATCTTTGTGGAGGTGGCAACAATGACCAGAACTTTAGCTGATTTTAGCTGTATGACCACGCTTGACGAGTATTTGGCTCGATTGAGGTTGATGGCTTATTTTCAAGAGGTAGTCTCTAGGCATTTATTATTTAATTTTATCACCAAGCTAGCTAGAGATGGCAGTTCATCTTTTTCTGAAAATACTAAATTTGATGAGGTTGCTGCTTTGGCGCTCGAACAGGCGTTTGTTTTCTTACGGAAAAAAGGCCGGCGAATATCAGCAGCTGTGATTAAAATTATTGGCCGAGATCGCTATCAGGCATTAATCTATGAGTTAGCTTACGATTTTGCCGAAGAAATGATAGAAATGATTCGGGAGGGTGCTTACCCGGCTTGGGAATATACGATTGAAGATTGGCAGGCCAAGCAGGTGTCAAATTATGGTGTTTACTTTTCTGATGAATTGATTCAAAAATTGCGTGCATACCTGCCTGGTGTTGGCTCTAAAATCTTACCAATTCCACTTACTGGGATCGTCCACCAAGGTCCCGATTTATTGGTAATGATTAATTATGATTATTGGTCTGTAGCCACTAGCCCCGCTTTTTAGCGGGGATTTTTATTGTATAATGAAGCTAATGGCAAAACCAACTAACTACAACCAGCGGCGCTTGATTTTTGGCGGACTGGTGCTGACGGTCATGGCTGGCTTGTTGGTGTGGGGCGGAACTAGCCTCGGTAGTTTAGCGGATTTGGCTCAGGATTGGCAGGAGTTTGTTAGTTATGACTTGAACATGGGGCATTTTACGCCTGACGCCAAGTCGCTAACCAAGCTCGATAGCCTAGAGGTCAAAGGTCGAGCGCCAAAAACTGGCTACAAACGCGATTTGTTTGGTGGTGGCTGGGGGACGGCCAATGGTTGCACGACTCGTAATTTGATTTTACTGAGAGACCTGCAGCAAGTGGTCAATAACTCAAGCTGCAAAGTTCAGTCAGGTATTCTAGCTGACCCGTATACTGGCGAGCAGATTATTTTTCAATATGGAGCCGAAACCAGCCAAGCAGTGCAAATCGATCATGTGGTGGCGGTCAGCGACGCTTGGCAAAAAGGTGCGCAGAACTGGGAGCAGGCTAAGCGAGTTCGGTTTTACAATGATCCGCTTAATTTACTGGCGGTTGATGGTGCCGCCAATCAGGCTAAAAGCGACAGTGATGCTGCCAGCTGGCTACCGCCAAACAAGGCTTTTCGGTGCGAGTATGTTTCGCGTCAAGTGGAGGTTAAAGCCAAGTATGGCTTGTGGATAACTGAAGCCGAGAAGCAGGCTATCTCTCGAGAATTAAATAAATGTTTAAACTAGCAAAAGTACTTGACGCTTAAGCTTTTGTCGGCTATAATTAGCCTAACTATTGAAGCAAATAGTGTGTAAGCTAAAAAGAAGGGTGTTGTGTATGTCAAAAATAAACCATAAAAAAATCGCAGTTGTCTATATATCTCAAGCCAGCCAAATCGTGACCGTTCATTGACTTTGGGCAAGCGCTGGCAAACGCCAGCGCTTGCCTGTCTACTCAGGCGATTTTAGTCTTGTATTGAGATTGCGTTTATGCTTAAATAAAAATATTATTTATAAAAATAAGAAGGGAAACAGATAATAACTATGTCTATCAAAAATAAATCAATTAAAGGTTTGCTCTGGGGGGGTAATATTTGGGCTAACAGTTTTTAGTCCAGCGCCGATTGCGAAAGCGCAAGACGCTCCTGCTCTTCCTTCCTTTATTTTGAATGCCGTTAATACTCAAAAGCAGCCCGTAGCTGGCGTTTACTTATCTGGGGAATTTTGCACGCAGTTTGGTGACGAGCCTGATTATACCTGTGTGAGCTTGAATGGCTCATCTGATTTTGAGTCCAATGATGTTAATTCTAATAGCTCATGGGTTGATGATAATTTAACTTCTCTCGCTATACAAATGATTCCCAGCAACCCCGTGGCAGCAATGCAGAACGCCGCTGCCGCCTTCTACGACATAGGTCACGCTGGCAAGACTAGAATGGAGTTTAGTTTTTTAGAAACTAAGCATCCTGAAGGCTATTATCCTGACAACGATACAGGCTCGAAAGAAGTCTTGCGACTGGGAGATGCTTGGATTGTCCTTAGGGATGGATTGACAGGCTTGGACGAAGCCCAAAGCTTAGATGACGTAATTTTTCTTCGATCAAAATCTATTCATGCTGGCTGTGGCGGTTGGTTTACTATCCCGGGTGATGATGGCTCTAATTATCAGGCCGTTGACGCTCTGACTTCATGCTCTCAAGTCGAAATGCTCCCCAACAACACCCTCACCTGGGTCAAGCAAGCCATTCCAAAGGCCACAGTCACTTCACCAACTTCTACCACCACTCCAACCATCTCTATCACCAATACCGCTGTCGGTCCAGTTAGCTATCGTTTGTTGATTAGAAATTCGGCGGGAGAATTAATCAATCCAGACGAAGAGCCAATTACCATCCCAGCTGGAGAATCACGAGATATCGCTATTTCTGAGTTGATGTCTAATTTCGCACCTGGAAACTATACTTACCAACTGATGTCAACTGACAACACCGACCAGCCAATTGAAGTCACGTCAGGCAGCTTCACTATTCAAGCTGAACAAACTGATGCAGTCAGGACTGCGGCCCCAGATACAGGTCTAGCTGCAAGCGCTTCAGCACTACCGCTAGTGGCTGCGCTCGGCCTGTTGGCAGGAGGTCTGTCCTTGCGAAAAAGATTCAACATCTAGCCATAAGCTGTTCATAAAAAAAGACAGGTTGCCGGCCTGTCTTTTTATTGTCAGCCTTGATTAGGCAGCAAGTTGGCGCCAGTTGATAAAATAAGCAATTAATGTTAAAATTATTAGTTGTTTATGAGAGAATTTATTGAGGTAATTGGCGCTCGAGAGCATAATCTCAAAAACGTGAATGTCAAAATTCCGCGTGATAAATTAGTGGTGATCACTGGTTTGTCGGGTTCGGGCAAGTCGACTCTGGCGTTTGATACGATTTATGCTGAAGGTCAGCGGCGCTACATGGATAGTTTGTCGAGTTACGCTCGGCAGTTTTTGGGCGTGATGGACAAGCCTGATGTTGATTCGATTGTCGGCTTGAGCCCAGCAATTTCGATTGACCAAAAATCAACTTCCCGCAATCCGCGCTCGACCGTGGCAACCGTGACTGAGGTTTATGATTATTTGCGGTTGTTGTTTGCCCGAATTGGCGTGCCGCATTGTCCGGTTTGTGGCCGAGAAGTTGAGAAGCAGACGGCGCAAAATATCGTTGATCGGATTTTGACCAATTTTGATGGCCAGCGGGTGATGATTTTGGCACCGATTGTGGTGGCGAAAAAAGGTGCTTTTGAGCACATTCCTGAACAATACATGAAGCAAGGTTTTGCTCGAGTTCGAGTCGATGGGGTGATTTATGCGCTGGATGAATTTCCCGAATTGTCCAAAACTAACAAACATTCTATCGAATTGGTGACCGATCGGTTGGTGGTCAGTCAAGATTTGTTGGCCAGAGTCGTCAATTCGGTTGAGCAAGCGTTGAGGCTAGCAGGCGGAATCGTCCAAATTTTGGACGCTGAAACTGATGAAATTCATTCCTATTCACAGCGCTACGCTTGTCCTGATCATCCAGATGTTCACATTCCAGAGCTTGAGCCACGATTGTTTAGCTTTAATGCGCCGCTAGGAGCCTGTCCGGTTTGCACTGGCTTGGGTGTGCGGCTAGAAGTCGATCCAGAGCTGGTTTTAAATCCAAATTTGACGATTGCCGAAGGTGGAATCAGGCCCTACAATCGAGTGACTTATGATTCTTGGTATGTTAAGCGGCTTGAGGCAGTTGGCAAACAACACGGTTTTGATGTTCATGCTCCGATTGGCGAGTTGACGGAAGATCAGCGTCAAAAAATCCTTTATGGCACGGGTAAGCAGCAATATCAGACAATCTTGTCGACCGGTAATCAAGTCAATTCAACTTATGAAGGAGTAATTCCCAATCTCGAGCGTCGTCATCGGGAAACAGACAGCGAATTTATGCGCCGTGACATCGAGCGGTTTATGCGTGAGCGGAAATGTCATGCCTGTCATGGCCAGCGCCTGAAGCCAGAAGTTCTGGCGGTGACGGTCGATGGGTTGAATATTATGGAAATAACTAGTTTGAGTATTGACAAAGCAATTGATTTATTTGATAACCATTTAAAACTTACCGATAGCGAAAAATCAGTCGTCAGACTAGTGACTTCTGAAATTAGTTCACGCTTGAAATTCATGGCCAATGTCGGCTTGAATTACTTGGAGTTGGGGCGAGGAGCGAACACTTTGTCGGGTGGTGAAGCCCAGCGAATTCGGCTGGCGACGCAAATCGGCTCGGCTTTGCAGGGGGTGCTGTATGTGCTCGATGAGCCGTCAATTGGTCTGCATCAGCGCGATAATGAGAAGCTAATCGCTACTTTGAAACATTTACGCGATATCGGCAACTCAGTAATTGTGGTTGAGCACGATGAAGATACGATTCGACAGGCGGATTATTTGGTTGATGTCGGGCCGCGGGCTGGCGTTCATGGTGGGCAAATCGTGGCGGTTGGGACGCCAACTGAGGTGATGAAGAATCCTGAGAGTTTAACTGGGCAATATCTGAGCGGTAAATTATCAATCGAAGTGCCAACTAAGCGTCGACCAGTTCAAAAAGACAAGAAGTTGATCGTGCGTGGGGCGGCTGAAAATAACCTCAAGACAATTGATGTCGAATTTCCGCTGGGCGTGTTTAATGTCGTGACCGGTGTGTCTGGATCTGGCAAATCGACGCTGGTTAATCGAATTTTAGCTAAAGAATTGCTGGCTCGGCTTAATCGGTCGAAGGAAATTGCTGGCAAACACGAAAATATCGAAGGAATTGAGCTGCTGGATAAAGTGATCGTGATTGACCAATCAGCAATTGGCCGAACGCCTCGCTCTAACCCAGCCACTTATACTGGCCTGTGGACGCCGATTCGTGAATTGTTTGCTAATTTACCAGAGTCTCAGATTCGGGGCTACACGGCTGGTCGATTTAGTTTTAACGTGCCGGGCGGTCGGTGCGAAAGCTGTAAAGGCGACGGTGTCAATAAAATCGAAATGCACTTTTTGCCAGATGTTTATGTGACTTGTGAGGAGTGTCATGGCCACCGCTACAATCGTGACGTGTTGGAAGTCAAATACAAGCACAAGACCATTTCTGATGTGCTAGACATGACGATTGATCAGGCGGCGGAGTTTTTTGACAATATTCCGTCAATCAAAAACAAGCTGAAATCTTTGGTTGATGTTGGTTTGGGTTACGTGACTTTGGGTCAGCCAGCCACGACTTTGTCTGGTGGAGAGGCTCAAAGGGTTAAGCTGGCGACTGAATTGTCACGCCGTTCGACTGGTCGGACGCTATACATTCTCGATGAGCCGACGACTGGTTTGCACGCTGATGACATTAAACGATTGATCAAAATCCTTAAGCGTTTGGTTGAAGAGGGCAATAGTATGATTGTGATTGAGCATAATTTGGACGTGATCAAGTCGGCTGATTACGTGATTGATATGGGGCCAGAAGGCGGCGATGAGGGTGGCGAAATTGTTGCCACTGGCACTCCCGAGGAAGTCGCTGCTTGCGAGCAGTCCTATACCGGAAAGTATCTGAAATCAGCCTTAAAAGTTGCCTCACAGAGCCAATCTGTGCTAAAATAGCATAAAGATTATTAATAAATGAATGGGGTGGGAGGCAGCGTGAAGCCAACAATTGTCTTAGTCGGTCGACCAATCGAGGTGATTACTTTGGGTTTGGGCGATAGTCAGCAAATTTTAAAAGATGAACAAAATCGTAACTGGTTGGATATTGTGTTTGACAATGGTGAAATCAGTGTTGATCATAGCAGTCGGACAGCCAATAGCTTTGTTGGTCTGCGGCGTAATTTTGAAAGTTTAGGTTTTGAAGTTTTGCCCAGCGACAAGCCAGTTACTTATAAAGCAATTTTAGAGCTAAATCAGCAATCTAAAACTTTGGCCGTTTGGGATAAGTCCGATTGGCAAGCGCCAGAGCTAGCGCCACGATGTATGATGGTTTTAGCTGATGCTCAGCTTGGGGCTGCAGATTTAGGTGCACTCGAAAAATATTTAGCTGAACACTCGCAAACTGATTTAATTATTGAGACTGACGGTGATTTGGCTGATAAATTAGTGATTGATCACCTCAAAGCCAGAACCAAACTGATCATCAGCAAGGCTCGCTATGACGTTGATCGCTTGCTGTCGGCGCTCGATAAATATACCGATAGAGCCGAGCAGGTGCTGTTAATCGATCAGTCGACGCTTTATTTTGCGGCCAACAAACAGTCTTACAAATTGGTTTTGGCTGACTCGCTCGACAAAGCTGAGGTTGAGCTGATCGAGAGTTTGGCAACGGTGATGATTAATTCTGGCAAAAGTCCGCAGCAAAAATTAGCAATTTTAGCTAAATCGTTGGCCGATCATCAGACCGGCAAAAAGATTCCGTTGCTTGAGTATTTGGGCCATCAGCTTGACGAATCACAAGTTCAAACCCTAAACCCGATTAGTTTAATCGCCTCTCCGACAGTAGTTGGGCTGTTAACTGAAAAAAGTCAGTCGGTCGCTCACTCGGTGACAAAAGTTTTGGCTGATGCTCAAGCGGCCAGCAAAATTTGGATCGATTTAGACTTTGACGCAGCTGAAAATGAATCACTCAATCAACTAATTAAACATTTGCTGGAGGTCAAGCTGTTGGTTGATTTTCTAGCTGGAATTAGTCTGCCTTATGGTGTCGTCGAGAGTGATCAAGTTGAATCGCTAGTCGATTCCGGTGTGGCTGTAGTGCCGCTGGTTGACCAGGGATTTGAAGACTTGATTGGTTTCAAAGGCGAGCGAGTGACTTTCGGTCTTGAATCGCTGGCCGAGCGGATCAACAATCTCGTGACTCATAACATCCAGTTCGCTAAATGGCGAATTAAACTGGCTCTCGAGCCAGCGGCCGGCATGCCGTCGGACGCCGCGATTTTGTCCAACGCTCACTTGGCGGCTCGGTTTGCTAGTCGAGCTCAGCAGGCCAACATTGTGCCGATTGTTGAGCTGACGATTGAAGCCGATGGCCAGCAGCTTGATGACCGATTTGAATATTACGAGCGGGCCCTGAAGTCTCTAATGTCCGAGATGAAATTATTACGGGTGAATTTTGGCCAATTATTACTGCAAACCAATCTTGGTGGCGTCACCAGCCAAACCGACACTAAAGCTTATCTCAAGCAGATGATGGCCATTTTTGATCATCAGCTGCCAACGCCATTTGGCGGGGTGTTGATTAGCGATCAAGGCTTGACTATCGATCAGTTCACTCGCTTAAGAGAATTCACCACTAACCGCCGCGGCCAGAAGCCAGGCCTAATCGAGGTCATCCACCAACAGGTGACAACCAATCAAATTGCGATTGAGGCTTATCAGCCAGATGATTTGGATGTCAATCAAGCCCAAATTGAACTCGACCTAGCCCAGTTTAAACAAAATCTCAGTCAATTAGGATTGGATTATTCGTTTAAAAAGTGGTATAATGGCCAAAATCAGTAAACGGAATTTAAGAGGAGAGACTTTAGAATGTCAAAATATGTTAATTTTGCAGTGAATAAACGGGATATTGTCGGTAAAAAGACTAAGCAGCTTCGGGCTAGTGGCGTGACTCCAGGTGTGGTTTATGGCGAGAGTGTTGAAGCTGAAAAAGTTCAAGCGCCGACGCTGGACCTAGAGCGAGCCATCAATGAAATTGGCCTAAATTCACCGTTTAATCTCGATCTTGACGGCCAGCAACATCTGGCAATTGTTAAAAAAATCAGCCGTGATGTGGTGACTGGCAATCTCTATCACGTTGATTTTCAAGTAGTGTCAGCCAATGATCCAATCGATGCCGAAGTCGAGCTGGTCTTGGTGGGTAAAGACGAGAGCGCCGCTCAAAAAGCTGGCTTGATCGTGATGCAGGTCATGGATACGGTTGAGGTTCGAGCTTTGCCAGCTGACATGGTCCAGGAAATTGAAATTTCTGTGGTCGAGCTAGCAGAAAAAGGTGACCGAATTACTCTTGGTGACATTAAAATGCCAAAAGGCGTGATTTTTGCCGACAAAGAGCAAGACTTGAGCTTGACGATTGTCAACGTTTATGACGAAGAAGAGCTGGCTGCAGCCAATGAAGCGGCAGCTGGTGATGCCGAAGATGAATCAGAAGTTTTGGCCGACAAGGGCGCTGAAGAGGCTGTCGAAGGCGAAGCTACTGAAGGCGAAAAAGAAGCCAAAACCGACACTGAAACCGCTAACAGAGATTAAACTAATCGATCAGGTTAGCCTTTAGACGCTAATTATGTTTCAAACTAAACTCCAGTCCAAGATCAAGCAACTGCCACATCGGGCTGGAGTTTACTTATATTACAATTCGGATGATGAGGTGATTTACATCGGTAAAGCCCGAGTGTTGTCGAGCCGAGTGCGCCAATATTTTCAAGCTAAATATCAGGATTTGAAGACCAAGGCATTGGTCAAAGATATTGTGGATTTGTCATGGATCGAAACTGAAACCGAGCTGGACGCACTGCTTTTGGAAAGTGAGCTAGTCAAGCGCTATCAGCCACGTTATAATATTTTGCTGCGTGACGATAAGTCGCAAATTTTTATTAAAATTAGCAGCCATAAATCAATTCCAGAAATCACCACTACCCGCAATCCAGTCGATGATGGTGCAGATTACTTCGGGCCGTATTACACAGCTAGTTCGATCCAACAGGCGCTGCGACTATTGCGGCGAGTGTTTCCGTTTTTTACTCGGCCGTATCAGCCGAGTCAGCGCCCAACGCTAGATCGTGATATTGGCCTGGAGCCGGATGTCTCGAGCGAGGAAGGCTTGAGTCAATATCGTCAGGACTTGCAGCAAATTAAGCGCTATCTGCGGGGTGAGCGACGGGCATTAATCAACGATTTAAAAATTGACATGAAGCAAGCGGCGGCTAGTCAACAGTTTGAGCGGGCGGCAGAACTGCGCAATCAAATTAATAGTTTAGAAGAGCTAGCTCAGCGAGTTTACCTGCGTGATCAGCAGTCGCCAATCCAAAACGACCCAGGACTGGTTGAGTTGTGGGAATTGTTAGGCTTGGCCGAACTGCCGCGCCGGATTGAGGGCTTTGACATTTCGCACATGGGCGGCACCAATGTTGTCGCCAGTATGGTGGTGTTTACGAATGGAATTTCAGATCGGGTCGAGTATCGACGATTTAAAATTAAAATTGATAAAAATGATGACTATCGCAACATGACTGAGGTAATTCGACGTCGGCTTCGACTGGAAAATTTAGCCAAGTGGGGTCGGCCAGATTTGTTGTTGATCGATGGCGGTAAAGGCCAATTGTCGGCGGCTTTGGATGTGATTAGCCAGACAGGGCGGCCAATAGCGGTCATTGCGCTGGCTGAGCAGCATGAAGAAATTGTTGTTGATCTTGAGCGATCGGGTGTTAGTTTGAATCAAGCTAAAATCGAACAGCTGGGCGGAGGGGTTTTGCTCAGCCATCAGTTAGCGACTATTATTTTGCCGAGCAACAGTCACGCCCGCAAGCTGCTTGAGCGGGTGCGCAACGAATCGCATCGTTTTGCGGTAGCTTATCATAGTTTGTTGCGGAAAAAACAACAAACGGCTAGCGCGCTGGATAATATGGTCGGCATTGGCCCAAAAACTAAGCACAAACTACTGCATCATTTCAAAGCAGTTACTAAAATTTTTCAAGCTTCAGAAGCAGAACTGGTGTCGGTAGTCGGTCGACAGAAAGCCCGAATTATTAGTCAATTTAAGCCAACCACCAGTGACAAATCGCTTAAAAAATAGTAAAATAGAGTTATGAAAGATTTTGCAAATTCTAGCTGGCAGGCCTTTTTGGTTCGACTCACCGTCAACTCTCTGGTGTTGGGTTTGGCAATTTGGCTTTACAGCCCTGGCTTTATTAGCCAAGATTTTTGGGCTTCAGTCCCAACTTTTTTACTAGTCGGTCTAGTTTTTTCGCTGGTTAACACTTTGATTCGGCCGCTGTTGGTTTTTCTGTCGCTGCCGATTCTACTCCTGACACTTGGCTTATTTACGATTGTGATCAATGGTCTAGTGGTTTATATCACCTTGCAGCTGATGCCGAATCTCGAGATGAGCCTTGGTTCGGCGATTTTTACTGGTATAATATTAAGCATTGTTAATTACGTATTAAATCAAGTTTTAAGGGAGAAAAAGTAAGATGATTCAAACAGTAACCATTATTTCAGGGATTTTGACCGTGGTTTTGATTCTAATCCAGCAGCGAGGAGCTAGTTTGGGCGCTGGCTTTGGCTCATCGGGCGAATTATTTATTGCTCGTCGTGGAGCTGAGAAAACTTTATTTGAAGTCACTGTTGTCTTGGCGATAATTTTTGTGCTGTCGATTTTGGCGTCGCTAATTATTCCAGCCGGTGCCTAAATCGATAAGCTTAATTGATGACGAACAAATCACTGCCACTAGATGAAGTTGAGCCCGAAAACGATTCGGAAGCTAGCTCTAAAACTAAACTGCTCGATAGTCAAGAGCAGGTAACCAAACACGCCCGCAAATTTTTGCTTCGCCGCTGGGACAAGCTACGTCACGTTCGCTTAGAGGTGATTTATTGGGGTTTGATGATGGCCGTGTTGTTTATTGTCACCGGTTTGCAGATAAATTATTCGCGAAAAAACTACCTGAAACTAGCGCCTCAGCCTGAGGGAACTTATTCGACGTCGATTGTTGGTCAGATCGACAATCTCAATCCATTTTACGCCAACACCTATCCCGAACAGGCAATTTCACAGCTAGTTTTTTCGCAATTATTTGATTACGATAGCTATGGTAAACTCAGAGGAGACCTAGTTAAGTCAATCGTTGCCAACAACAAAGGCAAAAACTACGTTTTGACTTTGCGCGAGGATGCTAGCTGGCACGATGGGCAGCCAGTAACCGCCAAAGACGTGATTTATACTTTGCGACTGCTCAAGAGTGACGCTACTAGCATGGGTGATAGCCGAGTTTGGCGGAGTATTGACGTCAAACAGATTGGTGACTATTCGCTAGAATTCAATTTGCCCTCGACTTATGCGCCCTTCCCGCACGCTCTAACCTTTTCAATTCTACCCGAACATATTCTTAAGGATGTCGATTTGACAACATTATCAACTAGTAACTTTAGTCAGCAATCGCCAATTGGCTCAGGCCCGTTTAAATTTGTCTCGCTTCAATCATCTGACGCTGACTCAAAAAATCCTTATCAAGTGGTTAATTTAGCCCGCAACGACCAATACTATCGGCCAGTCAAATTGAGCCGTTTTGAAATTCACGCCTTCAAGGATCAGGCAGGGGCAATTGAAGATTTGGCTAGTAGCAATGTCAACGCGGCGGCTAATATCGCCAAGAGTCAGTTAGCTAATCAATCAAATTTAATCCATAATACCATTCCGACTTACGGTGGTGGCTATCTATTTTTCAACACCACCCAATCTGATCTAAAGTCAGCTGATCTTCGTCGAGGTTTAGGGTTGGTGCTGGATGTTGAGCAGATCCGCGAACAAGTCAACACGCTCGATGGCTATCATTTGCCGCTTGATCAGCCGGTTTTGGCTCGTCAATTATCTGGCGTTAAGCTGCCAGTTCGCAAAGCCACGCCGGACCTTGAGGCAGCTAAAAAATCCTTAACCAAAGCTGGCTATAATTTAAAAAATGGCCAGTGGTTAAACAAAAACAATCAGCAGCTAACGCTCAAATTAGCAATTTTGGCGGAGGCGCGATATGAAAAAATAGCGGAACTGGTCAAGGCGGCATGGGAAGAGTTTGGTGTAAAAATTGATTTGAAAAAAGTAACAACCGAAGACGCTAACGTTTCGTTTATCCGGGATGTTTTGCAGCCTCGCGACTACGACGTGCTGATTTATGAGATTCAAATTGGTGGCGATCCAGATGTGTTCGCTTTTTGGCACTCGACTCAGGCTAGCCAAAATGGTTTGAATTTTTCTAACTATAGCAATGTGCTGGTCGACGACGCTCTAGTTACGGCGCGCTCGACTACTGATATGACGATTCGCAGCCAAAAATATCTAACGATTACCAAGCAATGGCTGGAAGATGTGCCAGCAATTGGGCTGTATCAAACGACGTTCGATTATGCGATTCGGCGCGATGTTCGCTCGACCAACCTCTATCCCAATACGGCCATGGTCAGCCAAAACAATCGTTTTGCCAATGTCTATGAATGGTCAGTCAACCAAGCGACAGTTTACAAAACCCCATAAATTTGTATAATATATTCATTGCACGCGTGGCGCGGAGGTGGCGGAGCCAGCTCAAAATCAATCAATTGTAGACGCAGCGCGGCAGGCCAAAGTTAGAAACTTAACAATCGATCATAGCTTTAAAATATGGAAAATACACGCACGCGTGGCGGAACGGTAGACGCGCTAGCTTCAGGTGCTAGTGGGAGCAATCCTGTGGAGGTTCAAGTCCTCTCGCGTGTACCAAATTAATTTGTAGGTGTGGCGGATCTAGTAAATCGTAGACGCGCAGCGCGGTGGGTAAGGCTAAAGTAACAATTAGACGCAACCAAAATAAAATTATGCGCACGTGGCGGAATTGGTATACGTGCTACCTTGAGGTGGTAGTGGGAGCAATCCTGTGGAAGTTCAAGTCTTCTCGTGCGCACCAAATCGGAACTAAAACGGAAATTGTCGCCCTGTGGGGCGATTTTTTCTAGGATTTGGCGGAGCCAAACCCAGATGTTTTCTTGGGGGGAATGAAGAAATTGGTCGTCGTTTACGACGACATTTTTGTTTTGCATTTTTAGGTTCGACCCGAATATTTGTTGGCAAAGCGACTTTTTGGCAAACTGGTCATCACTTTTTGCGATTTTGCAGATAGAAACGCTAGTTTCTATCCATCTTTTCATCGGTTCGACCCATGTCAAAACGCCTAGCGATGCTTGCTCGATTTGCTCCTGCAAACGCTTCTTTTCGCCTAGTATTTCCGCCCTCTTGTTTTGGTATAGTTCACGTTCAACATCGCCGTCTAAATAACTATCTAACAACCGTTGCAGTTTGCTAGACAACTGTACGATTTGTTCTTGTGTATCGTTTATTTCAATATCTAACGTCGATTTTTCTTTATACTCATCTTGTCGGATTAACTCGTACAGTTTGTCTGCCCACTTTGCGGGCATAGCAAAATCGAGTAACAAATTAGATAACTGTTTGTCTAATTCTTCTGCTCGTATGTGCGGCTCTTGGCAAGCAACCGTTTTGCTTTTGCGAGTGCAGCGATAATAATCATAGATATGCACATTGCCGTTTTTCTGTCGTTTAACCTGCCGTTCATTGGTCAACATCATACCACATGAACAATGGATTAAACCGCATAGCGGTTTTGGTTCTTTGACCGCTTTTTGCGGTCTGCCTCGTTGCTTTACTACTGTCTGCACATCATCAAAAAGTCGTTTCGAGATTATCGACTTGTGTTTGCCCTCGTGAATTTCACCAAGATAGCAAAAATGACCGTAATAAAACGGATTCGTCAGAATTCGTTTAATACGATTTTTATGAAAAGGCTTTTTGCCAGTTGTTTTCTTGCCGTATAGTTGCCCAGCTTTGGTATGTATGCCGTTGGCATACAAAAAGTCGCCGATTTCATCTAATCGTTTATCGCCACGAGCGTACAGCTCGAACGATTGCTTAATAATCGGAGCGATCTTTTTATCTATTTTTGCGGTCTTTGTCCGCATGTCATTGTAATAGCCAATCGGCGCGACACCTGGCATCTCGCCTCGGCGGACTTTTTGTCGCAAACCTCGTTTGGTATTGACCGACAAATTGTCTACATACTGCTTGGACGAGTTAAACTCATTAGCCAACATATATTTGCCCTGTGGGGTGTTTTCAAACCAAAAGTGAGGAAATTTCAGATCAAGCAATATATTTTCATCGAGCATATAGATAATTTGTCCGCTATCTATTGAGTTTCGAGATAATCTGTCTGGCAACCACGACAAAATACCATTTGCTTCGCCAGATGAAATGCGACTAAGCATTTTATTGAGGATTGGTCGCCCTGGCTTTTTGGCGGTACGTTTCTCGATGAAAATATCTACAATTTCCAACTCATATTTAGCGGCGTACTCTTTTAGCTCGACAATCTGTGCCTCTACGGACAATACTTGTTTGTCTTCGACATCTGTCGATTTACGAACGTAAATAAAATACTTCATACTTCGCCCCCTTAAAAACTCAAAAAGCCGCTTCGCTGGAATACAAATCAGACGAGTCTAACTTGTGCGAAACGGCTATTTGAGTGCTCAAATAGAAAAGACCGTCAAATGATTTGTATTCCACTTACTATTATACCATATGCGTAGCATGTCGGCTTTTGCCGACGACAAAACAAAAATCCGTGCATTTGTGCACGGCAATTCCTTCATTCCCCCCAAGAAAACATCTGGGTTTGGCTCCGCCAAATCCTAGAAAAAATCGCCCCACAGGGCGACAATTTCCGTTTTAGTTCCGATTTGGTGGCGTTTTACGCCAAAGCTCGAACCTATTTCGAGCGAAGCTCGTAAGCTCAGCCCCGACGCCTGTGCCAGCAAAGCTGGCACGCGTCCAGCCAGAAAAACCGCCCCTTGAATTATTTTTGAATTTCCCCCCGCCGTATTTTTTCTTTTTAGTTGAAAGGGGCGGATTTTCTGGTTGGCTTTCATCGTTTTAGCGAAGTCAAAGCGATGAAAAAGTGTTATAATTCTTACAGAACACAGGGATTGGAGGGTTTATGTCTACGAGTGGTCTTACAGCTACAAATATCGCTAACGCTTTTGACGTTAATC
>CAZPHO010000005.1:37603-51198 GCA_964586855.1 uncultured Candidatus Saccharibacteria bacterium | reverse complement strand
CGACGATACAAGAGCCGCCGATGGTTTCGGCTTGGGCTTGATTGGTTGGTTGGTGGTGATTATAGATGAGAGCTGTGGTGAGAGATAGAATTACCCCCCAATACGGCTGCTGGGATTAGTTTTAGTTTGGTTGAAGTTGGTTTAGTGTTGATTGATAGACGCATGTTGCGAGATTCTCCCCTTTTTTAGATAATGATGGGTTTAGTTTAGCATGAGCGGGATGGGATGGCAAGAGGCAAAAAAGAAAACCCCGCACTTGGCGGGATTTAAAGAACTATAGAAGTCTGGCGACGACGATGTTGCGGCCGTTGACCAGGTCAGACTGACCGGCTTTGGCCTGAGTCATGTAGCGGCTGTGACTATAGTAGCGCAGGTCACGGACAGTATTGACGTCGGAGATGAATATGTTCTCATATTCGACCCCGGCTGTATACAGCTGATCGCGGATGATTTCCTGCATACCAGCACCACCAAGCGCATGCACTGGATAATCCTCCTTGCCTGCTCCAGGCGTGACAATCACCTGATAAAACTTGGGACTTGAGCCGATGACTGTTTTCATAAACCTAATCGACTCAAATGCTCCGCCGCGCTCCAAGTTGGCTCGGCCTAGATGCGATATCATTATCGCTCGCTTTTCAGGGCAATAAATAACAGCGATCGGGCAATCTCCAGGCGAGACAGTTAAAAACAAACTGTCACATCGAGTCACCACTCCATCACGGCGATCGGTTTCGCGCAAAGCATCAAACATGCCCTTGCCGCGACTGGCACAGTCTACGACATCAAAGCAATTCAGCCTGTCTGGCAATAAGTTGGTTTTAAGATAAAAACCATCCTTAGCCTCAACTCCTATTTTGTCAAGGAACTGGCGCCGATTGTCCAAAAACTGCTGATATTTCTCTGGTTCACCAGCCTCGTCATAGCGTCGCATATCACCATCTTCGACGTGGGACATCCACACGCCAAAACCTGGCATAATTTTCTCAAACACATAAATCCCTCCTTTTTTATGATGGGATTATTATATCATTTTTTGAGTAAAAAGCAAAGATTAGCGCATCATGGCGATGATAGCATGACGGCTGTCGACTTTGGTCTTGCCAGCCAGATACTGACTGTGACTGAAATAATTATCGTCTGTGGTCGTATCACGCAGGCAAATTTCAATATTGTCGATATTTACCCCAGCGCTAACTAACTGCTGAGTAGCTACTTTGTGAAGGCTGTCACCGTCAAATCGATAAAGTGGATAATTTTTCTGGCCAGCAGCTGGGCTCAGCCACACAAGCAATTGGCTAGTGTCGACTTTAAACTGCTTTTTTAAAAACTCTACACTTTCGGCACCGCCGTTGGCCTCTAAGCTATGCCGCCCCAGATGACTGAGCATCAGCACATGCTTGTCGGGCGCGAAAATAATTGCCCCGCAACAATCACCCAGCGTCAAAAAAATAGCGTGGTTGGGCTCAAGCACCACAATCGCATCTTTCGACAATGTGCCTTCCGGTGTCAAAACTCGGTCGCCTTTAAAGTCGCTGTTTATGATTTTATAGCGAGTAAAATCGTCTGTTTCGTCAAGATTGACGCTAAGCGCCGTCACGTCATCGACCTTAATTCCTAATTGCTCAAAAAAATTCAAGCGATTAGTGATGACTTTGTTTTTAGTGGTTGAGGCGAAACTCATGTCGCCATCATTGGCCGACGACACCGCAGCCGTAACTTGATCCCCAAAAATAGTCGGCTGATCTTGTTTTATCATGAGCTTATTTTAGCATTTTAAACTGGTCGACGCAAACTTTAGCTAGGCGCTCGAAATCAGCAAAAGTTAAAGTTTCGGCTCGATTGTCAGGGTTAATATTAGCTTTGGTCAAAATCGATTCGGCGCTAGTCTTGTCAATACCCAATCCACCAGCCAGACTGGAACGTAGTTTTTTGCGCTTGGCTGAGAAAGCGGCTTTGACCACTCGCATCAGACTTGAATCGTCAATCACCAGCGGCTGGTCATGCAAATCAAGCCGCACTACCTGTGAATCGACTTTGGGCGGCGGCGTAAATAATACAGCTGGCACGACCTGACCCAGCTCGACTATTGCCTGATTTTCAACCGCAATTCCTAGCACGCTGCTGCCATCAAGCTGGGCTAGCCTTTCGGCAACTTCTTTTTGAACCAAGACCGTGATTGATTGCGGCTTATTGTCTGCCAGCAGTAATTTGTTGATAATTTTCGAAGTAATATAATACGGCAGATTGGCCACCACTTTGTAATTATTAGGCAGTTGACTAAGGTCAAATTGCAAAAAATCTTGATTAATTACCTCTAAATTTTTGCCTGGAAATTGACCTGATAATTTCGAAGCTAGACTAACGTCAAACTCAACTACAATCACCCGTTTGGCTCGACTTAGCAACACACTGGTCAGCGTCCCCAAGCCTGGTCCGATCTCCAGAACTATATCATCGGCCTCAACGGCTGCGAAATCGACTATTTCCGTCAAAACAGTGCGGTCTTTCAACCAGTGCTGACCGAGTGATTTGTTGGGCGCTGCCACGAGATTTAGATTCCGTCGCCCCTGGTCCAGTCAGTCGCAATATCAAAACCATGAGGGTGAACGGCCGCAAATCCACCGGTATCATAAACTTTACCAGCTCCAAGACTAGTTTCTACGACTGAGCAGCGAGGGTAATTTTTTAAATTAGCGGCAATAATGACGTAGCCATCTCGATCAACCTTCACTCCGTCCTCACGAACAGTATAATAACCGCCAGCACCACAATTGCCCATCACCACTCGCATTGGCAAATCATAATAAGTTTCACGATGAGACACACCTCGACTATCAATAAAAGTATTTACACCTTTTGATTTAGTCAAGCCACCTGTTGACTTGACACCCACTATTTCTTCTTGAGACTGAGGCTCTTTGGTGGTGACGGACTTTAACTTTTTGCGCTCAACTTCTTGGCCGTTTTTAATCAAAACTTCATAAGTCACGATCGCCTCGCCCTTAACGCCAGGAGTTTTGATTTTGCGATAGCCAACTTTTTGATCGCGATCCTGAATAATCCGCACCTCAAAATCAACTGGCTCAGTCACAGTCAACTCTTGCCCGCCCTCTTTCCAAACCTCTAAACTCATATTGTTAGTAATTTTAGTAGCTTCAGGGTGATTGGCTCGAGTTTTGGAATCAAGCCTTATGTCTTTATCAGCCAAAAAATCACCAACTGTGTCGAAGTGGGTCCGAATTTCGGTTTTTTCACCAAATAAGATCAAATTGATTTTTTTAGCTCGCTGGATAGTCATTTGAATCCCCCAGTCATCAGCCAAACCAGTAAAGTCAAATTTTAAACTAGCTCTATCTTCAGGAAACCATTCGAGACCAGCTGCTTTAGCAATTTTGTCAGGCGTCTGGTGAGTCGACAGGATTTTAACCCGCATCTGGCCATCAATCACCACAATCGGCCGTGAGCGGAAGATATTGACCTGATAGTGGTTGGCGACCAGCCCTGTATCCAGCGCCGGCTCAATCTTGTCGTTGGCTGACAGGTCTAGGTCGGCTTGCTCAATTGCTTCTTTGAGGGTCGGTTTGGTGGTCACTAGCACCATTTCCTCTCTAGTAGCCTGGTCATAAATCGTCAAGATAGTGGTGTTATCGGCTTGAGCTAGCACTAGTCGCGCACCAGTTTGAGCTAAAATTAGACTAAACAGCCCCGCAACTAACAGACTGATGATTTTTATCCCAGTTCGTGATCGCTGCCAGTGTTGCCGAAAATTCATTTTCATTAACTTATATATTATATCACATTTAGCTCAATCTTTCCAGGTTGGCAAACTCAGTATTGAGTTTGCGCTGGCGACCATCGTCAAATTGAACTGTAACCGCCAAACCGTCGACGTCCATCACCTCGCCAACACCAAATTGCTGGCTACGCACTCGATCGCCAACATCCAGCTGATTAACAAATGGTTCATAATCGACATAATCATCCTCGCTGTCGATAAACTGAGTATCGACATCCAGCAGCCCACTATCAGCCAAAAACTGCGACGGCATTTGGTAAGTCCGCTCACCAAACTGATAGCGACAAGTTGCATATAGCAAAAATAATTGACTTTTGGCTCGAGTCATTGCCACATAGCATAACCGACGCTCTTCTTCCAACCCAGACGGATCTTCAAACACCCGAGCGTGCGGAAAAACGCCTTCCTCCATCCCGACTACAATCACCGCTGGAAACTCCAAGCCCTTGGCAGCATGAATCGTCATTAGATTAAGCTTGCGCCCCTCGCTGGCCTCATCCGAGCTCGACATCAAGGCCACGTCCTCAAGAAACGACCGTAAATCAGCATAACTCTGAGCTTCCTGCAGCAGAGTATCAAGATGGGCAACTTGCGAATCGCCTTCTTCGGTGCCATTATCGACAGATAATCGCAAGCGTGCAACTTCATACACCTTCTCGAGTAGCAGTGCTGGCGGATTAGACTGACTAAACTCAACCAGCTGATTGATAATCTCGCTAAAAACGGCTAACTTCTTCTTGACTTGAGTTGATAAATTATCAGCCTGTTCCAGCTGATTTAAACCTTCGACAATGTCATAGTCGGTCGCTTGCTGCCATTCGAGAAATTTATCGACGCTAACTTTGCCAATTCCTCGAGCTGGCACATTGACAATTCGCGAAAAACTGGCTCGATCAGCTGGTTGATAAATCAACTTCAGATAGGCTAGCGCGTCTTTGACGATCGCCCGATCAAAAAATGGCACGCCACCGATGATTTTATGCGGCACTTTGGCCTGAACCAAAGCCCGCTCGATTGCCAAACTCTGGGCGTTCGTTCGGTACAGCACGGCGATGTCATCAAGCTTGACGCCTTCTCGCTCCAGTCGACGCACGATTCGCACCACCTCAGTCGCTTCGTCAGTTTCGTCGCGCGTCGGTGTGACCATCACTGGCTGGCCGTCGCCTTGATCGGTCCAGATGCTTTTTTCCGACCGAGTAATATTTTTCTCGATCACGTTTTGAGCCGCCGAGAGGATATTACCGGTTGAGCGATAATTTTGCTCTAGTTTAATTTCCTTCGCTCCTGGATAATCGCGTTTGAAGTTCAAAATATTAGTAAAATCAGCTCCCCGCCAAGAATAAATCGATTGCCAATCGTCGCCGACCACGCAAACATTTTGATCATCGGCGGCCAAAATCTTGACCAGCTGATACTGAGCAAAGTTGGTGTCTTGATACTCATCAACTAAAATGTAGTGAAATTGCTTTTGCCAACGCTGACGAACCGTCTTGGAAGCACGCAACAAGCGCACTGTCTCGTTGAGCAAATCATCAAAATCAAGCGCTTCTGCCTTTTTGCGCAACTGCTCATAGCGCAGATAGATATCGGCGTAGATTTTTTGGTTATGCCCCTTGGCTTGATTACTAAAATCAGCGGCTGAAATCATCTGATTTTTGGCATTGGAAATGACAGTCGAGACGGTTTTGGGCTTGATCTGGCTCACAGATAATCCCATATCAGCAATCGCCTGTTTAATCAAACTCCGCCGATCAGTCTCATCATAAATCACGAAATTCTCGGCAATTCCAATCGCCTCGCCTGATTCGCGCAATAACTTGACACAAACTCCATGGAAAGTGCCCATCCAAGGCATAAAAAAGTAATTAACTGGTCGCTGCAGCAAATCGCCCAGTCGCTGGCGCATTTCTCGAGCGGCTTTGTTGGTAAAAGTCACTGCCAGAATCTCATCTGAAGCTACGCCGTGATTCAAAATCAAATGAGCAATTCGATGCGTCAAAGTCTTGGTTTTGCCGCTGCCAGCGCCAGCCAAAATCAGTAGCGGACCGTCAATTGTCTTGACGGCCTCAATTTGAGCTTGGTTTAAGCCTGAAAATAAATCCATAATTTAATTATACTTGGTGTGGAATTTAGAACAAGTCGAACGCAAAAGCCACAACTCCAAGTGTCACTCCGAGAGCGACTACTACTATCAGCCAGAGCAGCAAGCGGCCAACTGAGGTCGCGCGAGCTGGCGCCTCTTCATCGTCAATTGAAGAATCGGCTGAGTAAAGTGGCACTGGTTTAGTGTTTGGTTTTTCGGCTAGAGCTGGGACGAAATTCTCTTGCGGCAACTGGGCATTGGTTAATTTGGCTGGCTCACCTAGAGGCCGCTTTTCGACCTTAACCTCTTCCACAAACGGACTGGTTTTGAGCTCAGCTTCGTCAGTTTCTGACTTCTTGATGGGGCTAGTTGGTTTAGTCGGAGCAGGCTTGATTGGAGCAAATGGAGCTGGTTCGGGCTTTTTGACTGGCTGCGGCTGCTTAGCAACTCGAGGCTTGAGAGAAATTACCTCATCTTTATCATCAAGGTTATGCACGCCAGACAGCATTTGGCGATCGGCCTCGATCAGTCGGTCATCAAGCTCAACTCGCTCAACATAAGACAAGTTGCTAGTGTGATATTTGACAGTCGTCTTGTCAGACACTGGCGTGGTCAAGGTCTGACTGGAGTATTCACCATCAATGGTTTTGGTTTCGACCGCGCCCTCGGGAGTAACTAGCTTGCGCGGTGGAACGCTAAATTTGGCGGATTGTTGGGAAATAGTCGGCACTGCTGGCGAAACCACTAGTCGCGTAACCTTGGGTTGAGTGGTTGCGACTCGAGCCGGGGCCTCAGCTTTAGTGCTTGGTCGAGCCACCATGCGCGTGACTCGTGGAGAATGATGATTAAAATCAGAAACCAGCGGTTTGTTAGCGGTCTGAGAGGCCACCGCCTGGACGCGCTGACGGCGATTAGCCTGACGACGCTTCCGAATTGCTTCGGCAGTTTCTGGTTGAATGGTCGCATTGGTGGCTTTGATGTCATTAAACTGCTGAGTTTTGGGTGGTTTGGGCACAGGATTGGCACTGACTTGACGAACAGTCGTTTTGATTGGACTAATTGGCTGAGCTACTGGCTTGGGTAGCGGCTGAACTGGCGGTCGATGCTTGATCGTCTGCTGGAGCTTAGGAGCTGGTTTGGTCGTCGTCGAACTAGACTCAGTCGCTTTAACACGAGTCACTTTAGCTTTCTGACGGTCATCCATCACTTGGTTGACCGCTTTATCTATCTCATCAAAATCAATGTCGTCCATATCCACCCTTCTCTTGTTTATGTTATTTGATGTACTTTTTCAATAATTTCGCTAAATTCAAACGGATTCAGGCTGATTTCATCAAGTAAAAGCCCATCCACGCCGCTAGACTCTAAATAACCAGCCACTAGATTGGCGTCGATCAAACCAGCATATAAAATCTGCAGCTGCTGACTGGCCTCGGTGCCAAATAAGTATTTAATCCGCTGGCGAATGACGTTGATATTGCGCTTGACGTCCTGTGGCGGCACAATTTCCATCGATGAATTAGCCCAAATCGGCTCATAGGCAATCACACATTTGGCGACATCTTCCTTGGCGACATTGGCCAGGCCATTGGTCACCTGATCGACCAACACTTCGTGGCTCTCGCCATTGGTGCGATCAAACATCGTATCGCCGACACAGAGCACGGGTCGAATACCCGATCGCAGCGCCGCCTGGACTTTCTCTCGAATATCACGGTCAGTTTCACTGAACAGCAGTCGCCGCTCCGATACCCCGACCAAACCATAGCTGGCAATTCCCCGCAACTGAGCAATTGACACCTCGCCAGTGTAATCTCCCTGGTCTTTCCAGTAAAAATTTTGAGCAGCCAACTTGAACTGACGTCGGTTGATTTGAAGGCTTAATGATTGCAGTGTAAATAGTGATGGCGCGAGAACAACCTCAGTATTACGCCGAATTTTAACCATTTCGGTTAATTTATGCACTAAAACGCTCGATTCTTGAATATCGAGGTTCATTTTCCAGTTACCGATAACTAATTTCTTCTCATGTGCCATATAAAAACAATTTCGCTTATGGTTTCATTATAACAATTTTTATTTTTGACGCAAACATTTAATCCCCGCCAATTCACCATTGGTAATTAAGTCCAGCATTGCCCCACCGCCAGTTGACAAAAACAGGCCATCAAATCGCCAATTGGGCCGCAGTTGCTCGATAAAACCAACTGTGTCACCACCACCGATCAAAGTCGCTGGCTGGTTTCGATCAAGCGCATCAATCACCGCCCGACTCCCAGCTTGAAATAGCGGATTTTCAGTGTAGCCAAAAGTGCCATTCCAGAGCACACTCCGGGCGTGAGTAATCGCATCGGTCACTAGTTTTTGAGTCTCTGGTCCGATGTCGAAAATCGCATCTTCAGGTGTGACTTGAGTGACTAACTTAATCTGTGACTGAGTTGCTTCTGTGCCATCGGCGACCACTGTATCCACCGGCAAGATGATTTCAGTGCTCAATTTTTTGGCTAATTTGAGGATTTTAGCCGCCGCTGCTACATCTTCAGTGCTGAACAAACTCTGGCCGACCTCCAAGCCTTTGGCGGCCAAAAATGATTGCGCCATGGCTCCACCAACCACCACCTGATCTGCTTGATCAATTAATTTTTCAACAAAACCGATTTTATCGCTAATTTTGGCGCCACCAAGCAAACCGAGCAGCGGCCGTTTAGCAGTTGGGACAAAGTTCGCCACTCGCTGATATTCGTCAGCTAAGCGCAAACTAGCGTAAGCTGGCAGAACTTTGCACACCGTCACTGTTGTGGCTGTGGCGCGATGACAAACCGCAAAACCGTCCTCAACAAACAAATCGGCCCCGGTTTTGGCGACCATTTCTTCAACAAAACCCCGATTCATCGCTTCTTCTTCAGCGTAAAAACGAATATTTTCTAGCAACACAACTTTATCAGTTGCTCGGCGATCAAAGTCAGCCAAATCAACCAACGGCACCGAGTCGTCGAGCAATTCACCTAGGCGCTCAGCGACTGGAGCCAGTGACAAATCAGGGTCAATTCCTTCTGGCCGACCTAGATGACTAACGATCACCACCTTTTTCGCGCCTTCATCCAGCAGATAATTAATAGTTTCGATCGAAACTTCGATTCGTGAATCATCTGTAATCACACCCTGCTTAAGCGGCACGTTATAATCAGTCCGCAGCAGCACAATTTGCCCACCAACCTCTACTTGACCAACCGTCTGATAAGCAAACCTCACCGCTGAAGACATTTTAAATCGTCCTCACCTGAATTGTGTCGGTCGCTCCAACCACTCCTGGCTGACGACCACTGACGATCACTACTTTGATTGGGTTGGTGTCGCCAAACCGACCAGCCGCTTTTAGTTCTCTAGCTAGCTCAAAACCCGCCTCGCCGTGATTTGGGCGAAGATAGCTTTGATTGGCGAAGGTGAGCGCCAACTGCTGAGCCACTCGCTTGACATCAGTCACACTGAGAATCACTCGATTAGGGCGAGCCGCCGCCACTCGAGCGGCCGAAACGCCGCTCTTGGTCTCAACTACGATCGCTGAGGCATCGATTTGATTAGCAATCTCTACCGCCGCCTCGCTAATAGCATCAAGACGAATATTAGCCTGATCAGCTGGCTTATCAAATTCGCCGTATTGATAAACTGGCAAATTTTCTTGAGTGTATAAAATCACTTTTTTCATCGCGCAAACCGCCTCCAACGGATAGCGACCAGTGGCCGTTTCCTCAGACAGCATGACTGCATCGACTCCTTGGCGAACGGCATTGGCCACGTCAGAAGCCTCAGCTCGAGTCGGCTCCGGCGAATCAACCATACTGGCCATCATTTGGGTGGCTACAATCACAAACTTACCGTGCTTGCGACACAGGCGAATCAGTTTTTCCTGAACTACTGGCACCACTTCAGCCCCGGCTTCGACCGCTAAATCGCCTCGCGCCACCATAATTCCATCTGCTTGACGGACGATTTTCTCCATATTTTCATCAGCGATTGCTCGCTTGGTCTCGATTTTAGCAATAATTTGAGCGTCTGAATTGTGCGACAGCAAAATCTGGCGAAGATTTTGAATATCTTCGGCCGTCTGGACAAAACTGAGCGCCACATAATCAATATCTTCAGTCGCGCCAAACTCGATATCGCGCAAATCCTTGGTCGTCAAAATATCGCCACCAAAGTCAGTATCAGGGAGATTTAGGCCTTTGCGTTGTTGAATGATGCCGTCATTAGCGATTTTGATTTTAATCGCCGTTTCCGAAACAATCGCCGTCACTTCAGACTTGACCCGCCCATCAAAAATATAAATCAACTCGCCAAGCTTGACTTTGGCTGCCAAATTATACTGAACAGGGATAGTTTCAGGCTGCTTGGGGTCGTAATCAACAGCGCTGTCTAGAGTCAGTTCTTGGCCACGCTTAACCATCACCGGCTGGTCGTCATTAAACTCACCGAGGCGGATTTTTGGCCCCTGTAAATCTTGGACAATTGCCACTGGCTTGTTGAGGCTGGTCGAGATTTCACGGATTAGCTTAATCTGTTCGTGCCGATCGTCATTATTGCCATGGCTAAAATTCAGCCGACAACCATTTACGCCCGAATCTAACAACTGTTTTAGACACTCCGCACTGCTCGAAGCCGGGCCAATCGTTGCTAAAATCTTGGTCCGCTTAAATTTTGGATAAATCATTACCGTTTTATTATAACAGACTGGTCGATTAATTGACGAATCAAGGCAAAATATTTTTTAACTTGAAAAATCAAACCGAATTTGCTATAGTAGTCACCTAGCGTGGCCCCATCGTCTAACGGTTAGGACACCAGGTTTTCATCCTGGCAATCTGGGTTCGATTCCCGGTGGGGTCACCAAGTAAAATATCCATCTTTAGATGGGTGATTTTATTTGACGCTCTGCGTCTGAAATAGAGCCCGGTCTTTTGCGCCAGCAAAACTAATCTGGGTTCGGTAAAGCGATTGAGACGAAGAAAAGCAAGCGAAGCTTGCTTTTCTAAGTCGATTGAGCGAAAGCAGCTTGCAACCTTCCCAGCAGAGTTACTAAATAAAAAGCATCCATCTTCTAGCTTTTTAGTTATAAATGTGATATAATTAGAGTATATCTTTTGAAAGGAGAGGTGATATGAACAAAGCGCTTCGCTCACTGACGGCTTTTATGCTAATTAGCGGGATTCTGCTGATTGGCCAACCAGTCCTGGCTAGTGAAACTCAGACAGAGATTAGCTTCAGCGATCAGTTCTTGGAGCAAACCTACCCCTCATATAGACGGGTGCGAGATGGCTTCAAAAAGAGCTGGGGATTCATAAAAGACACAATTACTAGCTCCGACGCCTACCAAGAAGCAAAACCCAAGGTAGAAGAAGGCCTTGATAAGGTCAAAGAGTCACAAACTTATCAAGATACCAAAGAAGTTATTGGCAACACGGCCGATGACATAAAGCAGACTGACAGCTTCAAGAAGGCTCAAAAGAGCCTGCAAACAAGTGATTTTCTCCAAAGACTCAGGGCGTTCCTCAAAGAAGGCAGAGATAATCTCCGACCTAAACTAGAAGATGCAGAGGAAAATCTGCACGACTTGCCAGAGATTAAAAAAATCAAACCCTTCGATCCTCGGACAAAATAACACCCCTCTAAGATAAGCAAATCCCTCGCCAACCGGCGAGGGACTATTTTTTATCAAACCTAAATTTCTATTTTTTACTCAGCTTGTCGCCCACGGCCTTGATCGTGTTCATCATATCGACTGGCACCATCCAGATAGTAGTGTTGGACTGGTCGCTCGAGAGGTCATTGATTGATTGTAGAGTTCGTAAATGCAGCGCCCCAGGAGAAGCCTCGAGAATTCGGGCTGCGTCAGCCAGATTGACGGCTGCTTCTTTATCGCCTTCAGAGCTAATAATCACCGCCTGGCGCTCACGCTCAGCCTCGGCCACCTTGGAAATAGTTCGCTTGAGATCATCAGGGATAACAATATCTTTCAGCTCGAGAATTTGCACATCAACCCCCCATTGATCAGTTTTTTCGTCCAAAACTGTCTGAATGCTCTCGGCAATCTGTTCGCGCTTTTGCAGCAAATCGTTTAGGCTCTGCTCGCCAACTGCGTTACGCATTGTGGTTTGAGCCAACTGAGCCACTGCGTAGCGATAGTTTTCGACCACCAAGGTCGCCTTTTCGACATCTTTGACTCTATAATAAACCACCGCGTTGATTTGCACTGGAATGTTGTCTTTGGTGATAACTTCTTGGTTCGGCACGTCAGTCGTCTTGGTGCGGGTGTCGACCCTAATCATCTGCTGGAAAAACGGCACCACCACCCGAAAACCAGGCTCTTTGACACCCGAAAACTTCCCCAATGTCAAAACGACGCCTTTTTCGTATTGATTGATGACTTTGGCACCTGAAACGACCAACACCGCCGCAAAAACTATTAGGCTCATTATCAATTCCATCTCGTCTCCTTCGCTTGATTTATTTTGTTGATAATTAAAATTATAGTTAAAAATTCAACGGTTTGCAACTACTTCTTCTCTATTTTGACGA
Source organism: uncultured Candidatus Saccharibacteria bacterium (assembly GCA_964586855.1). Lineage (GTDB taxonomy): Bacteria > Patescibacteriota > Saccharimonadia > Saccharimonadales > Saccharimonadaceae > CAYLXN01. The sequence goes on along the minus strand of CAZPHO010000005.1, from coordinate 38,743 downwards.
TTTTATTGCCTTTTTTGCAAAAAAGCATGATTATCATTGACTTTTTAAGCATTTTGTGATATTCTAAAGTCATCGAATCAAGCTACGAGGTAAAGGGAGCCGCTGATTCTAGCCAGCTTTACAATTTAGAAGCTAATTTTAGTCTAGAATTCACTAGACTAATGTTGTGCCATCCATTTTTAAAAAAGCATAAAGGAGGAAAACATAAAATGGATAGAAGGACGAAAGGACTGCTAGCATTGGCGATATTATCGGCAATGCTCATGATTTTGGTGCCGGCAATATCGGCCTGCACCAAGGCCGAGGCGGCCGACGCCGACGTGGCGCAAGCCACAGAAGCGGAAACGGCTGCCGAGGCTGCCGAGGCTGCTGGCGGGAGCAACGACGCTCCAGCCGGGTTCGTCGATAGAACTGGCGAGCCAATCTCGCTCAGAGACTCTTCCTGGACTTTCGAGTCCGAAGAGGAGTCTAAATATCTTGAACGCCGGAATGGCGTTCTCGATACGGTTGGCGAACAATACCAGGCCGCCGCCATCGAGGCAAACCCGACCTGGTTTGCCAAGATGGAATCTCTCCTCGGAATCTCCGAGGAGGAGATGCGGAAAACCGCCGAGATGGAAGAAGCCGAGGAGTTCACTCCTCGCGCTATCTTCATCAACGGCGGGATGGACATCTCCGACGATGAGGCGCGAGCCAAAGTCGCCGAGAGATGGGGCTATCCCGTCGAGGAGCTGAAAGATGCTCCGATAGTTCGAAACAAGGGTGTAATCAACACCTACCTAGCCAAGGATGGCAACGTCTATACCTTTATTGATGAAGGTCAATGGGCTGAGCTAGCCCTCGGCTACTACGATTTTGATACCGATCAGATAAAATTTGGTGTCAAAATCGACTGCTCCAATATCTTGTCGCCGCTAAGCGACAAAGATTATGAGCAGGGTCTCCCTCGGGTGGATAAACAAAACCCGAAGGAGAAACCCGTCACGGAAGCACCGAAGACGGAGGCACCGAAGACGGAAAAACCCGTCACGGAAGCACCGAAAACGGAGGCACCGAAGACGGAGACCCCGAAGCCGACTCCGTCCACTGAGGGCGGCAAGGGCCCATCGGGCACCGAGCCGTCGAAGACGGAGCCACCGA
>CAZPHO010000005.1:35653-37503 GCA_964586855.1 uncultured Candidatus Saccharibacteria bacterium | reverse complement strand
AAACGGAGCCCCCAAAGACGGAGCCACCGAAAACGGAGCCCCCAAAGACGGAGCCACCGAAAACGGAGCCCCCAAAGACGGAGCCCCCAAAGACGGAGCCACCGAGGCCCAAGGGAGATCAGAAAACTGATCAGCCAGTTGAACCTGGCAACCCGCCTGCCAAGGTGGATCCGGACAGAGGAGAGGAAACTCTCCCACCACGGACTGACAACCATCAGTCCACGACTGAGAGAAAGAACTACGCTCCAGTCGAGACCGAAAAGCCTCGAACCGAGGCACCACGGCCGGCTCAGACCGAGCCAGTCTACAGTCCGCCAAAAACTGAGGCAATACACGTGCCAAAGCCAGGCGGCGGAGAGGAAACCATCCCCAACGATACACCAAACGACGGGGAGATTAACAACCCCTTTTAATTTGAAGGGGTCGAACAGCACAACACGCACATTTCAGAGAGGGCGCCTGCGCCCTCTCTAACCCATGTTTTAGATTAAAATTAGCTTCTAAATTGATCAAAAGCTCAAATCAAATTAGTTATTGCCAATTAGTAGGTCGAAAATTGACATAACTATTTACAAACACTATGATATGTGATATAATATAAAAGTATTAACTAATTTGATCTCGAAAGGATCAAGAAAGGGAAAAAATGCGTAACTTAATTACCGTTTTTAAACGGTCGCCGAAGAAAACCTTCGCGGTGCTAACCTTAGCCTTCGTTGGTCTTTTCTCAGCAAACCTACTGGCCTGGGGGCCAGCTAGCCGGCCAACCTTTACGAGGGAAAAGCCGTCAACCTACATCACCTTTAACTCGATTACTAATAATCCAGCTTATGGTGATGAACGAAACTTTGTGGCAGTGCGCGAAAAAGGTGCATCAGCTGCAACTAATAGCGACAAAATCGCTGTGGAGCCAGGCAAGGAATATACTTTCCGAGTCTACTTCCACAACAACGCGGCATCTAACTACAACTTAGTTGCCAAAAATACCACTCTAGAAATGCGAATTCCATCGTCAGTCAAAGCTGGTGAAGAAGCTCGGGTAACCGGCATCATCTCAGCCGACAACGCCAACCCTAAACAGGTGTGGGACGAAGCCTACCTAACCGCTAAGCAAGATCTCAAGATCACTTACGTTCCAGGTAGCGCCGTAATCTATAGTTTTGGTGAAGTTAACGGACAGAAGCTACCAGACAGCGTCATCAATGCAGGCGGAACCTTGCTTGGTTATGACAAGCTCGACGGTAACGTTCCTGGCTGTAACGAATATTCAGGCTACGTGCTCTTAAACGTCAAAGTTGAAGACACTACGCCAAAAACCCCTGATTTCTCAGTTAGTAAACAGGTTCGCAAGTCCGGAACTACCGACTGGAAAGAAACTGTAGCTGTTAAGCCAGGTGAAGAAGTTGAATATCTGATTCACTATAAAAATACTGGCAACACTACCCAAACTGACGTCGTAATCAAAGACGTATTGCCAAGTAATGTCGAGTTAGTCAAAGGTAGTGTCCGATTGGCCAATGCCAACACTCAAGGCCAAGCTGGAACAGTCAGCGATAAGATTATCGAACAAAATGGTATGAATATCGGCACCTACACCGCTGGCTCAAACGCTTACATATCTTTCAAGGCTAAAGTTAAAGTTAGCGATGAGTGTGGTAAAGAGTATAAATTAGTCAACTGGGCGCATGCAGTCACTAAAGATGGCAGCAAAAAAGATGACGCTACAGTGACGGTTAAAACTGATGACTGTAAACCAGTTGTCAAGAAAGTAGATGTTTGTGACCCTGCAACCAAGAAAATTATCTCGGTTGATGAAAAAGATGCAAGCAAATACGAGCCAAAAGACAGCG
>CAZPHO010000005.1:0-35553 GCA_964586855.1 uncultured Candidatus Saccharibacteria bacterium | reverse complement strand
AACTGTGTAAAGAAAAACCACCAGTTGTTGAAAAAGTTGAAGTCTGTAATCCAGAAACGGGTAAGATTATCACCGTCGACAAAAAAGACGAGGGTAAATACGAGCCAAAAGACAGCGAACTGTGTAAAGAAAAACCACCAGTTGTTGAAAAAGTTGAAGTCTGTAATCCAGACACCAAAAAGATCATCACTGTTAATAAAGAAGATGCTGACAAGTATCTACCTAAAGACAGCGATAAGTGTAAACCAGCTCCGGCTCCAGTTGAGGAATTACCAAAAACTGGTGTCAACAGCGTCCTAAATGGTGTGTTTAGCCTCGGCGCCCTGACTAGCAGCTTCGGCTACTATGTCTCGAGTCGACGTCGCTTATAAGAGTTGACCGCTCCCGACACATTAGCTATAGCTAATCGGTGCCTCGGCACTACCAAACAGCCTCTGATCTTCGGAGGCTGTTTTGGTTTTTGGGCTATTTCTGATATAATAGGGCTCTGGAATGCACCCGTAGCTCAGCGGATTAGAGTACTTGGCTTCGAACCAAGGGGTCGCAGGTTCGAATCCTGCCGGGTGTACCATATAAAAAAGGGCAGCTTTGGCTGGCCTTCTTTATATCTGTGAGATTTATAAAGTTAGCGAACGGAATAGCTCATCTGGTTATCACTGTCTGTGGTGAAACACACTGGCGCTAGCCGTTTATCAATTTGATGCTCAGTCACATAGCCACACTCAGCAATCCGATGAATGGAGTCAAACTTGTTGGTTGGTGAGATAGTTTTCCAGGCGTCGCCTTCTTTGATCGCAAACATTGGTGCTGAATCGTCGCCATTAACCCCATATCCTAGCAGCAACTGAGTTTCAGCGGCGTTGCTAGCCAAAACTTGGTAATGAGCTGACCTGACAGTGTCGTGGACGAGTTCTGCTTTGGCTTCAGCCACCAAAAAATCTTTGATTGCTTTGAGCGCTTCATCATCGCGCTTGACGGCCTTGTCAGCCTCAAAGCGATACTTGAGCGCACCCAAGTCGACCGTGTATTCTTTGCCGTTTAATTTAGTAGTATTTGGTCGCGAACCTGATTCGTTGGTTGCGAAATAATAGCTAAACACGAAGACCAGAGCAATCGCCAAAGCGATGAACACGAATCCAGTCAACAAGTGGCTACTTGGTTGTTGTTGTTTACGTTTTGCCATGATTTTAGTTTAGCATAATCGATTTAAAATGACCAGTTAAAACCATTGCAAAACTGAGTAAATAGTGCTAAAATACTGATTCATCGTGGGGCTGTAGCTCAGCTGGTTAGAGCACCTGCCTCTTAAGCAGGGTGTCGAGGGTTCAAGTCCCTCCAGCCCCTCCATGATGAAATTAAAAACACCGCTCATTCGAGCGGTGTTTTGATTGCACAAAAGCCTATTCGTCACGCATGTCTTTGATTGGATTGCGGCGAAGATTGCGAATCAGTGGTAAACTAATTGACAACAGACCAACCACCAAAATAGCCGCCATCAACAGTCCTAAGTAAAGCGGCGACCAGCCAATCATCGACATTTTTAGACTATGATCATCAGCGGTGGTGGCAATAATCGCCTGTATAGTCAGTTCAGCGTCTAGCCGCGATGCGATGATAGCAGCCCCGACAAAACCAAGCCCAAAACTGACACCAGTGATAAACAAGCAAGCAATCAGCGTATACAAGCCATAAATCATGCTAATATCCAGCCGCTTAAAGCCAATCGCCCGAAAAACCGCCGTCTCCCGCCGACTGTCAGTAATCATCCGGCCAACCGTTCCCATCATGATAATCGTTGCAATTACTGAGAAAACTACCAGTAAAATCAAGCCAAACTTAAACAATCCATCGATAATATCCTGAAGCATGATTCGATTATTAATCACTGGATAAGCCATGAAAGGGTATTCTGATGTGCATTTGATGGACTGGCCAGAATCCATCATCACCAAGCCAGTCGTCTGGCTAAAACTATTGGTTGCGCAATCTCGTTGCTGGATGAAGCGCTGAGCTTCGCTTAAATCTTTGAACTCGACCAGCCAACTATCATGCGAATCCATGGTATAGATCGAAGCCTGATCAACTATAATCGAGCTGAGATTCTGCTGCTTGATCGCCGCCGCCAAATCAGTATCGGCTGCTACGACCTCTGTGTATAGAGAGCCGATGGCCATTTGGATTAAGTTGTTGGCTAGGGAGGAATTGTTGTAGTCAGGGTTGGTTGGCGGCAACAGACCGACTACTTCAAACTCAATCTCTCGAGCAATTGGCAGCGCATCGCGACCACGAAATTCAACTTCAAACTTTTCCATTGCGGCTTGATACTTTTTGGTCTCGGCCAAGCGGGTATCAGCAATCACCGGAGCAACTTGACAAGCGTGGTCAGCTGGCAAGCCGTAAATCAACTCGGGCTTGATGTAATCTTTGTCTTTGTGGTTGCGAACGTGGGTGGCGGCGCTTTCTAGCTGGTCCAAGGCTAAATTGTTGCGATAGCACTGCTTGAACTTGAGACCAGCTACCTTTTCTCGAACTTCACGCTGCCGATTTAAAATGTCTTGGTTTGAGGCGCCAGTCGGTAGTTGTTTGAGCCGGAGCAGCTTTTCGGCTTTGTCAAAAGCCACCATAATCGGCACTGTTTTAGCGTTTGGCTCGGACTTCAGGTTCTTAAATCGATAAGCTTCGGCTACGTCAGCTGGAAGAACCATAATTTGGCTTAGCACCTCTTGGGTTACTGGGGAGTGGTTGGCGTCGACAGTTGGCTGAGAATTCAACGGGTAACCACCCTTGGCATCAGTTATGTAAAGACTGCCGCTAGCTATTTGATAATACTTCGACTGGGTTTTGCTGACTATAGAATAGCCAGCTGTAATCCGATCAACGCTGGCCTGATTTAGCACCATTTCTGGATTTTCAACTGGATTTTTCTGCCTAAAATCAGCTGCCAGACTCCGACCAAGCAAGCTATCGTCTATCGGCGCCGAAGGCTTGTAGTCGTCGACTTCCTTGAAATAACCCTCTGGCAAAATAGATTCTAAGACGTCTTTTCTGGTTAGTTCTAGGCCGAGTTCTTTAGCCCGCTTGAACTGCTGATCGGCTAATTGATTGGCAATTTCGGTTGCTCGCTTGCGGCCTGCATCTGAATCAGCGTAATTAAACAGATCAGGGCCAGAAATCTGGGAGACGCTGACAAAAAACCGATTGTTCAGACCTTGGTTGCTGAATCGAGCCACTGACTCAGTAAAACCAGTAAAAGTAATGATGCCAACAGCCAGCACACCAAACAGCAAGCTCGAAATCACCACCGTCACAATCAGTCGGATTTTACGGGTTTTGAGCTTGGTGCCCGCCAGCAGCAGACTGTTTTTGAGATTTATCATAAAATTGCTCCATCTTTCATGCTAATTTCGCGGTCAGCGGCGGCGGCAACTTGTCGGTCGTGAGTGACGACGATAATCGTTGTGCCGAATTGGTCGCGAATTTGTTTAAATAAATCGATGACCGCTTTTGAATTGGTCGAGTCGAGGTTGCCAGTGGGCTCATCGGCTAAGATGATTTTTGGCGAGTTAAACAGCGCTCGAGCGATGGCTGCTCGTTGCATTTGACCGCCTGAAAGCTCTTTAGGTAAATGCTTCAATCGATCTGACAAACCAACCGCCTCAGCTAATTCGATAGTGCGGGCTTTGCGGGCTTTGGCTGACATCGAATAGATCATCGACGGCACAGCGATGTTTTGAGCCAAAGTTAAAAATGGCTGCATATAGAAAAACTGAAATACAAAGCCAATCGTTTGATTGCGAAAGTTCGATATTTTTCTATCGTTTAGCTTGGCGATATTTTGCTCATTTATAACAATCTGACCGCTGGTTGGCTTGTCGAGACCGCCCAGCAAGTGCAGCAAAGTCGATTTACCGCTACCGCTAGCGCCAGTCAAAGCCACGAATTCACCTGGCCAGATTTTGAAATCGACATGATCAACGGCCGTTAGCTTGTCACGGCCATTTTTGTAAACTTTAGCTAAGCCCTCAGCCACAATTAGCGGCTCACCGTCAGGCTTGATGAACGGTTTGGGGGTTGATTTTGGCGTGGGCAATTTGGGCTTAGCCTGAAGCTGCTGATGAGTTTCTTTTAGTGCCGCTTGCGCTGCCACTAAATCACCTTCATAAGCGCGCAGCACTGCCCGCAATAAACGATCTTTGAGTGAATTATCCATGAGAAGTATTATACTCACTTTGTGGCTAAATAAAAACCCGCTCAAAAGCGGGCTTTAGGTTCGCAAACGAACATATTTTTCAAAGTACAAATCAACCCCACTTGGGTCAATCTCGGGTTGGCTGTAAATTAGCTTCCATTTTAAACTGCTAATCGACGGGAAGAACTTATCAGCTTCGTCAAAAATACCACAGATTCGAGTCAGATAAATTGAATCAATCAAATCTTTGGCTAAAAATTGTCGGTAAATTTCTTCGCCACCAATTACAAAGATTTTATCGGCTCGACCAGTCAGCACAGCCTGCTCGGCTTCGCCTCTAGCCTCCTCCACCGAATGAACGATCATCAGATTATCAGCCACGACATCTAAATCATCGCTGCTGGTCAGGACAATGTTAATCCGATCCCTGAGCGGCTTCGATGGGAACGACTCAAAAGTCTTACGCCCCATAATCACCACTTGCCCGGTAGTCAGATTGGTAAAACGCTGCATATCTTTGGTGAAACGGCCGAGTAGCTGCCTGTCACCGACGCCTATTTCATATTTTTCGCCAACAGCCACGCTAATGTGAAGCTCGGGTCGACGTCGGTGATTTTTCGATAATTCAATCGCCACTACTCTGTCTAAAGCTGCACTGGTCATAATCAACCCCTCCTTTGTTTTCCAAACACCTGCCAGATTGATGGTTTGGTTGTTTTATATTGTAACATAGTCGGGCTCGATTTATCGAACTTGGGTAGTGTGCTAAAATTGACTAAATGCTTAAGAAAAATCGACCGATGGCGATGGGCTTGGCAATAACTGGCATAGCACTCGTGGCTGGCTTGATTAATCAACTTTTAATTCGAGACCAGCAAAGCCAATCTAGAGATAGCGGTCAAAAAGTCACCACATCAAGCCCAAAACCAGCGCCAGCGGACACTCAGCCACCGAAAACTAACTACCAGCCGCTAAGCGATATGCTCGCCGAGCAAACATTTAGCAGTCAGACGGTGGCAGTTTATAATCTCGACCAAAAGCAAATGATTTTTACCAAAAACGGTGATTTGAAGTTGGCGCCAGCCAGTCTAGTCAAAGTTATGACTGGACTAGTGGCGTTTGAAAAAGCTTCAATGCTAGCCGAGCTCACAACCGTCGGCGCGTCGATCGGCCAATATCGAGCGCTCAATGCAGCGATGGCCGGCTTTGCGGTCGGTGAAAAAATTAGCCTCAGAGACGCTTTCTATGGACTAATCTTACCGTCTGGCGCTGATGCAGCTCAAGTGCTAGCCAATCATTTTGGCGACTGGAATAGCCAATTTGTTGAGCAAATGAACGCTCGAGCCAAGGATTTAAACATGAAATCAACCACTTTTGCTAATATCACTGGTCTCGATCATCCGAATCAGCTCAGCACCGCTAGTGACATAGTCAAGCTGATGGCTGAAGCCGCCAGCCAGCCTGGATTTCGAAAGATCATGACCACCAAAACTTATCGAACTGCTGCCACAGCCGAACATCCTGCGGGCATAGCGATGGAGCATACTATTTTGACGAAGCTAGAAAATCAGCCGGGGCCAGTCAAAATTATCGGTGGCAAGTCTGGCACAACTATCAAAGCGGGCTTGAATTGGGCCACGGTCGCCTCTGACGGCGAGCATAATTTCGTCATCGTTGTTATGGGCGCACCGCTTGAGAGTCTTAGTCAGCCGAGCATGCTCCAGCGCCAAGACACCATCAAAATCGTTGCTGCGATTAATCAATATTTCGCAAGCGGCAAACCCTCAAATTAAAAACCCGCCGGAGCGGGTTTTAGAGAGCTAGACTGCAATATCGATTAGAAATTGCGGAGCCGGATCGTAATTAGTTAACTCAAAATCTTTTGGCATGATATTGAATATATCTGGAGCATCAGCCTTAATAGCAAGCGATGGAGTCGGATATTCTTGATTGGCACGAGCTAACATCTCTTCAGCAATTACAAAATGACGATCATAAATATGCAGGTTAAATATGAAATGAGTGAAAGTCCCAACCTCAATTCCAAGATGACGAGCAACTGCCATTTGCAAACCTACGTATTGCATTTTATTGATATGACCAGCAGCAATATAATCATTTGATCGCTGGACTAAGGTTAAGCTTAGGCGCCTTGGCTCACTTCCTGTGCCTACGAGCGACCAATCAGTTAAGAATGCGCAAGGATCCAAACCGTGAACGCTATCTAAACTATCTTGCTGCCAGAGACTCATAATCCGCCGGCGACTGGTGCTGCCAGCAGCCAAATCAGCAGCCAAGTCTCGCAGCAACCTGTTAAACAAGTCGTGCTGTTTAATAACCGAACCATAGCAGTGCCCGATAGTTCTATCTCCAATATCCCAAGCATCCCACCAAGCAATATTGTATTTTGTCTTTAAAGTGACTAGATTATTGCTGGCATCGCGATAAATCCATAGCGCTTCTCCTATAGCTTTGTCAATCTTAATCGGTCTCAGGCTAATAATCGGCAACTCGCCCTTACTAAGATCATAGACCTCGGTTACATTTTGGATATAACGAGTATGAGCTGGCTCGCCAGTGTCCTGCCAAACTGGCCTGACCTCCAAACCAAAATCATCGTAAACTCCAGTGCCTGGTTTGTTTTCCGAAATCCTCGTTACGTGCTCAACAAAGTATTGGTCAGCTTTTGATAGCTGAATTGTTTTTCTCATTCCAATTCTCCTCTCTATAAAAGTGCATCAAAACTAACTTCAGCGCGTTTGCCCACCTCCTACTCTCTGTTTTTGATTAGTATTTACTTTAGCAAACAAATTCGCATTGTCTAGCTATTTGGGCTATAATTACAACATGAAATTACAAGAAAATATATCACTTAGAGACTTGACAACTATCAAACTCGGCACCAGCAAAGCTCGCTACTTGGTCGAGCTGACCGACGCCGACCAACTGCCAGAAATTTATCAGCTGGCCGACGATAAGCAGTGCGCAGTTTATATTTTGGGCGAAGGCAGCAATTCAATCGCCACCGACCAAGATTTTGACGGCATCGTCGTGCTCAACCGACTCAGAGGTATCGAGGTGCTTGAGCAGAATGACGACCACACAACTTACAAAGTTGCTAGCGGTGAGATTTGGGATGATTTTGTCGGCATCACCGCTGAGGCCGGCCTAACTGGCGCTGAAGCTTTGAGTGGAATTCCTGGGACTGTCGGCGGCACGCCTTTTCAGAATGTCGGTGCTTATGGCCAAGAAGTGTCGGAGATTCTTGATGAAATCACGGTCTTTGATTCGCACAATCGCGAGTTGACCACTCTGAGCAAAAGCCAATTAAAATTTGCCTATCGTGATAGCATTCTTAAATCCCAAGACAAAAATCGTTATGTTGTGACTGACGTGACTTACACGCTCAGGCCTGGTCAACTCGAGCGACCGTTTTATTTTTCGCTTGAAAATTATGTGACTGAGCACAAACTAACCGATTATTCACCGGTTAAAATTCGGGAATATGTCAAAGCAGTTCGTGATCAGCGCATCCCTGAATACCATCAGTTTCCGAGCGCCGGTTCGTTTTTCAAAAATGCTGAAATTCCAGCTGAACAATTTGCCAAAATCAAGGCTGATTACCCTGATATTCCTTATGGTGAAGAGCAGCCAAATGGCCTGGTTAAAATTCCGACCGCGTGGTTAATCGACAAAGCTGGCATGAAAGATCAGTTGCTGCATGGCATTCGTGTCCCCGCCCACAATCCGATGATTTTAGTCAATGAAACTGCCACTACTCACGCTCAGTTGCTGGCCGCCAAGCAAAAAATTGTCAGCGCGATTGAAGATTTGTTTCATATCACTGTCGAACAAGAACCGATTGAAATAAAAGCTTAAAACGACTTGAACTTTTGGGTCAAACAGCTTATGATAAAGACATGAAATCTTTTCGAGCTGGCTTTTCGATTGTTGAAATATTAGTCACTCTGGCAATTATGGCAATTTTGTTGCTGATAGGCTTTAGCTCTTATCAGCACCAAAAATACCAGGCTGAAGCCCGGCAAAAAATTAGTGATGCTCGGACAATTGGCAAATTAATCGATGGCATGTACGACACTGCTAAGTTTAGAAATTTGTCCCTCGGTGAAAAAGGCCGCTTTCCAAACATAGCCCAAATGAACACCCAAGGTTGGGCAACACAAATGATGAAAGAATATGACTCAACCAGCAATCTGACATTTGTGATGGCGACCTCCAACAGCGCAACCCTACCAATTGCTAACTACACCAACGACAGCGTCAAAGCCGCTCGACTAAATAATTTGGTCTACCAACCACTAACTATCGGAGGCGCTTTATGTAGCGGCACTGCTCCAAACAATATCTGCTCTAGTTACCGACTGCATTATATTTATATCGAGCCAAGCGCTTATGATGCTGTGCTGAATCGCAAAACTTATAAACAAGGATACATAACCAATCATGATATTCAACAATAAATCACCTCAATCTGGATTCACCGTCACCGAAGTGATGGTCACACTGGTAGTCGCCTCAATTCTGCTGTTCGCTGGCTTCAATCTCCACGCCGTCATCCTACAAAACCAAGTTGGATCAACCACCTCTGCCAAGGCGTCGGACATCGCCTATAGCTACTTACGCAAGCGGGCCGCCAATAAAACCTCCTTTGCTACCGGCCCTTACCCTAAGCCTTTCAATGAGGTGCCAGACGCATCTATGCCTTCACTTCCTGAGATGACTATTTCCTCAAGCGTCAGCAAGCCATCAGCAACCTTACCCGATCTTTTTCGAGTCGAAACCACCCTTAGATACCCCTATAAAGGCAAGGAACTAATAGAAGTTCAGGTGCTGTATGTCTACTAAGCCCAAATTTATGCCTGGTATCACCCTGATCGAATTATTAGTAATTGCCCCAATTGCTTTATTGATCGTCGCTGGGATCGTCTACACCTCTATTCAATTATCAAACTCATCGCAAGCTGACGTAACTGTTATCAACGCTCGCACTGAAATCAATCGAGCGCTGACGATGATGGAGCGCGACATTACCCTCAGTCGCAAGCCACTGGCAGAAGTAAAAGTGCCAGTTGTGGCTACTGAAAGAGCTGGGTTGCTTGGATCTGGTGTCGGCTCAGGCAATAACCGATTTATAATGATCCTTCAAGGCGTAGCTACTACTACCAACACAGATGATTTAGCTCAAGTAGCCAAGGTTGCCCGCTATGCACCAGTTTCTGGCACTGACTGCTCTACCACCGATCCACTAGACATGAATGTGATTTATTTTATTTTTAATAACACACTTTACCGACGATTGATTCTACCTCAAAGCGTCCAACGCTGCACCCAAACAGCCTATAAACCTTGGCAAGTGTCAACTTGCGCCCCTCCTGCAAACACCCCTGGTTGTGAAGGGCACGACCAGGCTCTGCTCAATGCTGCCACAATGAACATTACTTACAAAAAACTAGTGAATACTGCAACTAATAACTATCAGACCATACTAGCCGCCACTGACGGCAGCACTGTTGCCGCTAGAGAAGCGGCTCTCAGTGAAGCCACCATGATCGACATCACCCTGACCTCAACTATCGCTCATCGCAACTCCAGCAAAACCACCCCTGTCACCGCCTCAATCTCAGTTGCGTTATAAATATTAGCATAAGCCTATTGCAATTTAATTTTAGCTATTATATAATCAGTCATGTAAATCAATAACATATAAGGAGAAAATCTCTATGTACAAAAACAGAAAATCAGGCTTCACAATTGTCGAGCTATTGATTGTAATTGTGGTCATTGGTATTTTGGCATCCATTACTATGGTCGCCTACACTGGCGTCCAAAACCGGGCTAATACCACCAAAGCTCAAGCTAATGCCAAAACAATTATAGACAAAGTAGCCGTCTACTACACAGAAGAAGGCGCCTACCCAGCGAATGCTGCTGGACTAGACAAGCACCCAACTTCAGTTATAGAGGACAGTACCTTAAAAGGAAAGATAGGCACTATACCAACAAGTGGAGCCAAAGATAGCTATGGTTTTACTCTTTGTCCAACAACTGGAACCACTACTGGCGTCAGGGTTACTTATTGGGATTACACCATTAATAATACTGCCAGTATGACCACTGGAATTTGTCCATAGCCCCATCATAAATCATACAAAAATAAGCCACTCATCGTGGCTTATTTTTTATCCCCAAAATTTCTAGTTTGATGTATAATAAGCTTATGAAAAGCTTTAAAACTGGCCTAAGTATCATCGAATTATTAATTATCGTCGCCATTTTAGGAATTATTGCTTCAATCACCATCGTCGCCTACGAAGGAGTTCGCGCTAAAACTGAAACCCAACGCAACTACAATCGTGCGATGCAAATCATCACCATAGCTGAAGGTCTAGACCCAGATCCCACCGTGACCAACAAGACGGTAATTGGTGACAAGCGACCGATCTATAGTTCGACCGAAGTCCAGTCTGCTCTCAACAACTATGCCTCGATCTGTCGCACCAACACCACTTCGAACGCTAACTGGAAAGCTTGTCCGCTGATTTTACCGCTCAAGGACGACGTCCGAACCAACATTGTGACCGATTTTGCCAATCCACCCAACGAATCTCGACCAAACGCCCTGCGCTACTCCAGCTGCGCGCTCAGTGATCAGGTAGTCGGTTTTCGAATCCTTTACTGGGACTATACCAAAAAAACCACTGGCATTGCCGCCTCGGGTCAAACCACTGGCGCTGGCGTCTCCTGCTACTAAAAAATAAATAGCTCAAGCCATAGACTTGAGTGATTTATTTTGGGGCGAATAGAGGGAATTGAACCCTCGGCCTCCAGTGCCACAAACTGGCGCTCTAACCAACTGAGCTATATCCGCCATCTGGTGCGGGTGGCGAGAATCGAACTCGCAGCCTCTGCTTGGAAGGCAGATATATTAGCCATTATACGACACCCGCGAGTCGAACTCTAGTGTAGCATATTTTGGTTAAAAATGCTATAATTCGGCTAGGCTGGCCCCAGTAGCTCAGTGGATTAGAGTAAGCGGCTTCTATCCGTTTGGTCGGGGGTTCGAATCCCTCCTGGGGCACCATTTATAAGTTAGCCATCTTTGGGCTTTTTTTATTGACATATTTACAAATTTATGATATTACGCAGTAGAGTTACTCTGTTGAGTTGAGCTTTTACAGATAAGTGCTTATCCAAAGACGATCTCGGTCAGTAAATTACCGACTTGTAGTTATCTGACTGAGGTCGTCTTGTCAGACGGCTATCAAATTTAAGGAGGGCGTTGGTATGCTTATAATCATCGCAATTAGCTTAACTTTGGTGTTTTTTGGCTTATTAGGCCTAGAAAAGGACCGTACAGGAACTATTTGGAGCTTGAGAAAAAGACAATGGATTGTCCTTCCATTGCTAGTGGTGTTAGTCTCGACTGCCGATGCGGTCGTGATTGTCCCAGCAAACAACGTGGGAGTAAAATATTCATCCCTATCTGGAGTCAATCAAAATGTACTCCGAGAGGGAATGCATTTTAAGACTCCGTTTATTGACCGGATTTATTTAATCTCATCAGAGGTTCAAACGGTCGAAAAAACGGACATTACTGGGCAAACAATGGACGCCCAATGGGTCAATATTCATCTCGATCTTAAGTATCGAGTCAATCCTGAGAACGCCTTCACGGTGTTTCAGCAGTTTCGCACGATCGAAAACGTGGACGCCAAGTTGATAGGTCCGCTAGCTCAAAGAGTGATTGAAAGCGTGACCACTCAGTATGATATTATTGATCTACTGGGAGAAAAACGAAATGAGGTTTATGTTAAGATTGAGGAGAATTTAAAGACCGCACTCAGTGAACGAGGGATTGATTTTTACAATCTGACCCTAATCGACACTGATGCTGGCTCTCAGATTGAAGAAGCGATTCAGGCTGAGGCCGTAGCGAAAAAAGGCGTTGAAACCGCCAAGCAAGCTCTGGAAAAGGCAAAAATTGAAGCCGACCAGGTCAAAGTCAAAGCCCAGGCTGAAGCCGACGTCAAGCTGATTGATGCCAACGCTGAAGCCGAGGCCAACAAGATGGTGGCTGAATCACTTACCGACCCAATTCTCCGTAAGATGGAGATGGAGGCCCGACTTAAATGGGGATGGGTTCAAGTCCAAACCCAGTCGGCAATCATCGATGCAACTGACAGATAAGCAATCTTTATTGCCCTATCTCGCTTGAGATAGGGTTTTCTTTTTTAACTAATACAAAGTCTCGATCTTGGCACCAAGCTTATTTAAGCGTTGAGCGAAGTCTTCATAACCACGATTGATCGAATAAACATTGCGCAAATAAGACGTGCCTTCAGCTGCTAGCATCGCCAGCATAATCACCACCGCTGGGCGCAAAGCTGGCGGCGTCACCACTTCTTCAGGTCGAAAGCGAGTTGGGCCTTCGATATAGAGCCGATGTGGGTCAGCGAGCTGAATATTAACGCCAAGTTTTGACAATTCAATCAAATAAATCGCTCGATTTTCGTAAACCCAGTCATGAATCATGGTTCGACCTTCAGCCACCGCCGCAATAATCGCAAAAAATGGCAAATTATCAATATTTAGGCCAGGAAACGGCATTGGGTGGATTTTGTCGACAGCGTGAGTCAACTTGCTGCGTTTTAGCTTAATATCAACTAAGCGCGTCCGGCCATTGCGAGCTAGATATTCATCACTCAAACTAAAATTAAGATTCATCCCGCGCAAAGTCTCAAGTTCGACTTCCAAAAACTCGATTGGTGCTCGCTTGAGAGTAATTTCTGAATCGGTGACAATTCCCGCAGCGATAAAACTCATCGCCTCGATCGGATCTTCACTGAGTTCATATTCAACCGTTTGATTAATTTCTGACAAGCCATGAACGGTTAGCGTCGTTGTGCCGATGCCTTCAATTTTAACTCCCAGTTTTTCAAGATAGAAACAAGCATCTTGGACCATGTAATTCGAACTAGCATTGTGAATTTCAGTGACTCCATGATAGCGAGCGGCCGCAAACAGGACGTTTTCGGTCACGGTATCGCCACGCTCACTGAGAATGATTTTTATCCGGTCTTGGCTAACTGGCTGAGTTAACACTCGATAAAAACCATCAGTGGCCTTGACCTCCAGCCCAAAATGACTCAAGCCGCGCAAATGCGGCTCAATCGTTCGCTGGCCAAGGTTACAGCCGCCAGCATAAGGCAGGCTGAATTTTTTATATTGATGCATCAGCGGCCCCATAAACATAATAATACTGCGAGTTTTGCGGGCAGCCTCCAAATCCATGGCTGCAAAATCCAACTTGGCTGGCGGCACAATCTCCAAATCGCGATGGTCGTTGAGCCAAGTGACTCTGACGCCGATACTCTCAAGGACTTCAATGATTCGATAAACCTCTTCAATGTTGGCGACATTGCGCAGAATCGTCTTGCCGCGATTGACCAGCGCCCCACACATCACGCCGACTGCGGCATTCTTGGAAGTGTTAATCGTAACGCTACCTTTCAAGCGTCGACCGCCATTAATTTTAAAATGTAAAGCGCCCTGCTGATTGAACTGGAGTAGTTCAACTTGCAGAGCCTGGCTGATTTTTTGGATCATTTCGATGCTGATATTTTGCTTACCACTCTCGATCCGATTAATTGCGCTTTGCGACGTGCCAACTTTTTTGGCGAGGTCGGCTTGGGTTAACCGGCGACTAATTCGAGTTTTTTGGACTAAGTCACCGATTAGGTATCGATATTCTTTTTTAGTGCTCATGTCAAAATTATATATCAGATTCGATATACTGTCAAGAGTTTTTGGACAGCTTTTAGCTAATTTTGAGGACTTAAAAATCAGCTGGGGGATTTTCGGCAGGAGCTGGGCTATTGACTGAAAAGTCAGTATTGGGCGGCAAAATACTGTCATCGCTCGGCTGTTGTGTTAGGTTTGGATCGTTGATAAAGCTCGACGACTGGCCAGAGCCAACGATTGTTTGGACTTCAGCCAAGGAAATATGAATGGTTTGGCCAGACAAGTTAATCGCCCCAACTTCAATCATTTTCCGAGCTACGATATTCTCGACTGTCGCCTGGACTACTCGACGCATGGGCCGGGCACCAAGTCGCGGATCATAGCCAGCATGAACCAGGAACACTTTAGCATCCTCAGCCACCTCGACTGCTATTTTTTGGCTAGCCAAGGTTTTGTTAATGCCATTGAGAATCAAGTTTAGCACCTGCAACAACTCACTCTTATCCAACGGCCGAAACAAAACAATCTCATCAAACCGGTTGAGGAACTCTGGCTTAAATTGACCTGAATCGATTAATTGGTTGGTTATTTGCTGCTCAAATGCCTCTAGCTGATGACCCTGCTCAATATATTGCCGGATTGTGTCCGAGCCAGCATTGGAGGTCGCCACCACAATCGCATCCCGAAAGCTAACTTCTCGATTATTTTTGTCTCGCAGAATTCCTTCATCTAGCAGTTGCAGCAAAGTTGTCAAAACGGCGGGATGAGCTTTTTCGATTTCATCAAGCAGCACCACTGAAAATGGCCGAATCATTACCTGAGCGGTCAGAGAGTTCGGGTTCTCGGCACCATCTTCGATCAGGCGCGCCACGTCGTTGACAGTCACATATTCATTTAAGTCCACCCGCACAATATTTTCTTCTCCGCTGAAATAGACGTCCGCTAAAGCCTTGGATAATTCAGTTTTACCGACGCCAGTTGGGCCTAGAAACAGAAAAGTGCCAATTGGGCGAGTTTGACTACGAACTCCGGCTCGAGCTCGCCGAAGAGCATTGGCTACCACTTGAACCGCCCGGCTTTGATTAATCATTCGTCGGTGAATCAAATCTTCTAGATTTAATAATTTATCACGCTCTTCTTCTTGATTAACAGATGATATTTTAACGTTCATCGTCGACTCAATCGCTTGATGGACTGACTCAACCGTGACCAACTTATTGTCGTTGTAGCTGGCTGCCATCTCCAGCATTTTGATCGCCTGACCTGGCATTTGCATATCATAAATATAGCGACTACCTAGCTTGTAAGCCTCTTTGATGGCTTGATACATGTAAAGCACAGCCATTTTTGACTCCAAAATCAAAACTTTTTTCTGCAAAACCAGCAGTGTTTCTTCTTCATTGGTCGGTGCGACTTGGATTTTGTTCAAAGCATTAGTCAAGGCGGGATTTTTGCGCGAAATTTGCAACAACCGCTGTTCGTTCATGGTCAAAATCACTCGCAAATTACCAGCTTCCAGAATTGGCAGCAAGACATTAGTCAAATCAACCGAACCAGTCCCTTCTTCAAAGAAAACCTGGGCATTGTCCAGGCACAAAATAATGTTCTTGGCGTTGTAAGCCTCACCTAAAATTTGCATAACTAGATTTTCCAACTCACCGCGACCAGGAGCGGCGGCGATTAGGCTAGCTGAGTCGAGCATCATCACTTGGCGGAATTTGAGATTGGGCGGCACGGTGCTGTCAGAATAGAGTAACTTCTCGGCAAACGAATAGACGCAAGTGGTTTTGCCAACTCCTTCCTCTCCCACCAAGACCACATTTTGACGGCCGCCACCAGCAAAAGTTTCAATCATCTTATCAACTGTTTGCTGATATTTCGGGATATTGGCCACCAACAAACCGCGTCCGATTTGGCTACTGACATTGATCGCAAAACGTTCAAGCAACGGAATAAAACCAAACGACCAATCACGGGCAATGCCACCAGTTTTGCGTGGCCTTTGAATAGCGTCTTTAGTGGCATTGACCTGATCGTGCCAGCGCACGCCATGGATTAAATCATTAAAATCTAGCTGCAGTCGAGCCAGCAAGGCTTCATAGTTAGGGAAATTTTTGACCAGCGCTAGAATCAGCACCCCTGACGATACGGTGATCGATTCAGTCATCTGGCGCAGCTCAACCGCATCTTGCCAAATTTTAGCCGTCATATTCGGGTCATCAGATGAAATTTCCTGCAAAAACTGGCCGCCCAAGCCAAATCGATAAGCCATAAATTGACCGCTTGAAGTCATGGCAGCTACGGTAGCGATTTCTTTGGGCGTCGGAGCTTGACTCAATCGACCAAGCACACTACTCGAAAGTAAATTATCAATTGACGATGAATCTTCGATTGGATCGAGTCGATAAAGCCGCCAGCGCCACCATTGATAAATCGCGATCATCACCGTCGCCACCGCCACTACCAACCAACCAGCCGGCACGCCGACCAGCACTAAAATCAAACCACTGCCCATCGCTACACCGCCAAATAAACGGAGGGCTGTGCGCCAAAAACTGCTAATTCCAACCGTCAGCCGAGCCTCTTGTGAGCGCAGACTGTTGTAATTAAAACCTACTGGAGCCATGATGGAGCCACTCCCGCCGCAAACAAAATTAAGCAAATCACTGGGATAATAGGCATCAGCAGCCAAAATAAGATCTGCAGGCCGCCAAACAACGCTCGACCAATCAGCGCCAATATTCCGACCAGCATCACCAGCGAACGCATAAAAGCGCCAATCAAGCGCGAAACCAATTTGCCCATCGCAACTTGTAGCCGAACTTCAAGCGGCCCTTTGGTGCTGGTATTGGCATCGAGCATTCGAAATGGCTGAAACAGCGTCTTGAGCAGTAGACCAATCGAGAAAAAATCGGCCATCTGAATCAGCCTTGATTGAATCATTTCCAGCTGTTTTTTGAAGCCAGCTCCATACCACCAGCCAAAAAAACTTGTAAGTAACATGCCTTAATTATACCTTAAGCGATTTAAATAAGCCATGATTAATCTAAATTTTTTAGTATAATGTAAGTTATGAAATTTAATTCGACAATTATGCTAGCTAAAATTATTTCTGGACTGAGTCGGGTTTATGGTGGTGGCTCGGCCTTGCCTGGCTTGGTGTTAGAAAAATTATCGCCCAATTTGATTCAAGTAAAACTTTCAAACTTAAAATATGGAGTAGTGGTAGTGTCGGGCACCAATGGCAAGACTTCGACTACCAAGATGCTGACTCAGATTTTGACCGACCAGGGCTTAAAAGTTTTTACCAACGAAACTGGTAGCAATTTTTTGCGCGGCGTCGGTTCGGCTTTATTAAAACAGAGTGACCTGAGTGGTAATTTAGATGCTGACATCGCCGTTTTGGAGCTCGATGAAGCTCACGCCGTTAATTTCGTCAAGCAAATTAAACCAAAATACAGCCTGCTGCTCAATGTCCTGCGCGATCAACTCGACCGCTACGGCGAGCTCGACAAAGTTCAGTCGATGCTAACTAAAATCGCCAAAGCCACGACCAAAACCGTTATTTTAAACCGAGAAGATGCTCGAATTGCCGCTATCAGCCAAGAATCGAAAAACTACCAGCTTTATGGCTACGAGTCAAGTTTAAATCCCAAATTTGCGACGCTTGATAACCAGCCCAACCAACAGCTCAAGCAAAAGCCACTGGTAGTTTTGAAACAACACCACCGCAATCAAGCTACTTTTTTGGTCGCTAAACAAGAAATTAAAGTCAAATTTAAAATTGATGGAATCTACAATCACTACAATGCCGCTGGAGCAATCGCGACCGCGGTCGCAATTCTAGGCGACAAGCTAGATTACAAGCAGCTTCAGGCTAGTTTAAACGAGATCAAGCCAGCTTTTGGTCGTGGTGAAAAGTTTATTTATCACGGTCAGCCGATTGATTTGATTTTAGTTAAAAATCCAGCTGGCTTTCAGCTAGCGCTTAATTCGTTTTTAAATAGTCAGTCTAAAATTATGATAGCAGTCAATGACGCCTACGCTGATGGTCGCGACGTATCGTGGTTGTGGGATGTCGATTTTTCAGCGGTCGGCAAAGACCAGGTCTATATCACTGCTGGCAGTCGATCAAAAGATATGGCTTTGCGCTTAAAATACGATGATAAAAACGTCACTGCCACCGAAGAATCAATTTTGGTCGCTCTAACTCGATTCCTGGACCGCAATCCTGACCAGCCAAAACAAATTTACACCACCTACACCGCTATGCTCAAACTACATAAGCGTCTGCGCAAATTAACCAAAAAGGAGTCGCGCCGTGCAGCCAAAGATTAAAATTCTCCAGCTTTACCCTGACGAGCTCAGCGTTTATGGCGACGACGGCAATTTATTAGTGCTGAGACAGCGGCTGAAGTGGCGAGGCATTGATAGCGAAGTTGTCGCTTACAGTATCAGCGGGGTGTTCCCAGACCAAGTTGACATTATTCTCTCAGGCGGCGGCCAAGATTCAAATCAAGTCAAAGTGATGGGCGATTTGCTGTCAATTAAGCCAAAACTAGAGAAATTGATCGATAACGGCACGCCAATGTTGGCGGTCTGTGGCTCATATCAGCTGCTTGGAAAATATTTCCTAACGGCCGACGGCAAAAAAATCAAAGGCCTCGGCATCATCGATGCTTTCACTGAGGCCAAGGCCGAGCGCCTAACTGGCAACGTGACGGCTGTTTCGCCTCAGTTTGGCCAAATTGTTGGCTACGGAAACCATTCTGGTCAAACTTTTCTTGGTAAGGGCGCTGAACCGCTAGCCAGAGTTATCCGTGGCAACGGCAATAATCAAGATGACGAAACCGAAGGTGTTATTTACAAAAATCTAATTGCGACTTACCTCCACGGCCCAATTTTAGCCAAAAATCCTCAAATCGCTGACTGGCTAATCACTCAGGCGATCAGCAATAAAACTGGCCAGCCAGCCCAGCTAGCGCCGCTTGATGACACTCTGGAGCGCCAAGCCCATCATCAAACCGCCCATCGACCACTTTAACACTAGACTTTTGAGCTAAAATGTAATATAATTCGGTCTACACCATCGGGGTGTGGCGCAGTTGGCTAGCGCGCGCGGTTTGGGACCGTGAGGTCGCAGGTTCAAATCCTGTCACCCCGACCAGGAAAGATAATCACTACCAGAGTGATTATTTTTATTGATATCAAAGTGTTACTGAAACAGCTTAATAATATGACTGGTATTGTTTTTCAAGCCAATCAGCGTAAAATAAACTTTGCGTCGGGGCGTGGCGCAGCTTGGTAGCGCGCACCGTTCGGGACGGTGAGGTCGCTGGTTCAAATCCAGTCGCCCCGACCAAACAGATGATGGCTTTACATAAACTTTTAAACAGAGTAAAGTATAAGCATGATCAGGAAAATATTTGTAAGAACAATTATTTCAGTTGGATTGGTTGTAGGTATTGGCCTGGCAACCAATTTTTTATTGACTCGTAATTTAAATCAAGGCGCTAAAAATGAGCCTCAAGCCCAACTTCCGCCACCACCAACCACCACTAGCGTCCAGACCAAGATGCTTTTCACTGGCAATGTCTACTGGGGGCGTTACATCAATGATTGGTCGATGGCCAGCGAGCTCAAATTTAAATATCCATTTTCTCGGCTCGATGAATTTAAACGTCAAGACTATAATGCCTGGATTTCGGGCCTGGAGTGCCCGTTAATGCCAGGACTAGCCTTTACTTCAGCCCAAGAAGAAGCAACGCTCAGTTTCAACTGCCGGCCTGAATACCTGCCCGAAGCTAAAAAATATTTCACTGCCTTTAATCTGGCTAATAATCACACCGACAATCAAGGCGTCGAAGGCTTCACCGCCACCAAACAACAGCTCGACGCTCACCAAATCCAATATTTTGGCCATTATGACCCACGCGAGATTAGCGAAACTTGTGAAATTTTATCAATTCCAGTCAGTCTCACCATGTCAAATTCAGTTAAAAAAGATGGTTTTTTGCCAATGGCTTTTTGTGGCTACCATGGCGTGTTTCGCATCCCAACTCAAGAATCGGCTGATGAAATCAAAAAGTTTGCTAATTTAATGCCGACTTTTGCCTGGCCAAACATGGGCGCCGAATACAAGCCTGCGCCCGATGAAATCAAAACCACCTTTTATCGATCACTGATTGATGCTGGCGCTGATGCGGTGATTGGCGACCACCCGCACTGGATTCAAAACACCGAAAGCTATAAGGGCAAGCTGATTGTCTATTCGATGGGAAATTTTATGTTTGATCAGCAATACAACACCGAAGTTACTCGTTCGGCCGCCATTAAACTGGATTTGTCGATCGATAAGCCTGATCATATTGAAAAATGGCTCGAGATTGGCGAGCAGTGCAAGGCCTTCAAAGACGACTGCCTGGAGCTGATCAAGACTAGTCAACTAGAGAAAATTCCATTCCAATGGAAGTTTGACTTTGTTGGCACAACCAACCAAAATCGGCTAACTCGGCCAGCTGACGCGGCTCAAAACACCCAAATCCGCCAGCGGCTAAACTGGGATCAGACTCTGAGTCAGTTAAAATATTAGCTTATTTAATCTCAACTAAGTGGGTGAAATCGATGTAGCCGGTTTCGCCACGCGCCCAAGCCATGACCGCCCACGACATGGTATTCTTGGGAGCGGCTAAAATTTCAGCTTTGGAAATTAATTGGTATTGATCGATTTCATTGACACCAAGCTTGATTTGAGCAATTTCAGCTGCATCGACTCTGGCCATAAAAATAAAATGATGGGCTTTGTAGTTTAGTTTATTGGACACGGCAACAAACTGGAACTCCAATCGACTCGGATCAATCTCCAGACCAATTTCTTCTTTAGTTTCACGCACCGCACCCGCCAGTGGCGTTTCATCTTGCTCGACCACTCCACCCGGAAAGGTCCAATAGCTTTTGATATGATCTTTAACAATCACCACTTGGTCACCGACCTCCAAAACCAAACTAGCCCCGCCGATGTGCTTGGCAATGCTATTTACCCATTCTTGCTCAGGCAGTGGAAACTTAGGCCTATTTGGCATATTCTTCAGCGCGAGTTTCGCGGATCACATTGACCTTGACTACACCTGGATACTGCATTGTGCTTTCGATTTTAATCGCAATATCGCGCGCCAATTTAATAGCCGACAGGTCATCAATTCTCTCTGGATGAACAAAAACTCGTAACTCACGCCCAGCCGAGATTGCGTAAGCTTTGTCAATCCCGTCAAAAGTCATGGCCACATTTTCTAAGTCACGCATTCGCTCGATAAAGTTCTCACTTGAGACGTTGCGGGCGCCAGGTCGAGCCGCGCTGACCGCGTCAACGACTCTCACCACCAACGCTTCAGGCGTAGTTGCCTCAATATCTTCGTGATGGGCCTCCATCGCGTGAGTTATCTCTGGGCTCATACCATACTTCTGAGCTAATTCAGCCCCAATCACATGATGTTTGCCTTCGATTTTATGCGTTACCGCCTTGCCAATGTCGTGAAATAGAGCCGCGGTCTTGGCAATTTTAGCATCGGCTCCGATTTCTTCTGCAATCTGAGCTGCTAGTTGAGCCATCTCGATTGAGTGCTTGAGCACATTTTGGCCATAAGATGTTCGATATTTTAACTCACCCAATAGATGCAACAACTCTTTAGGCATGCCAACTAGACCAACTTCTCGTGCTGCATCTTCACCAGCACGCTTGATTTCTTTATCAATTTCTTTGGTCGCTTTCTGCACCACTTCTTCGATTCGAGAAGGATTGATCCGGCCATCTTTCATTAAAATTTCTAAGCTTAAACGGGCTACTTGCCGACGGACTGGATCAAACGAGCTCAAAATCACCATACCTGGCGTCTCGTCGACCAAAATATCAACTCCGGTCAACCTTTGCAGTGCCTGAATGTTGCGACCTTCTTTGCCGATAATCCGACCTTTCATCTCGTCATCTGGCAGCTCCAGCGATGTTACCGTCCGCTCGGCCGTGACTTCAGAGCTCATTCGCTCCATCGCCCCCAACAGAATCATTTGTGAGCGGTCTTCAGCATCATTGACCGCCTCATATTGTAATTTTGAGATCAAACCAGTCAAGTCGTCTTTGACTGATTTTTCAGTAATTTCTAATAACTTAGCCTCGGCTTGTTTTTTCGATAGGCCCGAAACCTCCTCTAGCTTCAGTGACTGACGATCACGAATCTCGAGCACTTCTTTTTTTAGCTCATCTAGTTCTTCACCTTGAGCTCGCAAACTATCGAGCCGTGAATCAATCTGGCTCGAGCGCTTGTCGAGGTTGGCTTCGCGCTCAACCAACCGATTTTCGATTTTTTGAGCTTCTTTACGCCGATCAGCCTCTTCTTTTTTGGCAGCTTCAACTAGCTTGTCAGCCTCTTTTTTGGCTTCGCTGAGTATGGTTTTGACCTTGTTTTCGGCCTTGTTAATAATACCCTCAACGTTCGCTTGGTGTTGTTTGGCGCGATTTGACATCACAAAATACATCAAACCTAAGCCGACCAAAGCTCCGATCAGGGCGGGGATAATTGTATCCATCAGTTTTCCTTTCTATCAAAAAATTGTAAATCCAAAAGACTATAAAAGTCTGACTTTATTATACAACGAAATGTCAAAAAATTATAGTTAGTTTTGAGGCTTAGTAATCTTGGGCGAACGAGCATATTCGGGCTTGACTAATTGGTCGTTTTCGGTTTTAGCTAAGCGGGTTTGGCCAATCTCTAACCAATCGTCTCCTAACTCGCCCACAATCGGGATATTTAAACTGTCGGCCAGGCTATTAGCCACCGTGATGCCAATCCGCAAACCAGTATAGCTACCTGGACCGCGAAAAACTACGAGGCCAGATATATCATGCCAAGCATAACCAAGCTCAGCTAGACTTTGCTTGATGAATTTCAGCAAACCCTTGGCTAATTGGCGACCAGCCAACCAGCTAAACTCGTGCACCTGATCGTCAATTAGCCACAATTGGCAGGTGTCACTTCCGGTCTTGAGAGCTAAAATTAGCATTTTAGAGCTGGGCATCAATTTCTCTCCCCTGCTTGGAATAATTTATTTTAATTTGGGCTCGATTGTCGGGCAAAACTTCAGCTACCGAGTCCGCCCATTCAATCACCACCGAAGTTTGCCCATCAGCCAAATCTTCACTCAACAGCTCCTGGACCGACCAAACATCATCTAGTCGATAAAAATCATAGTGCGACAAAATCCGACCACCAGCCAATTGATAGCGATTATTGAGGCTAAAGCTTGGACTACTAACCACGCCATCGTAGCCGAGCGCTTCAGCCAGGCCCTTGACCAGCGTAGTTTTACCAGCACCAACATCACCGACTAGCTCCAGGCAAAACTTATCACCCAGCTCAGTCGCCAACTGCCTACCAAAATCAAGCATCGCTTTTTCTGAATTTAACTCTTGAGTCATGGGTCTATTATATCACCTCAGAGATTTCAGATGAGCGCTGCTTCGTATTGATCTGATTTAAGATAGTTAAAATCAAGCCAAAACCAACATAAAAACCAATCACAACCGCCAAATTAGCGGTTTGGCCAATACTGGCCAGCGGCACTTCCGCCAGCACCTGAACGATTTCGGTCACGTAGGTGGTGATTAAATTGACAAGCGGCACAAACAATCCAGACAGCGGCATAAATACGATTTGCGCGACAATGATCAGTCCACCCAAAATCATCAACGCCGGCACTAGTGGCGCAACCAACAAATTAGCGACTGGCGCGATTAACGATATTCGGCCAAAAAACAACATGCTCAGCGGCAAAACCGCTAACTGAGCGGCGATCGAAGTAAAAATTATCGACTTGAAAAAACCTAGTTTGACTTGGCCGTAGAAAAATTCAATCAAAATCGGCGCCACAATTAGCACCCCAAAGAACGACATAAACGACAGCCACCAAGCCGCATCGCCCCACAGGTAAAGAGGGTTGATAAACAGCGACGCTCCCATAACTAGCAGCAATAATTTGAGCGGCTGAAACTGCCGACCATAATACCAAACAATCGTGGCCAGCGCCACCACCAACCCAGCTCGAACCATACTGGCTGAAAAACCAGTCATCAAAATGAAAATTAAAGACAACGCCAAACTGCCAACTAGCGCCAGTTTGCGCGAATATTTAGCCAGTGCCGATTTGGCCGAGCCAGCAATTAGCGTGAGGTGAAAGCCACTAGCAACCAGCAAGTGCACCAAGCCAGTGGTCGTAAAATCGTCGATTAGTTTTTGCTCAAACATTCGCCGCTTGCCTAGCAAAAAAGCCTCTATTAATTGCGCCGACTGATTTGGCAGCGCTAATTCCAGCTTATCGGCTAAAAAATCACGCCACCGAACACCAAAATCGCTACCAGCCGTGGCGTTGACAATCTGCGCATTCGGCATGGTCGCCACATAACCACCCAGGCCATCATCAAGCTTGCCCTGAAGAGTTAATTGATCGCCACGACGCAAATGGTCGGTCGAGTTTCGAGTCATCACCAGCACCGAGCCAGCTAGATTTTCCGAGCCAAGCTTAAGTTTGTGTAATCGAATCACATTAGCACCAGTCCGACCAGTGCTAATGTCGTCTTGAATTTGACCGCTCAGTGATATATTTTGACCAATCAGTGCTTGATAAATTTTGATGTCAGCTTGTGGGCCAGAGCCAAATTGCCAACCGAGCAGCAAGCTAAAAATCAACACCATTAGCGCCGAAATTATAAACCTCGGCCGAGCGGCGGCCACTACGACACCCAGAACCACCAGCACCAGCCAGACAGTTGAGCCTAAGTTTAGCAACCGATAGCCTGAAGCCAAAACCCCAAGCATAACCCCTACTCCAAACACTATCAGCAACCATGAAAAATGGAGCCGGTTAAGGCTCTTAATTATTGTTGGTCGCTTAAGCGTGGACATTGACTTGCCCCAAATCTAGTTAGTAAACTGGCCTAGGAATTTCAATTGACGAGTCGTTATCCTTGCGCTTGAACGAATCACCGATATTTTCAAAATCTAAACTGCCGTCAACCAACTTCCAGAGGATAAAAATTGAGAACAAAATTGCTAATAAGATTAAAATGCCATAAATTAGACTACCACGTGGATTATAGCTTCGCCCGCTGCTGTAAGAACCTCCTGTGTCAACTGGTGGCGTAGTTGACGGCGGAGAAGAAGGCGCCGAGCTGGAACTAGCTGGTGGTTTGGAATCAGACAAAGATGATGGCTGAAAGTCGACCATTAGTCGCCTGATCGATTAGCTAAGGCCGAAAACAGGGCAAAACCAGCAATCACCGAGAAGACAATTGGACGAAATGTCACCATCAACTCATCAATCACTGCCGAAAGGCCGTCAATCTGAAAAATCAGAGCAATACTCTCACGCAAAACGTAAATCAGCGCCAGGCCCAAGAAAGTGGCACCAATAGCCGATTTAATCATCGAGCCTGAGCCAGCGGGTGACGAGAAAACCGCCCAGCTAGTTAAGCCAAGAACAGCAAAAACCTCAATCAGGGCTTGAACAATCTCCACCGAAGCGTTATTGAATAGTTTGTTAGCCGCTTCAGCCAGCTGAGGACTCCACAAGCTCACTACCGCACTAGCGACAATTGCCACCATAATCGGCAGGCCAAGATTCTTCCGAGCCACACTGGCCAGGATGATTGTCACAAGCAAAATAATAATATAAACCATGCTTGTGTTTTATTATAGCAAAGTATCAGAAAAAATGTAAATACTAAGCACCAATTCGATCTTTTTTAGCGCCGCGCTTGACACTGCGCTCCACATGTTCGATCACAGCCTCTGCAACATTGCGACCAGTCACCTGTTCGATACCAAATCCAGGTGAAGCGTTGACTTCAAGCACTAATGGCCCTCGCTCTGAGCGCATCAAATCAACACCAGCCACACTCAAGCCCATCGCCTTAGCTGCTTTGACCGCCATCCGTCGCTCGTCTGCCGTCAGCTTAACTGGAGTGCCGACACCGCCTTTATGCAAATTTGACCGAAAATCATCATCCAAGCTTTGACGTTGCATGCTAGCAACCACTCGTCCACCAACCACAAACGCCCGAATATCTGTACCTGCTGATTCTTTGATAAACTCTTGCAGTAAGATATTAGTTCCATCCGAATTAGTCAAATAAAACGCCTGCAAAACGGATTTGGCGGCTTTTTTAGTCTCTGCCAAGACCACGCCGTTGCCATGCGTACCCCTCGCTAATTTAATAATCACTGGCGTACCGCCAAGTTGCTCCAGCAAATCATCTATATCAGTCGTATTGCGCGAAACAACCGTCTTGGGAATCGCTACGCCATCCTTAGCCAAGAGCTGCATCGAACGCAACTTATCTCGTGCCCGAGTAATCGCAATCGATCGCGACATCGTATAGTCCCCTTGCATTTCCAGTTGACGCAAAATTGTTGTCCCGTATTTAGTCATATTCGCCGCAATCCGTGGAATAACCGCATCAAACTTACCCAACGGACTTCCTTTGTAGAAAACTTTGTTATTTTTCTTCTCAATCGAAACATAGCAGTTTTTATACTTAATAATCTTGACTTTATGGCCACGCTTTTCCGCCTCTTCTTTGAGCCGTTTGGTTGAGTAATTGGCATTGCCATTAGATAAAATTGCAATTTTCATTTAATCATACTCCTTTTCCTGATAATATTTTTTATGAAAAGCGACTGGATCAGCTTGTAGCCTCTTGTTCAGTCCGGTATTAACTGGCTTATCGTTCATTTTTACCTCTGAAAGGCTAACATCGACCAGGAATTTGCCACTTAGAGTGCGTCGACCAATAAGAATTGGGTAAATATGCGATGAGCGATCAGAAAGTGCAAAAAGAGTTTTAATTTTCTTGCCAGCAATCTTTATACTGAAATGAGTACGATACTTTAAAGTCTTATGCCCTGAAGAGCTCTTAACAACTACTGCCGAGTAATTAGTTCTTTTGAAAACTTTTCCGTTATAGTAAGGCGAACCTTCTCCAAAGAGAGAGAATAAAAGCACACCGTCTTTATCCACCCGAATATTAGTTGCCCAAACTGACGAACCATCAGCCCCAGTGTCAATCTTGGCTGGAACACCGACAACCCGTTTGCCAAAATCGACCCGAGCATTGCGACCAACAATCAATTTACTTTTCATCATTTACCAAATCCCTTACCATTTTACTATACACCTCCAGCTTCTCTTCTAAAAAACTACCTGAAGATATCTGCGGCGCGTTATTGACCTCTAGCAGAAAGACTTCTCCTGTCTCAGAATTAATCATAACATCAACTCCCGCAACCTCCAGCTTAAGAACTGCGGCTGCTTTTATTGATAAATCAATAATCGCTTTGTCAATTTGCTCTGTAGGGATGATTTCAGCTACACCTCCTTGAGAGGTATTGTTTAAGTGAGAAGACTTGCCTCCAGTTCGTTTGATAATCATTGCCACCTTGCCGTTCAGGACTAAAACTCGTAAATCACTGTCGTTAGGAATAAATTCTTGGAGCAAAAACTGACTTTCAGGATTTTGATTGATAATTTTATCAATTTCCTCGGGGCTAGAAACCACAAAATTAAGTCGGCCCTTACTACCCTCTTCGTCCTTAAGAACGGCTTTGCCACCTAGTTCAGACAAGCGGCGCTTCATCTCAGGCACTGAGCCGTAAAATGTTCGAGGAAATGATTTAATGCCTGTAAACCAAAGCGCAGACTGGTTAGCGATTTTATTATCAGGAAGTAAGCGATTGAGATAGTTGTCTGTGTATTTAACTCCAAAGTGCTGACAGTAACCAGCAATTGCGCTTGCCTCAACAGCAAGCTTGCCAATGTGCCGAACAACAACTAAGTCAAAATCACGTAAATCAAACTTTTTTTCTGGATGATAGATGGCTACTTGCTCAAAACTGAGTTCGAAAAATAACTCTGAGATCTCACAGCCTTGGACCTCTGCGTTATCTCCAACCAACTCATCAAGTCGCAACGTAAAATTAGCTGCTCGCTGTTTAGCGCGCGCTGATCTTGCCCTAGTTATCAGTAAAACTCTTTTATTCATCAGAAACACCTTCCTTTTTGATCATACGAACACTTAAACCCACTTATCTCTGTCTTCGGATTATACAATATTTTTGCATATAATCAACAGCTGCAAAGCTATCATTAGAAAAATTTGTAGCTAAAAATTATTCTTTCTGGCTCAACCTCTCTTAGCCCAGCCAAGAGCAGACAGCTTTAAACACTGTAATTTTTCTACGAGCTCACTTCTTTGCCAAGCACGATCGCTATTCTTTCTTCCAGCACCTCCAGTCCAATTGACAACCAGTCAGTTCCCAAGCCGTCAATGTCTGGCAAAAGACCAAATTGATGAAGTCGCATTTGGTCGACCAAGTCGAGACTGGTAATAGCCGTCGCCCTCGATTTAGCCTCTCCCCCACAACTTTTGAGTTCATCCTCTAAAATCATCGCCTCAGCATAGGCTAGTGGCTGCGAGTTTTGACCGGGGAATCGCAATAGCCGAACCACTCGGTTGGCCGCCTCTTGCGCAACCTTGGTTTTATCCAAATTGGGTGAGTATTTGAGCTTCTCATCATAAAAAGCTTGTATCGCATTTTCGAGCGGCTCTCCCTGCTCTAGTTTTTTAAGTGCTGCGCCATAGGTATTAACCCGCGGCTTAGTCTCACCAAACAACTTAAACCTAGCTTCATTCTCTGACCTTAGAGCGCCAGCTTCTTTTAACCCGCCAACTCGCTTGCCTTTCTGACCAGCAATTTTAACTACCTCGCCAACCCGCTTATCAGCCATAGCTTGGCTAATATGTTCAAATTCATGAGCTACTCCCACGACTAAAACCTCATCTAGGGGCCTCTCTTTGTTACCTACCTTCAGATGATTTTTCGAAGAGTCAACCGAAAAGATCGTCTTTCCTGGGTTGATTTCTACATCAAAGCCTTTCTCGCCAATTTGATCTTTGTGAATGCCTGCACGCTTTAGTATCTCAGTAAAATATATTTGCGTGTCTTCGGGCGACACTTTTTCAGCCTTTAGTCTGGCTACTTCCTCTGGAGAAAACAAGGCCTGATTAGAACCAAGAGCTTCTTGAGACTGAATTCGCTGGCTAATAGCTGAAGCTCCATCTTCATTTAGCGCTATTCCATTGCGTAAATAATCTAACCGCTCAAACAACCGATCGGACGTGCCATCTTCTTTAAAGATCTCTTCGCGCATTGGTTTGGACAGAGCGTTGTAGCTATGAGCGGCCGTCTCATTATCTTGAATAATTTCTGACTGCTGAGCTAAAATGTCGAGCTTAGGAATAACCGAGGCCAGCTTGCTATTAATTTTAGCTAAATAAATCTCAGCGAAAGCAGTTTTTGCTTGAGCTAATTGATTATCCTCCTTTAACTGGTCGCCGCTTAGAAGGTTCTTTAGCTCCGAGCGAGCCGCTTTTGGTCTCTCAGCAACCGAAATAACCTTTTCTGGCTCAATCACTATCTGTCGACTCGCTAGCAACTCTGCATCTATTGGTTGCTGATTGACGATTCTATCCGCCACCTGCTGTTCGTAAAAACTCTGACTCTGACGAGCTAGTTCTTGAAATTGTTTCTTGTCAATAGACTGATCTTTGGCTGACTGAGTCAGCCAAGCGCAAACATTGTCGTGATCTTCAAACTGCGGTAACTCTGCCCCCTCGACGACAATCTGCTCCTGGACAAAAGCCTAAGCGAAAAAAGATGGCGAAAGCGAAGGAGTGCTAGGTGCAAGAATTAAGCCAACGGTCTCTGCCTTTTCAGTCTCGGTGTCTAAAATTTGCTGCTCAAACCGATAGGCCCGATCCTTGTCTTCGTTCGATAGAGGTGATTCTGGCGGTGACATCAGAGCTTCGACCGCCTGTCGTGAGTTAATTCCCGATCGTTCAAGATAATTGCCAGCATACATCTCAGCAATCTTCTCCTCTGAGGTTTTAGTACTTGGTTGATAATTTTCTTTTTCGGAACTCATATCTCTCCTTTTACTATCCTAAAACAGCCCTCGTTTTTTGCTCTGACCAAACTCTTTCAGTAATTCTTTTTGCTTCTTACTCAGGCGGGTTGGCGTCTTGACAATCAGATTGACAATGTGTGGACCACGAACGGTCGAATTTGGTCGAGCTACCCCATGACCAGACAGCTTAAAATCAGCACCAGACTGAGTGCCAGCTGGAACTTTCATCTGAACCACGCCATCGACAGTCTCGACGTCAATCACTGTCCCCAGAGCTGCCCCAACCATATCAATCTCTTCATCTGACAAAATAATATCACCCTCTCTGGTAAACTTTTTGTGAGCTTTGACGTGGATGTTAATATATAAATCGCCCTTTTTGCCGTCGGCCACCGCTTCACCTTTTTCACGCAAGCGAATAGTCGCCCCATCATCAATCCCAGCTGGGATTTTGACCTTAAACTTCTGCTTAACTCGTCGCGTGCCCTGCCCGCCACAAACTGTGCAGTCTTTTTCAGGAACCTTGCCCTTGCCAGCACAAGTCGGGCAAACTCGAGTTTGGTTGATGGTGCCAAATAGGGTCTGCACTGGCTGATTAATCTGGCCTGCACCCTGACAAGTCGGGCAGGTTTTCATGTCGTGACCTGGCTCCGCTCCACTGCCATGGCAGTGGTCGCAAATATCATCGATCTCAAGCGAAACCTCTTTCTCCACCCCAAACACCGCCTCTTCAAAAGTTAAACTCATACTAGTTTCGACATCTCGACCACGACGCTCGGTTTGGTGTTGAGGCCGACCGCCACCGAAAAAACTACCAAAAATATCACCAAAATCACCGCCACCAAAGTCAAAATGAACCTCCTGCCCGCCAAAATTACCAAAGCCACCAAAACCTTCGAACGGATTGCCACCTGCGCCCGCATTGCCGCCGACACCCGCATGTCCAAACTGATCATAGCGTTGGCGCTTATCTGCATCCTTCAGGACTTCATAGGCTTCATTGATTTCTTTGAACTTGTCTTCATTGCCACCATCTTTATCAGGGTGATATTTGACCGCTAGCTTGCGAAAAGCTTTTTTGATTTCATCAGCTGACGCAGTTTTTGCTACGCCTAAAATTTCATAATAATCTTGCTTTGCCATTGTCTAAATTATACTCTTTTAGCACTCAAAAGTCTAGACTGCTAAAATGGCATTCTGCTATTGACTTTTATAGCTTTTATGTTAAGATAGTAGCCAGCAAATTGTCGTTTGCTAAAATTTCATGAGGAGGAAGCGCGATGAAACAAGCAGAGCAAAGAGAGAAAATTTACTTCGAAAAAGACGAGAAAGGATTTTTCGTCACCTCCACCAACGCGTCGGGGGATGACACAATTCAAGACAACAGGCAGGCAAAAAGGCAAAAGGAGCGATATTACCGCTCACCCAAAGCCATGCGCCGATGAGTTCTTTTCTATCAAAACCACCCATTGCTGGGTGGTTTTTTCTTGTTTTGAGTTAAAGCTAAACTTCTTTTGGACTGCTGATGTTGAGGGCTTTGGTGATTCCCCAGCCGATTAGCACGTAAACCAAAATTGCTACCAGCGAGCTGATCTCAAAAACCGAGCTGCCATAGGCTGGGCTATAGCCAAAGATACCGAAGAATGGCGCGGCGAAGAAGCCGCCCAAGCTGTAAATAAAATCGACAAAAGCGTTGCCTTGGTTGGCGCCAAGCAGCATCAAAACGATTCTGATAGCGATTACTACAGCGATAAAGCCGATAATAAACCAGACAATGCGCTCGACCATAGTTCGAGTCGACACGGTCGCTTCGTTGCGGACAGTTTGTTTTTCGATAGTCGTGTTACCCTGTTGAGCAGTTGTGCTCTCGACTTGGGTGGTTTGTTGTTCATTGTCAATATTGTCCATATAATCCTTTCGGTTAATTGTGATTAAATTATACCATTGCTGAGCAAAGTTATCAATCTAACTAAAAGTCACCGCCTGATCGGGTGGTGACTTTTATGTTTGACTGTAGCTAGATTATTTTTTGTCGACAACTTCACCCTCAACCGGCTCATCGTCTTTTTTGTCAGTCTTATCATCTTTGGCATCGGTTTTTTTGTCCTCTTCAGCCTTAGCCTGATACATCTTAGAGCCAATTGGCATAATCACATCATTCAGAGTCTTGATCGCTTTTTCAATCTCTGATTTATCTTCTGAAGATTGGTGCTTTTTGGCATCTTCAACTGCTTTTTTGACTGCCTCCTTGTCCTCATCAGAAATCTTGTCCTTGAACTCATCGGGCATTTTTTCAGCCTGATAAATCGTGCTTTCGAGTGTATTCTTAGCCTCAATCACTTCACGTTTCTTCTTGTCTTCGTCAGCATGCAGTTCGGCCTCTTTCTGAGCTTTTTCGATATCATCCTTGCTCATATTGCCTGAGTTTTGGATGGTAATCGATTGCTCTTTGCCTGTGCCTTTGTCTTTGGCCGAAACATTCAAAATACCGTTAGCGTCGAGATTAAAAGTGACTTCAATTTGCGGAATGCCACGTGGCGCTGGAGCGATACCATCGAGAATAAATCGACCAAGCGATTTATTGTCGGCTGCCATTTCACGCTCACCCTGCAGGACATGAATTTCAACTTGGGGCTGACTATCGGCTGCGGTTGAGAAGACTTGCGACTTGGAAGTCGGAATGGTTGAGTTGCGCTCAATTAATTTGGTTGAGACGCCGCCCATAGTCTCGATTCCCAACGACAACGGTGTCACATCAAGTAGCAATACGTCCTTGACATCACCAGCTAGCACGCCGCCCTGGATCGCGGCACCAACTGCGACCACTTCATCTGGATTCACTCCTTGCATTGGCTCTTTACCAAATATTTGCTTAACTTTATCAACTACGGCTGGCATACGAGTCATGCCACCAACCAAAACCACACTTTCAATGTCTTTGGGCGCCAGTTTAGCATCTTTAAGCGCCTGCTTGACTGGCCTCTCAAGACCGTCAATCAGATCTTGCACCATCTCTACCATCTTGGCACGAGTTAAGTTATACTCGAAGTGCTTCGGACCTTCATCATCGGCAGTGATAAATGGCAAATTAACTTGATATTCGTTAGCCGTCGACAGCTCTTTCTTGGCTTTTTCGGCTTCATCCTTGAGTCGCTGCATAGCAGCATTGTCTTTCGACAGATCAATTCCTTCGCTATCTTTAAACTCCTTCAGAAAATGAGTCACGATTCGATTATCAAAATCCTCACCACCGAGGTGCGTGTCACCATTGGTTGATTTAACCTCAAACACACCATCACCAATTTCTAGTACCGATACGTCAAAAGTTCCGCCACCAAGGTCGAAAACCACAATTTGTTCATCATTTTTAGCCTCCAGTCCATAAGCCAAGGCCGCAGCCGTTGGCTCATTGATAATTCGCTTGACCTCAAGTCCAGCAATCTTACCCGCATCCTTGGTTGCTTGACGCTGAGAATCATCGAAATAAGCTGGCACGGTGATCACCGCTTCAGTGACTTTTTCACCCAAGACCTTCTCAGCATCAGCCTTCATTTTCGACAAAGTCATGGCTGAGATCTCTTCTGGCGTATATTCATCGTCACCCATCTTGACTGCCACTAAACCGTTTTTGTCAACCAGCTCAAACGGCAAAATCTTAGCATCTTCTTGGATCTCTGGATCGTTAAACTTACGTCCAATTAGTCGCTTGACACCATAAATGGTATTTTTTGAGTTAGTGACTCGTTGACGCTGAGCGATTTTGCCAACTAAGCGCTCACCTTTTTTGTTGATCGCCACCACACTGGGCGTGGTTCGATCACCCTCAGCATTGGTGATGATTTCGGGCTTACCAGCCACCATGTAAGCCATGGCGCTGTTGGTGGTCCCGAGGTCAATTCCAATAATTTTCCCCATATTGTCCTTTCTTAATTAAATTATAATGATTTAAAAGTTGTGCAGAAATTAGCAATCAGATAACACGAGTGCTAATCTGTTCTATTATAGCTAAATTAGCACTCTATTGTCAAGAGTGCTAATGTTGATTTTTTAGGCCAGATATGACTTAATTTTTAGCCAAAAGGCCGTCGAGAGCGGCTAAAGGCTGCCAACCCAGCAAAACCAATCAGAGGTGAAGCCGCCATAATCGTCGAAGGATTTAATTCAAAACTACCTGGACTGACGGCTGCCTGCCCGAGAACTGCCGCTCGTGGCTGACCATAAAGCGCCACCACCAGCTTGACCGGTTCACTATTTATTTTGCCTTCAACAATTGCAAAGCCAATTTCGGTGAATTTGGGGTTTAGTAGATTATCACGATGGGTTGGTGAGTTCATCCAGGCCTCGACGGCTTGCTCAGAGGTAGAATAATTTTTGGCTAAATTTTCACCAGCCAACTGATAAGCGTAATCAACCTGATCAAACCAGTGCCAAGGATCAACTCCAGTTTGCGAACTATGAGCCCAGTATTGGTTTTTGAGCATATCTTCCGCTTTCAATTTGGCAGCTTCCGTCAATTTATCGGAGAGGATCAGAGTCGGCAAAGCTTGTTGTTGGCGCTGATTGTTGGTTAAATCCAACAACTCTTGGCTGTTAATTGAGACTGCTAGGCTTGATTGGCTGAATCCAAAATTAATAAACAGACCGACTAGCAGCCCAAAAATAATAAATCTAGCGCGAGTTTGGTTCATTTTTGGTTAATTTACTGTTTATGTTGACAGTGGACAATTTCAGTGTAGCATAGCCACAACTAAAAAGCTAGTGCTTTTGGCACCAGCTTTTTAAGCTTAACAACGATTTTAGGCAAAGCGGCTGTATTCATCGCGGTTGCGACGGACGAGAGCAACAATTAGCCAGAGCAAACTGATAGTGGCGGCTAAAATAACCAGCCACCAATACCAAGCTAGGCCAAACAGCGACCAACGTCGGTTGGTTGCGCCCAAAACTTCTTGATTGGCCTGGGGGGTTGCGGTGCGGTCATAATCGGTTGCACCTAAGACTTCGGCTTGAGCGGCATCTTCTTGAGTGTCTTCAGCAGCTGGAGTTGCCTCTGGAGCAATGTCGGCGGCACCAATGATGGTGGCAAAGTAGTTCTGAAAAGTCCTAATTGGAGCGGCTCGTAGACTAGCAACTCGTGATGCTTGCTGAGAGATATTCGTGCTGGCCGTGCGAACAACCGTCACTTGCTCTTCGAGTTTAGTCAACAGCCGACCTGCATCTTGAGCAGTAACGACAATCGCGTAGTTGCCGCTTGGCGAATTGCTTCTGGTCGACGACCACACACCGCTGGTAGAGTTTGCCGTAACGGTTGAGGTCGAAAGGCCGCCATAGTTAATTGTCACCTTCGCACCGGGTGTCGCTATCCCTCTAATATTAATCCTGCCTGAACTATCAGAGGTCAAGCTGGTAATCGTCAACGGAGTCGCCTCTTCTTCTGGAACGACTTCTGTGACATCAATAGTAAACTCAGCAGTCTTTTCGTCTTGGTTTTCAAGCTGATCTTTAGCTCGAACAATTAACTGATAGTTGCCATTTGGTAAATTAGCTGGGATTTTAAACCCATCTGGCAGATTAGCAAAATCACCTCGCTCAAC
>CAZPHO010000004.1:39117-54022 GCA_964586855.1 uncultured Candidatus Saccharibacteria bacterium | reverse complement strand
CACCAGAGAAATTATAAAATAAAAACTGAGCGACTCATCGCTCAGTTTTTTAGTTCAACTTGATCGCCAAGTTTGAGTCCAATTTGATCGGCCAGGCCAGCGTTGAGCTCAATTACCCACCGGGCGTCAGTGCCGACAGGGTTGGTAAAAGTTGTCTCGGGATAGCTTGACGGCTGAGCGTCAGGCACGATGTGGATTATTTGGTTATCAGTATTTAGCCAGATAATATCAATCGGATATCTCATGCCTTTCATCCAAATCGGCATCGAGCCTTTTCCAGAAAATAACATGCCATAATCGCGAGGTAGCTGCGGCACAGCCCCAAGCCCAAGCGCATTTTCTTGAGGAGTTCTAGTCTCTAGCAAAGTGATTCGGTGGTTGTTCATAGTGGCGATTCGACGCGGATAATCTGGCAACGGCGGCAGTTTAGTGTAATTATAAACAATCAGCGCTACTAAAAACCCAAGCGCTAGCAGACCCAAACCAATCTTAAGTCCATGCTTTAGCATCATGGTTTAATTATATAACATAACTCTAACAAGCAAAAACCCAGATTGCTTAATCTGGGTTTGATTTAGCTACTAAGGAGAAATCTGGCGGTGATTGCACTTTTGATCGATATCATAAATCACTGACTTCTTGCTCCAGCCAATATAACTCTTAATGGTAGCCAAAACTCGAGCATTAATCGCGTCGGCCGACCAATCCGCAGTTTGCTCGATCGCGACCGTCAAGCTATGGCCATCTATAACAACCGACTCCACGCCTGCAATTTGGCGCAAGTTGATAATAAAATCTCGCTGGCCCTGAGTCAAGCGATCAAACTTGCGATGGTCGATATTCTGACAACAGTCAGAATAGCGCGTCGAAAACAGCTGACAACTAGTCTTGTACTGGCGCTTCCAGCGACTGAGACGAACAAAGTCGATCGTTCGGTCTTCGAGCTGATCAGCTTGATGCTGGATAGGCAGGTTGTTGATTCTAGCAAGCAGCTGCTGCCCAATCTTTTTTAGATCCACAACTAATCCTCCTTGGCTAAAGCCAAAATATTCTTCGTCAAATGACGACAGCCATTTAGTGTAATCCAAACTGAAGCTGGCGTCAAGTCCTAATTTTAATGTTAGATTTTAAAAACCGACGAACAACAGCGTCACCAAACGACCCTGTCCCACCAGTTATTATCAATCGATATTTTTTCCGTCCAAAGCATTTTATGATTGTTGGCTTTCTGTCACAATAGATACCACTACACCACTTTAACTCGGACTCAAAGTAATAACTACTGCTATTTGTTGCCCAATTGCTCGACAATTATATCAGCAATTCGACGACTAGCCTGCCCATCACCGTATGGATTTGAGGCCTTGCTCATCGACTGGTACAGCTCCTCGTTGGTCAAAAGCTCGCGCACAGCCGTGTAGATATTTTTTTCATTAGTTCCAGCTAGCTTCAGCGTTCCTGCTTCTACCCCCTCTGGGCGTTCAGTGGTATCACGCAAAACCAACACCGGCTTGCCAAGCGACGGGGCCTCTTCTTGAATGCCGCCACTGTCAGTTAGAACTAAATAAGCTTTGTTTAAAAAGTTATGGAAGTCAACCACTTCAAGCGGCTCGATTAGCCGAATTCGATCATTGTCTTTAAGAATATTATCTGCTATCTCTCTCACCTTAGGATTAAGATGAATTGGATAAACAACTCGAACATCGTCAAACTCGTCTACAACCCTCTTGATTGCATTAAATATATGAACCATCGGCTCGCCTAGATTCTCTCGACGATGGGCTGTTAAGAGCACTCCTCTGCCTTGTGACATCCAGTCCAAGTCAGGGTGCTCGTATGAATCAACGACGGTTGTTTGCAGGGCATCGATGGCCGTGTTGCCGGTGACATATATGCGCTCAGCTGGCTTGTTTTCTTGAACTAAGTTTTTCATACTATTTTCAGTCGGAGCAAAGTAATAGTCAGCCAGGACGTCAATCAACAAGCGGTTTGCCTCTTCAGGCCACGGAGATTGCAGATTACCAGTTCGCAAGCCGGCCTCGACATGTCCGATCTTAATGCCGTTGTAAAAGGCCGCCAAAGCTCCTGCAAATGCAGTTGAGGTGTCGCCATGAACCAACACCAAATCAGGCTGCTCGGCCTTAATCACCTCTTCTAATCCCATCAATATACGACTAGTAACTTCTGAAAGCGACTGCCCCGGCTTCATAATATTCAAATCATAATCAGGCTTAATCTTAAAAGTATGTAGCACCTGATCAAGCATCTCTCGATGTTGAGCGGTCACGCAGACGATAGTCTCAATCCCCTTTCTCGAACGCAATTCTTTCACGAGAGGCGCCATTTTGATCGCTTCTGGACGAGTGCCAAAAATAGCCAATATTTTTATCATTCTATCTCCTTTTCCTTAATATCAATACCATTATACCAAAAAGAAGCTTTTTTACTTAGCTCGCTAACTTACTCTCTGGAGTGCTATCAATAACACAAAAAGCTTCAGTCTTTTTTGTAGCCAGTAAGCGACAGCCTGGCCAATACCTAGGCCAATACCTACAAACAGCAATGGGACTATAGTCTGATGATAGCGACTAAAGGCAAAAGTAATTGAATAAACTGCCACCTGAAAAAGATAGTTAACAAATATAAACAAGATCTCAGCTCGATGTTTTTTGACAACAAACAGCAAAAAGCCAAGACAAACCAGCGCTAGAACAAACTCAATTCGCCCCAAAAGAAAAACGAACGTACTCGAAACTCCTAGCACTGGTCGCCAATAAAAGCGACTGAAAATAATATAGCCTGGCTTGAGGACAAAGTAGCTTTTTAAAAAACTCTTGGGGTTTAACAACCACCAATCTCTAATTCTTTTCTTGGCAATGATTCCATCAACCTCTAGAGAGTAGTACTTCTGTTTGTAGTCAGGCATTGGCTTGTCTTCTATAAAATCAACCACCCCTTGGCTACCAACCGATCTAGCATACTCCCTATACTCTTCAGGATTCTCGCTAGGAAAACCAATTCCCTGATATGTTCCGAGCAGAAGAGGATTACCACCGCCGTAGGTCAATGGTATAAAATCACCAAATATTTTATAATTCCTAATCGTCCATGGCACAAAGAACAAACAGCAGATCGCACCTGCCACTGCAACTTGACTGATCAGTAGCTTTTTATCATAACCCCGTAGCCAAAAATAAGCCACTAGAAAAACTGGATATGGAGCGATGTTTCCTTTTAACAGCACCGCCAAGAGGTAAAAAACAGTGACTAATAGCAAGTACTTGGAGGATCTTTGCTGCTCCAGCTTAAATGAAAAAAAAATTAAATAAAGGAGGCTGAATACAAACGGCGTCTCAGTAAGAATAGTGTTGTTCATCCACAAAAAATCAGGAGTCAGCATAAGCAAGCAGGTTAGAGCGGCAGATTGTCTGCTAACAAACAACTTCAAAATAGAATACAGCGCTACGATGCTCGCCAATGCCAACAACAGCCAAGTTATTTTTAGTGCCATCCAAAGCCCATATCCTTCAAAAAATAGACTCAAAAAACCAATCAACCAGTTCATCAGCGGCATAATTTGAGCCGATATCACACCGTGCATATTAACTTGACCAGTCTGAGTAAACGTAATTCCCGCATGAACATAAGATGAGTCATCGCTGGCAAGGCTATACTCCACCCCCAGCTCACGCAAAACTAAAAGATGCAAAACAAGATAGATTACCAACACTGCCACTAGCCCGAAGTTGGATCTAATTTTACCCAAGACTACCAACAAGATATTCGTCTTTGATTTAAAAATATACTTCTTTTGAATGATAAAATTAACTACAAAAATGCCGGTATCAACCACCACCTTGACAGCAAGCATGTTCATTTTAGTAGCATGCACTACTAACGTCGTCAATATCGCTGAAACTATCAGCTGAACTATCACTAGGGCGTAATAATTTATCAATGAGTTGCGGTCAATTTTCTTTGCTGCACCAAGCTTGAAGATCCAATTGCGATTTAAAAAATAGTTAACGATTGAAGATCCCATCCGAGCGACTAAAGTCGCCAGAAATACCCCAGAACCAATCGTAAAGCCTCCAAAAAAACTTGACAGCAAATAAAACAGAGCAACATCAAGCACAAAACAAAAGCCAGCCACCAAAACGTAACTAACTAGCTGCCTACTGAGATTTTTTTTCATTTTGATTGGATTTCTGATCAAACTCAACCAATGCCAGCCGCTGAGTTAATTTGTCAATTTGCTCTCTTTGCTTGGAAATATTGACACTATGCAAAAAATTAAAACAAACCAATGCCCCAAGCGCTATTAGAAAAACTAAATTCGAAGTGGTTTGGATCCCTAAAAGACTAGCAAACT
Organism: uncultured Candidatus Saccharibacteria bacterium; assembly: GCA_964586855.1. GTDB lineage: Bacteria > Patescibacteriota > Saccharimonadia > Saccharimonadales > Saccharimonadaceae > CAYLXN01. Next base: position 49,650 of record CAZPHO010000004.1, on the reverse strand, counting down.
GACGAAGAAGATCTTCAGAGAAGGCTAGGACTACCATCAACACCGATAATAGCAACCAAGGTATAGCTGGCTGAATGGTTTTTCTAGGGGCGACAATATACCGATAAACAAACAGTACCGACAGCAAGATTAGAATTATTAGTGTAGTTTTTAGCCTAATCGACATAAATCCTCTTTTTCCTCGAAGTTAACTTAGTTAGCAATATTGATGCCGAAACTTTGAGTATATAATAACCACCCCTCAATGGTGTGATCGAAGACTCACCAGCCTTTCTCTCTCGCATCTGCGCAGCAATCTCTTTGACTCTAAACCCACCAAATGACACTCTAGCTAGTGTATCTGGCTCTGGATAGTCAACTGGGTAAGCTGATGCAAACTGCTTAATCAGTGGTCGGTTAACACCCCTAAAGCCAGAGGTTACGTCTTTGACTTCAGCGCCACCGATGGCTTTTATCAACCATGACAAGAAGGAAATTCCAACTCGACGCATCAAAGACGATTGAAAGTTGTCCGACTGACTGACAAATCGCGAGCCAATAACCATATCACACTTGTTTAGAGCTTTCACCAAACGAGGGATCTCCTTGGCGCAGTGTTGGCCGTCACCATCAAACTGGATGGCAATATCGTAATTATGCCGTAGCGCGTACTGATATCCTGCCTGAACGGCACCACCGATTCCCAAATTGTTAACCAAATCGAGATGTGGCCAATGATACTTCTTGAGAAGATCAAGAGTTGTATCGGTGGAGCCATCATTGACGATTAAAACATCAATATCCTTTAGTTTCGACAAATCCTTGACGACAAACGCCAAAGAAGCCTCTTCGTTATAAGCTGGGACAATTACCAGTGTCTTCTTATTCTGTGCCATAACCCCTTTCTCTTGCTCATCATATCATCATCTACAGCAATTCGACTAGACCTAATCAGTTTATCTGCTCCAAACTAAACTTTGCCAGTAAAGCCTTGAGCATGAACTTAAAATTATTATCATAAAACCGTCGAAATCGCTTAGGCTCTTTAGCTATCCTGTATAACCACTCTAAATTTAATTTTATGAAAATCTCAGGCGCTCGCTGCACATTACCCGACAAAACATCAATTGAGCCCCCAACGCCAACGCAGATACAGTGCTTTAGCTCATCCAAATGTTTAAAAATGAGTTTTTCCTGATCGCCCATACCTAATGCAACCAGCAAAATATCTGGCTGACCTTTGACAATCTTTTTCATGTCCGCATCTTTATCTTGATTATAGCCATGGATCAAATCGCCGGCGACTATGTTAGGATATTTCTTCGACAACACATCCGCAAAATCTTTGATAATTTCAGGCTTAGCACCCAAAACCGATATTTTCAACTTCTGCTGATTGGCAACCTTAAGCAACTCTTCGGCTATATCAACGCCGGCGATTCGCTCTTTGATGTCATAGCCAAGCCATCGCCCTGCCTTGAGCACACCAATGCCATCCGCTACCATCTCAACTCGATCATCAAGCAAAATCTGCCTAAACACCTTTTCTCGGCTAGCTCGCTCAAAAGTTTCTGGATTGGCAGTTACCACCAAGACCGTTGCTAAATCTTGAATTTTAGCCTCAAGCCTATCAATAAAAGCAGCACGACTGCCTTTAAACATTTTGTCAAAATAATCTCCCTTCCTTAGCTGAGAAGAAGTAAGGCTAATAGCATCTTGATAGAACTGACCTAAGAGAAAACTAAAAATAATCATCACAAATAAACTATCAAAAACATTGCCGCTCAAAAAAGCCGCCATAACCAGCACAAAGCTGGCCGCAATCGGAATTAGCCGGTCAAGGACGGCAAGCTTGCGAGTAAACAGGCCTAGCGCTAACGCAGAAATAATCAAAACAACTAGGACCACAAGGTAGGGCAAGAGAAACAGCACAATACCAAGTAGGCCTAAGTTATAAAAATGAGACACAAAATCTCGCTCAATTGAGAAGGCGGAATCCGCTCGCGTGTAGCCGCTGCCAAATAGCAGGCCAAGCAACCGAAAACTGAATAGATTTTTTTTGTCATCAGACAGCCTGCTGCCAGCTATCTTCGCCTGAATACAGCGGTTGTCCTTACGGCAAGGTAGAGGTTCACGGAACATATTGGCCCAAAACTTGGCATAGTCACGATAACTATAGCGTTCCATGATTGTTTCTTTATTAATCGAAAATAATTGATAGTTTTCGATCAAAAAGGTTTTTAGCTCTTCTTCGCTGCCGCCTTTCTCAATTTCACTCAATACCACCAGCGCGTTTTTGACTTTTTCGCTCTTCAGAAGCTCTCGAGCGGTAATCAGCTTGTTTGTCTCTGAACGATTGAAAGACGGACTGAAGGGGTAAAGACAAAATAATCCCAGGATCAAAACCAGTAGACTAGCAATAGTGGCTAGCTTTGGTTTTTTGTGATAAACAAGATAACTAACCAGAGCCAATGCAACCGAAAATAAGGTGCCAAAAATAGCCACTCGAGTGCCAAGCATCACTGATGCCAAAACAGCCAAAAACAAAAGAGTAAAATCTTTGACAGTTGGATTTTTGATAAAAACCGCCAACAATAACAGCGACAATAACAGTAAAAGAGCACTCACTTGGTTGCCATACATAAAAAATCCTTTGGTGGCTGTTTCAAGAAAAGAATCTCCTGTCCAATCAAACACAGTCATGCTAGTGACCTCATGCGTGTATGTTCCAAGACTGTAGCCAAGCAAGTTTAAAGCCACAATTGAACCAGCAATCGTGGCAATCAACGAGCGCAATAAAAACTCTCTGGTATTGGATGCAAACTTGGTCACCATGCTTAAACCAAGAACTAGCAATGGAACGACCAAGCGAACCAGGTAAAAGGTTTCGATCCCGAGCGAGTAGCCCTCACCCCCAATAACAACCAAGCTATAGATATGATGTGCTAGTGAATACGTTAGCCAAAACACGAGATAGCTAAAAATAAAGCGCCGGAAAGGAAAACTATCTTTTCTGTCATAGGCAAGAAGGGCTACAGCCGCCAGTCCAGCAAAGGCCAAGCGAACGAGTGTCGACACAGAAATCTGTAGTGGAATATTTTTGCCCGTATCAAACAAAAAATACAGATCAAGGATTGGCTGAGCCAGTATAAACCAAAAGAAGATCTGCCCAAGAAGCTTGGCCGGTAGGAGGCGCCTGATAGTTGTTTGAGCCTGTCGGTAATATCGATTGAAGAATGTCATTGTTTCTGCCATAATCACGTCAGTTAATTATACCTTGTCAGTCAGTTTTCTAAAAGAAGTTATATCTTCAGCATCCAATCGAAAAGATTTTGGCGTCTTGATTGCTTTGCGAAAATAACCAACCGTAATAAACATTATCAATCTTTCATTGGCTGGAATATCCAATAATTCGTGCACGGCCCGATCCAAATCTTGGCCAAACATGGCGTTGATCGGACAGGCCGCTAAACCATGATACTCCAGAGCCAATAATAGACTCATCGAAAACAACCCGCCATCGACGAACAGCTCGTTGCGCTCAGCCAGCGACACAAAACTTGATATGTCGGATGTCACCACCAATACCGTCGACGGAGCGTCATAACCAGCCAAGCCAGCTTGAAGCTTGATTAGCTTAGTAATCGTCTTAGGGTCTTGAGTCAGATAGACCCGAGAAGATTGGCGATTGCAAGCCGATGGCGACTTAAGAGCGATGTTGATTGCGTCAGTAATTAGATTCGGGTCAACTTTCTTGACAGCATAGGAGCGGACACTAGCTCTCCCAAGCGCTAGATCTCTAAAGTTTTTGTTTGAATTTTTAATCTTATCAGCAGCCTTCACTTCCAATACTCCACCAACATCGCTAGCCTGTTTTAACCGAGATCGATAATGCCGCAAGGTTGATTGAATAGACTCGGGGATTGCTTGTTCAGCTGTTTCATGAGCCGCTATATAGGCCCTTAGCACCGATAGCGCATTTAAATAAGCTTTTGATTCGCTTGTAAAGCGATTGCCATCATAGGCCATGAGACATTCCACCAATTTAGTAATTTGCTTCTCACCAAAACCATACCTCAACGACTCATGACTTAAGCCTTTTTCAATCGAATGAGCAAAGTAAATCAGCCGAGCGTTGATTTTATTAATGTCGTTTTGGTGATTATCATCACTAGAGTAATGTTCCAAAAAAAGCCGCTTGTCATAATCAAAAATACGTCTTAGTCTTAAATTGTAAACCGACAAACGAAGTCTGTCCACAACGCTCGTCGGCAAAACTCTTTTGGTAATTTCTTTAACCAAATTCATCAAGATGCCTCAACATCGCCCTGTTGCATAATCAACCGACGAAACCAACCCGCCTTGGCTTGGTTATTAATACTGAGCTTCAGAAAAGCGTTGACTTTTTTCGCCAAGGGCTTCTTTCCATCCAGCCAAGAGCCAGTAAAAACATGAATTGTCTTAGATAGCTTAGACGGATTGCATAAAATATAGTCAGGATAAACATGAATATCTTCTGCTAAAATTTGCTCTTGATTGTTAACTTCGCAGCCAAACTGCTGAATCAAAATTTCAGAAACAATTTTTGTATTAACAGCCTTCATCGGGTCCTCACTATCGAATTCAAACTCCCTGCCCTCATAATAATCAAGCATCGCCTGCAACAAAGGATGACCCTTTTCAGCTCCAAAACAAGCCGTGTATGGATATTCGGGATTTTCAAAGCCAACAAAAGCTCGATTCTGCAATAGATCATCAAGCGAACTAACTACTAGATTATCAGTGTCAAGATAAATCCCCCCGTGCTCAAACAAGACATAAGCCCTAATATAATCACTAACGTAAGCCCACTTCTTGGCAGCATAAGCGCTTTTTGTAAAGGGATGTGAATCGATATCAAAATTTTGCTCATTCCATTCAATAATCTCATAATCTCGTAAATATTTTTGCCAAGTTTTCATACACTTTTGAATGTCTTTGGGCTTGTCTTTGCCACCAACCCAGACGTAATGAATTTTTTTAGGGATCACTGCTTCTCCTTTGTTGCTATTGTTATAAAATTAATTAACTCGCTTTTTATTATAGCAAAATCATATTTTGAAGCCACTGCCCGAGCATTAATTGACATCTTCTCTAGGCGCTCGGTATCCAGTTCGATAACTTGCCTCGCCATCTTCTCACAATTTCTGTCTTCAATCAAAATTCCCGCTCCACTATTTTTAATAATTTCAACCGCCCCTCGAGCCGAATCAAAAGCCGCCACTGGCACGCCTTGCGCAAAACTCTCAATAATCACCAAGCCAAATGACTCCTCGTGCGAAGGCAACACAAACAGCCCAGCTTGGCTAATTATTTTGGCGACTTTAGTTTTATCGACAAAGCCATACAGAGTCACAACTTCGATTAAGTTGAGTTCATTGATTTGCCGCTCAAGTTTTGATCGCTCAACCCCATCACCAATTATACCTAGGGTATATTCTGGATCTTGATCGTGAATTGTTTTAAATATAGTCAATAAATCAGCAAATCCCTTCTCGGGCGACAAGCGACCAACACTAACCAGTTTTTTGGATGGCCGATAGTTGATATTTCTTGGAACATCAACTGCGTGTCTGATAAATTTCACTTTAGGCCAAGTGGTTGTTATTTTTGATTGATAGCTATCGGTCAGAAACTGCGATACGGGCAAGAGGTAGTCAGCATTTTTGGTCGCCGCCAAAACTTTACAGACATAGTGCGAATCATCCTTGTGGTCAACATGTTCTTGGCAAATCTTGACTTGGTTGGACCTACCATGCCTACTCACGAGATCATGAAACAACAATCGAGTCGAAAACAACACTTTAGCATCATTGGATTTGACATGCTTGGCTACTAGTTTTCGCCTCAAAATCAACATCCGCACAGCTCGCGCCCCTTCAATCAAAAACCTTGGATTACCAGACTTGAGATAAGTCCAAAAGGCCTGTCGATTTGGCTTCTGGTTCGTCAAGAAAATCAATTTGACTTTGGAATTTAGTTTGTAGGCCGAAGGCCCAAAATCATAAAACGACACAACCTCTACCTCAAAATCGTCAGCCAACATATTAGCCATATTAGCTACGGAAGACTCGACGCCGCCATGACTCATGTGCAAGACATAAAAAGTGATTTTTTCAGGATTTAAGGCTTTAGGCTTTGAACGAACAAAGTACACAACCCGCTCTACAAGCGATGAGAGATTCAAGTTAGCGTAATTGACCACCGCTACATATAGCAAAATCAACAATCCCGCCCAAACAAAGTTAATCAAAAGCTCGCCAACGGTTTTCGACTCTGGAATTATATAGCTAAATAGAACAGCTCCAAGCAAAGACAGCAAGCCACTAACCACAACTCGCACAAAAAACCTTGCCTGGCCGCCACCAAACAACCTTTTATAAGCCAAATTCGGTAGATACCAAAAAGTAGTAACCAAATTCGACAGCAGAGTCCCTGCCAAAACCCCCATCAACCCCATCGGCCGCACAAGTAGCAACGACAAAACCAGATTAAACAAAGCCTGCCAACCGATTGCCCATTTGCTTTCCCTAAAAAGACCTTCGGAATTTATTGTCATGTAGGAAACTCTTTGGGCGATATCTAAAAACAAGCCTGCCAAAAGAATCACTAAAGTGGCATCGTCTAGCAAATATTTATCACCAACCCACAAGCTAATCACATTGTTTAAAAAGCAATACAAAAACACAAAAACAAAGGAAGCCTCTAAAATGAACGCGCTGTTTAAGTCCTCAAACATCTTTCGACTGTTGGCTTTGTCTTCGTTTACAGCACTAGCGAAAGATGAATTTATAGCGCTGGCAATAATAAAAGTTACATCAAAAATAAACTTTGTAATGTAAGTATATGAGGTATAAATAACTACTGCTACTGGGTTTATGAAAGTTGAAGCTAAAATTATATCAGTGTTGCTGTTAGCCACCCCCACTAAACGCTGTGCAACTACATTTCCCACGCCCTTCAGATATTTTTTATTTAACCCTGCGGATACTCCTTTGATAAACGGATACTCAGCATAGACCTTTCTGTTAATAAGCAAATTAAACAAAATCCTGATAAAAATTCCTGGGACGAGAACAATTAGATAATTCACTCCTTTGTAGACCAAAATAATTTCGACTATAATCTCGGCTATTCTGGTGATGCTGATTAGTAAGTTTATCTTAAACATCTTCTGATCAGCAGCAATCAGAAAACGCGGTGCGGTCATAAAATAATCAACTGAGTTTTTGACCACAAAAATAATAAAAATCAACTGAATATACAACTTGTCAATATCGGCTTTGGTTAAAAAGTGAATAAAAAACGAAAATACTAGTGCGGCCATGATAATAAACAGACCAACTAACCTAAAGAACATGGCTGAAGTGGCGTAGATAGCTTTGATTTCTGGCTCGTTGTTTTTGGCTAGCTGTTTGTAGTATTTCTGAGTAATAAACATCCCAAATCCGGCTTCAGCCAGAGACAAGTAGCTAAATATCTGGTAGAATAGTTGACTTAGAGAATAGAGGTCATCCTTAAGAAAACCAACAAAAACACGAACTTTTACAAACCCTAACGCACCGATTATTAGAAATGGAATGATGGTAGTGAGAATATTCTTGATTGATCTTTCGGTTCTCATGATAAGTTTTAGTCACGTAGATTATTATCCAAAAACGCCAGACTGGCCTGCTTTTCTTTAGCCAAAACCCTCTCTACAAAAGAATAGTCAATTGGAATAAAATCAGTTGCTAGACTTGCCGTCGAGTCAACATAGCGCTCGCTCAAGCCCAGCTTCCTAAGAATGTTTTCAACTCGATCATTTTGATTATCAGTTGCCTGATCCTCAAATCGCTTTAATGCGAAAAACTCCTTTTGATAAATCAGCGATAGCAGGATGCCATGGTAAGAGTCGGTCACAAAAGTATCAGCATTTTTAATCAACCCCAGCAGCTCTCCCAAGCCTTCTCCCATTCTTAATTCGCCGAATTGGTGCCTATCAGTTATAGCTATATTAATAATCTTCCGACCATTAGCGTACTCAATCACCTGCTCGCTATACTTGTCCTGCTCACCGATCAACAAACACAAAACATAGCCTGCCTCTTCACTGTCAATCTCTATTTCTCTATAATCGTCCCTAGAAAGCAGCAAAGAAGGATCTAGAACTGTCTCACAGACACGTCCTGTCAAATGAGCAATATACTGGCTGCCTGAACTTTCTCTGGTTGACAAAGCTCTAAATCTAGCTAAGCTAGTTTTAATAAACGCTTCTTGCTCATCAGTAAAATTACGCACGACGCAAGAAGGAGCGTAGGCAATATTGATTGCATTAGACCATGGCAAAAAATAAGCCTGGTCAAAACGAGTTGAAGCCCAAATTTGGTCGCTGCCACAAATGAACGCATCAAAACCATCCTTCTCTGGCCAGTCTTCTATATCCTCTAAAGAAGAAAAAATGGCGGTTTGATTTAGGTAGCGCTGCTGAAATTGATAAAATTTCTTAACTCGATTCAAATCTGAATTGGGTAGATGAGGCATATGTCCACGAACAGCCCGAAGTAGATTATGCAAAAAGTCGGTCTTCGCTTCTTTTCGGTAATTAATTATCTGAACTTCATGCCCCAAACCATCCAAGGTCTTTTTCAAGGCATAGGCTTGCACAAGCGAGCCATAGTTATCCAGATAATGCCAAGTTAGAATCCCTATCTTCATCCTGCTACCTCTATTTTGATAAAGTTTGAGATACACAAAAAGCAAACAATATTTTCTAACTCCAGCTTATCTTCTTGAGAACATTTAATCACCGAGAAGCCTCGCTCCATTTCATTTAATATTTTTTTATAAAAACTAGATAGATCATTGCTTAATATCTGATTGTTGAAGCGTCGCATGTCACAGCCCAAGAATATAAACTCATCTTTTGGCACAGCCAGCTCTATGGTTCTTTCGCATTGGTTAGCAAAAAAACCGTAGAGCGAGTTTAGAAATAAATTCTGCTGCCAATGCTTTCGTTCAAACCGCCGATCAAGAATAGTGGCTATTACTCTATCAGGGCGCCTGGTCGGAGTTTTGGAATAGTGAATTCGGTAAGGTAGCTTTAGTTTGTTGGTGATTCTAGCCAAAATAGATTGAGTAAAATAAAAAGGAATATTTAGACGTGACATCAGAACAGCGGCAGTGCGTAATTCACCATTAACAACATTTAGCTTACCAACTTCGTTATTGATGTAGTTATCAGCATGAACACGATATTTCCGGTCGATAAAGTCAGCAATCTCCACTCTACCCAATTTATATCCAGCTTTGATTGGGATATAAAATGGTATATTCCAGGTTAAATAATTAACTGTTATTTGCTTGATAAAATACTCTTTGGTCGCAATAAAAGAATCACTATATTGCTGCCGACCATACATTAATAAAGTCCTAGCCAATATATCACTGGAATGATCGAATGGACTCATTTTTACCTCATTGATTGGCTCTAGGTGGCCATCTACGGCCATTAAATTAGCTAGAATAGCATCGACTCCGGCAAAGTCATAATTGGCAATCCTAGTCAGCACCTGGTCATCATAGAATAAATCATCAGAATGCAATAAAGTTACGATATCTCCAGTGATCTTTTTAGCACCATTTAAAATAGCTCGCAACTGATCAGCATTATCCTGGTAAATATAAATCAGCTGGTTTTTTAAATTGTACTTTTGGTTAAACAGCTTGACTACTTCTTCCGTACGATCAGTTGAACCGTCATTAATGATAATCAGCTCCCAATTTTGATAATCTTGATTAACAATTGACTCAAGCGCCTCAGATAGCGTGTCTGCATCGTTATAAGTTGGCATTAAAATTGAAACCTTCTGACTCATAAAACAACCTCCCAATGGATTGGCTAATAATTTATATATCACGAGGACTTTTGGCTTATCTGACAGGATCTACATAATCCCACAACCAGCCCTTGCCTGCGTCTAGCCCATAATTATATAACAAAATAGGGTTATTTTTAAGCAGACCAGAATTACCTCGCACTTGTTTTATCTCAATCCCCCCATCCGACTTCTGGATTAACATGGTAATATCACCAAACAAATCACCATCAGAGCCACCAGCAAAAAACTTTGTCTTAGCTTGATTCCAGCCGTGAGCAGCATGGAAGGTACGCTGGAATATCGGGGCAGCAAAACCATCTTTGCCCCCAGGGAAAACCCAAAGATTAAAAGTCTTACCGTCAGCAAAAGCAGATGTAATAGCAATGTCGCTATAGCCGTCGTTGTTGAAATCGGCTGGTGACTGAATCGACTCAATATACCTCCAGCGCCAGCCGCTACTAGCGTCTAGGCCATAGTCGGATAAATGAAGTGGTGTTGAGTTAAGATAATCTCTGGAGCCACGGATTTGTTTTATATCGATTCCACCATCGGCTTTTTCGATTAACATAGTTAAGTCACCAAAGCCATCGCCATTGGCATCACCAGCAAAAAACTTTGTCTTAGCTTGATTCCAGCCGTGAGCAGCATGGAAGGT
>CAZPHO010000004.1:0-39017 GCA_964586855.1 uncultured Candidatus Saccharibacteria bacterium | reverse complement strand
CGTCAGCAAAAGCAGATGTAATAGCAATGTCGCTATAGCCGTCGTTGTTGAAATCAATCTTGGCGTTTGTTTCGGTGATAATATTAACTGAGGGCTTAACGGTTATATGAAACTCTTGCTCGGCCTGACCACCACTTCCAGAAATCACAACTGATGCTTTTTGTGAATTTGAGCCGTCTAAAACTGGCATGCCAAAAATCCTATCCCCTTCTTGCTGCAACCAAGCTGGACCAGAAACCTTAACCGAAGCCTTACTCTTGTCAATATTTTTGTAATTGAGTTGATATTCATACCTAACGCCAACTTCGGCATTTATGACTGGTGTTGAAGTGATGACGGGCTTTGAATAAAACGGAGACCCAAACCAATCACGAAAGTAATTGAAAAAGTTGCGATTACCATAGGCACTGCAACTATCTCCACCACCGTAACCAGCACTTAGAGCTGCTTGATTCGGCTGGTAAGGAGTATAGCGATAGAGAGCTGAGGTGGCTCGATTCTGGATGTTGACATACGTGCCACCACAGGCTTTGCTGGGGTGATATTGGACATAAGTTCGACCAACCGGATAGTTACTCCAGCCGCCATCTAACACGGTGCGAAACAGATTTGCGGCCAAGCGAACTTGATTTCTCAAGCCAAAATACTGCGAGTCGCAAGCTGCAGTATCAGGACAACCAAAGCCAGTTGCTGTTCGATACTGAACGTGATTTGGCCAAGTATCCGTAACCAAACCTTGCTCTTTTTGGAGTAAAACAATCAGCACCTGTGGATTTATCCGATAATCTCGAGCCGCCTCCCAAATAATTTGTGCTGCCGACTGGCCATTAAAACTTTCTTTTGCCATACACACAAACTTACCATCTTTGATATTGTACCGTAGATGAGGATACCAGCCTGCCATGTGAGTGTTAGTGTTGTTGCAAGGATTTTTACTGTCCAAAAAACGCTGAATTTCAGCCACTGTCATACTGTCTTTGTTACCCATCACCTCATCAGACATAATATTTCCAGCGCTAAAAACTGGTGTATTGGCTTGAGTTAGAAGCCCGCTAACAGACTGATAGAGCACAAAGCTGACAACAGCCAACACGGCAAGACCGCTCGCTATTCTAGTTTTCTGCAAATGCTGTTTTTTAATTAATCTAAGTCTCATCATCGCAACGCTACACCTCAACCTTATCTGTCAATAAACCGGTTCGGCCCGACCCCGACACTTTTATCTGAACCTCCCAAGATCCACGACCCAGTTTATCCATAGCAATATCAAAGCCTTCGCAGCTAGCTGACGACGGGTTGGCAATTACTTTCGAGGTTTCGGTGTAAATCTTTTTTGTTTGGGTGTTAGTCATAGTCAACTCACAGGAGCCAGAGCCAAGAGTTTGCTCGATCGTGACTCGCAAAATTAATTTGTCAACAGAAACTGATTTATAACTAACCCAACCAGTCAGCTCATCGCCCAAGTTAGGATTAGGTCCTTCATATTCGGACGGTAGATCTTTCTCGGATTCTCGGCCAACCCCCGAATCGGTGTTTTTATCGACCTTAGGCGAATCTGACGGCGCTAATTCTGACTGCTCAGTCGCATCAGATGACGATTGGCTTGCTCGGCCCAGCTCTTCAGAAGATCGACCAGCAAACGGAAATAATTGCGCTGCCCATGCTACTGGTAAATAAACTGCTACTGCAGCCAACAACCCGAGCAAAGTTAGCTTTAATGCTTTGATATTTGTCTTATTTTTAATGCGTCTATTTTTATACATAACTAGTTTGATTTTACCATAAGCTGTTCTCGAAAGTCAAGTTGCGGATGTAAAAAATACCTATTTCGCAAAGAAATTCAAATATGCTAAAATGTAATTATGTTAAAGCTTAAAACTAACCGAAATTTGGATTAGGAAAACTGATGGATAAGATTAGTAAATATTTAAATACCAACTTGGCCGGAGAGGTCTTATCGACAGCCGCAATTCGTAAAAAATATGCCCGTGATAACAGCGTAATGCAAATTGTGCCGCGCTCAGTGGTTTTGCCGCGCGAGACAGCTGATATCCGTAAGACCGCTCGCCTGACTCATCAATTAGCCGAAAAAAATCAAGCGGCTGTTATTAGCTTAACTCCTCGAGGCAACGGCTCAGATAAAGTCGGTGCAGCAATTGGTAATGGAATGGTAATTGACCTATCTCGCCACCTGAACAATATTATTGATATTGACGCTGGTCAAGGACTGGTTCACGTTCAGGCCGGCATGGAGCTCAACACACTGGAAAATATCGTCAACTCTCACGGACTAACTCTCAATTTTAGCGACTATCTTGATTATCATACGATTGGCGGGGCGATTGGTTCGGGTTTGGATGCGCTTTATGGTCGCCAGAATGGTAAATTAACCACCAATATCCACGAGCTGGAAGTAGTGCTCGCCAACGGTGACGTCATCCAGACACGACCGCTGTCCAAGCGCGAACTCAACAAAAAAACCGGCCAAGCCGACTTTGAAGGTGAAATTTACCGTCGATTGGATGGTTTGTTTGAAGACAATGCGGCCTTGATTGAATCGATTGACGACCAACAGCTAGATAATCTCGGCTACAGCAACATCGCTCGCGTCAAAACCAGTCGCGGCTTTGATTTAACACCTCTGTTTGTCGGTTCAGCCGGCACGCTTGGAATTGTCAGCGAGGCAATTATGAAAATTAGCGCCTACCCGCTCAATCAATCAAAATCAATTGTCGCTTTTTGGAAAATCGACGATGCTCTCGATGCGATTGAGCATTTTGCTAGCCTGAAACCAGTTTCGATCGAGCTGTTCGAAACGGCTGCCATCAAAGAATCAATTTCAGCCGGTAAAAAATTCTCTTTCCTCGACGTCGCCAGCAAAAAACTCGGTGCTGCGCCAGAATTATTAATTGTAATCAGCTACAACACCGATAAAAACCGCCAACTTAATCGTTTTTACAAAAAAATCAGTCAAATTGGCGAGAAATATGGTGGGGCAGTGATTGTATCTGATGAGCAAAATTATCACAGTCTCTACGCTGTGCGCGAAGCGAGTGATTTCTTTATGCCAGTCGGCCGAGGCCAAAACGTGCCAATTCTCGATGGCATCAAAATGCCAGTCGTTCGTCTCAAAGAATTCAAAAAGTCACTCGGTGAAATTGGTCAACAACTCAATTTTGACTTAGCGCTTTATGGCTCAGCCACAACTGATATTTACAACATCAAAGTCAAGCTCGACTTATCGCAAGTCAGCGACAAGCAGCGCCTGTTTAAGCTAATCGATCGAGTCAGCAAAGCTACTTCTGATCTCGGCGGAATTTTGTGTGCCAACGGCAACGAAGGTCGACTCAAAACCTATTTCGCCTACCAACATGTCGACTCACAGCTACTCGGTCTCTACGCTAAAGTTCGTGAAATTTTTGACCCGCTAGAAACCCTCAATCCGGGCGTCAAACAGCCAACCGATTTGCGAACTTTAGTCGCTCAAACCGCCAATGACTACATCCCCAAATTCCTCCGCTAAACATGGCGTGGGGCCACACCCTAAGCCTTGGCCAACTGGCGATCACTACGATCCAGATTTGTTAGCCAATGGCGATTCGCGCAACGTGATTGATAAATATCGCTACTGGACCAGCCAAGCGATTGTTGATGACCTCGACACCAGCCGCACTGACCTGATGATCGCGATTGAAAATCTTGACCACGATTTTAACATCGGCACAGTCGTGCGCAACGCCAATGCCTTCAACGTCAAGCGAGTTTATATTATCGGTCGCAAACAATGGAACAAGCGCGGAGCGATGGTGACTAATCGCTACCTCGAGGTCGTGCACTGCCCGACGGTTGATAATTTTCTAAACCAAATCGAAGCCGATTATCAATTAATTGCGGTTGATAACCAGCCGGGCGCACTCAATCTCAGTAGCGTCAGTTTGCCTCGCCAGTCAATTTTAATTTTTGGTGGCGAGAGCAACGGCATTTCCGAACAACTCGCCCAAAAAGCTCAAATGATGGTTCAGATTGAACAGCTCGGCTCAACCCGGTCAGTCAATGTCGGAGTCGCCTCTGGTATCGCTATGTATCAGTGGCTGATTCAAAATCACCTCAATTTGTAGTATAATTTGGTCATGACTAAAACCACCAAACCACTTAGCCCAACTCGACGCAAACTTCGAATCGCCAATTTAGCCGCTAGTCTGATTTTGATCATAGCTTGCCTGGTTTTGGTGGCGAATTATCAGTTAATTGAGCAATATTGGCCCCTTCTGACGGGGCTATTTGTGGTGGCGCTAACGCTAATGATCGCTAACCGGATTCATGAACGCAGAGCCATGATTGCCGACCAGCTTGAACAAAACCAATCCAAGATCCTAGCCGCCGCAAGCGACAAGGACGCCAAATGAACCTGTCAGTCAATCCCTACAAAGGTAGTCGCGATTTCTACCCCGAGGATAAACAGATTTTTAATTACATCACAGGCGTTTGGCACCAAACCAGCCGCCAATTTGGGTTCGCTGAATACGGCGCGCCACTAGTCGAGCCACTGGAGCTTTACAAAGCCAAGTCAGGCACTGAACTGGCCAGCGAACAAACTTATGCCTTCGTCGATCGAGGCGGTCGTGAAGTCGCCATTCGCCCTGAAATGACCCCCAGCGTTTGCCGGATGGTGGCAGCCCGCCAGCAGCAGCTTAGCTTTCCAGCTCGACTCTATTCAATTGCCAATTTTATGCGCTACGAGCGCCCGCAAAAAGGTCGTGAGCGTGAATTTTGGCAGCTCAATGCCGATATTTTTGGTGATGACTCGACTTATGCCGAACTTGAAATTATCAACCTATCACACCAGATTATGCTCAATTTTAGGGCCGACGAAACGATGTTTATTATCAAAATCAATGACCGACGGCTAGTTGATTTAATTTTCAAATCTTACCTTGAGCTTGACGCCAACCAAAGCCGATCACTAGCCAAGCTACTCGATCGCCAGGCTAAGTTATCAGTCGCGGACTTCGAAGACCAGCTGGAAGCGATTACTGCCGAGCCAGTCACGCTCGAAAAAATTCACCAATTGATCAAACTTCAACAAATCAGTGATTTGCCAGCTGAAATTGCTCAAACTGAGCTGGCAACCAATCTTCAGACTCTGCTTGATCAGCTGCGAGCAATCGGAATTAACAACTGCCAATTTGACTTGAGTTTGATGCGGGGGCTGGATTACTACACTGGCACTGTGTTTGAAATTTTTGACACCAGCCCAGACAACAATCGCTCACTATTCGGTGGTGGTCGCTACGACGGCTTGGTCGGCCTATTCGGTGGCGAAAATATCTCAGCCGTCGGCGTCGCTCCAGGCATGAGCACTCTGCTAGAGTTTCTCAAGATTCATAATTTATTACCGAAACTAGCGCCTGAAACTAGCGTCGCGATTATGGTCTTAGATCAAGAGTCGATTGTCGAAGCCACCAAGCTGGCCAATCAACTCCGTCAAGCCAATATCAACCTCGAAGTCGATGCCAGTCAGCGCAAACTGGGCAAGCGTCTAGCTACGCTTAGTAAAAAGCAAATCAAGCAAGTGATTTTTGTTGGACAAGATGAAGTTAAGCAACGCAAATTCAAGCTCAAAAATCTGGCTACTAGCGGCGAAATGATGCTGACTGCCGCTCAGCTACTTAATCGGCTCAAAAACGCTTAACTTAGCCTCAATCAACTAATCTGTTATAATTAAGCTATGAAATTAGAGATGAATAAACTATCGACCACCAAGGTCGAATTCAAGATTAGTCTTGATCAATCAGAATTAAGTAAATACGAAACCAAGACCCTGCGTAAATTGGCACCGACCATCAAAACCAAGGGCTTCCGAGCCGGCAAAGCGCCTCTCAGTCTAATTAAAAAAGAACTTGATCCCAACCACCTCAACCAACACGTGATTGACGATATCATAAATACAACGATTGTCCGAGCCCTGGAAGATCAAAAAGTCCAACCGCTCGACCAGCCGCAAATCAACCTAACTAAGTTCGTGCCCGGCGAGACTCTAGACTACACTGCGACGTTTGAGGTCGTGCCGCCAGTCAAACTGCCTGATTACAAAAAGCTCAAAGCCAAAGCTCAAATTGCTAAAATTACCGACAAAGAAGTGACTGAGACACTCGAAAAAATCCAGCGCGGCTATGCTGAAACCAAAGAATCAAAACAAGCCGCTAAGCTTGGCGACCAGGTGACGATTGATTTTAAAGGTTATGTTGATGGCAAGCCATTTGCGGGCGGTGAAGCCAAGGGCCACCAGCTTGAGCTTGGCTCAGGTCAATTCATTCCTGGATTTGAAGGCCAAATCGTCGGCCACAAAGCGGGTGACAAATTCGACGTCAAGGTCGACTTCCCCAAAGATTACCACGCTCAAGACCTCAAGGGTAAACCAGCAACCTTTACAACCGAGTTGCACCAAGTCAATGAACTAGTTTTGCCAGAATTAGATGATAAATTAGCTCAAAAAACTGGCGATTTCAAGACACTCGACGACTTAAAAATTGACATCAAGAAAAATCTTTTACTACAGAAGCAAGATCAGCTCGACCGCGATTATCGTGACCAGCTAGTGACTGAACTCGCTCAAAAATCCAAAACCGATATTCCTGAAATTCTTAAACAAGATCAGATTGAAGCTATCAAGCGCGATATGAATCAAAATCTGGCCTACAGCGGCTTGACGCTTGAGGGCTACATCGAGTCGATCGGCAAAACCGAAGACCAGTGGCTGAAAGAAGACGTCGAACCAGCGGCCGTGGACCGAGTCAAATCGGGCTTGGCGCTGGCCGAATTGTCTAAGATTTTTGAAATCAACGTCACCGCCAAAGATGTCGAGGCCCGACTAGACGAGATCAAGCAACAGTATGCCAACAGCCCTGAAGCTTTGCAGCAGCTCGCCCAGCCAAACGTCGCTCGTGACCTGCGCAACAATATCTTGACCGAGCGGACGATTGATAAGCTCGTCGAACTCAATCGTTAGATAAATTTTTGCTAAAAAAGAAAATCCGAGCCGAAGCTCGGATTTTTAAAACATGTTTTTGACAACCTCCCATACTTGAGATAAAGAAGAAATTATTAATAAGATGACGGAAGCAATCGCTAAGACTTTAGCGATTGCATTCAGTATTTTGGCGATTCCGCCACCATTTCCGCCACCATTACTTGATGGCTCTTCTTTTTGAACTGGACTTGAAACTGCTAGTCCCTGGATTATCACTGCCGCGAACAAAAACAAGCTCGCGGCAAAGCCTACCAAAATAGCAATTTGTAAAAACATATTTTACGCCCTCCTTTTTCTTGACTTGTATTTTTCGCTCTTTCGAGCAAACAAAAGCCATACCCTAATTATAGCACTTATGCTCTACTTTGTCAATCCTAAGGCTGGTAAAAACTAATCTGCGCCTGCGCATATTGACGCTGGTCGGTTAACTTCAACCCATCAAGCTGCGGTAATGGCTGACCTTTGGGTGTCGATAAAATCAGCTGGCCGGTGGGCTTGAGCAGCTTTGTTGCTTTGGCGACACTAGACAGTTGCAAATCATTGTAGGGCGGATCGGCGAAAATTAAATCAAATAGCTCACCTCGATAATTATTCGCCCAAGTCGCAACTGGCATTTTAAATGCCTCAGTTTCAGTTTCCAGCCCTAAAGTGGCGACATTTGTCCGCAAAACTTGCACCGCCTGATAATCATTATCAACAAACACGCAACTAGCCGCCCCACGACTTAGCGCCTCAATCCCAATCGCTCCCGAGCCAGCGAACAAATCCGCCACCCTCGCTCCAGACAACTGAAAACTTAGCTTATTAAAAATCGCCGTCCGAGCCCGTTCGCTCATCGGATGAGTTTTAAATCCCTTGGGCGTATCAATCATTCGCCCGCCAAATTTACCAGCTATAATTCGCATAATTTTAGTTTAACATAGTTAGTTGGTCGAAGTCAGCTACCGCCCGCGCCAGATCAGGATAATTTTTAAGATCAGCCGCCAGTGTCAGGTCTTTGGCCCTTAGATCGTCAACATACGCTTTAAGCCCTTGCTCAGCCTGTTCCAGCGCCGCCAGATCAGCCTGCAAACTAAACCAGCCGTGCTGAGCTCGACCATACAGGTCACCCATGCCGCGCAATTTCAAATCCATTTCTGCCAGATAAAAACCATCGTTTGAGCGTTCAATTGCTTTGAGCCGCTCGGTCACTGCTTGATCATCGGCGATTAGCCAGCAAAAACTGGGATGATCGCCACGGCCAATTCGACCACGCAGCTGATGCAACTGACTCAGGCCATAAAATTTCGCATCCTCGATCACCATCGCCGTGGCATTCGGCACATCAATTCCAACCTCAATCACCGTCGTGCTAACCAAAACATCGTATTCACCTTTCTGAAAATCAGTCATAATCTGATCTTTTTGGTCGGACGGCATCTTGCCATGCAGCATCGCAATCTTTTTCCCTGGCAAGTCCCTGGCTTTAACTCGTTCAAAAACTGTCTCAACACTCTGACGCTCAGTTTCTTCAGTTTCTTCAGTCTCGTCAATCAAGCCACAAACTACGTATGCCTGCTGCCCCTTGTCCAAAAGCCGAGCCACATCTTGATAAACCAAATCTCGCTTGTTTTGGTCGATAATCTGGGTAGTGATCGGCTGACGACCAGCTGGCTTTTGGCGAATCGAACTGATTTTCAGTTCGTGCTTCAGTACCAGCGCTAGCGACCGCGGAATCGGCGTAGCGGTCATCGACAGCAAATGCGGCATCGAATCTTTGGCTTTTTGGAGTAATTTTTGACGCTGATCCACCCCAAACCGATGCTGCTCGTCGATCACCGCCAACTGAAGATTAGCAAACTCAAGCTTATCCTGAACCAAGGAATGAGTACCAACCACCACCTGAATTTCACCAGCAGCGATTTGCTGCTGCAGCTCCGTCTTGGCTTTGGGTTTGAGCGCACCAATCAATAAACTAGTCTTGATGTTAAATTGACTCAGCAACTGTTCAAAATTAGCAAAATGTTGTTTAGCTAAAATTTCAGTTGGAGCCATGATTGCCACTTGACCGCCAGCTTTAGCAACATTCAGCGCCGCCAGCATCGCTACAATCGTCTTGCCCGAGCCAACATCACCCTGAATCAAGCGGTTCATCGGCGTCGTAGCAGCTAAATCTTGCAGCACCGCCCAGAGAACTTTGCGCTGATCGTCGGTCAGCTGAAAGGATAGTTTGCTCAGAGCTTGTTTAATTAGTTTCAAGTCTGTCTCCACCGACTCAGCCATCAATTGCCGATATTGCTCACCGTTGATATAACTCGCCAGCTCGGCCACAAAATAATTTTCAACCTGATAACGCCGCTTGGCTTGATCTAGCTGCTCGATGCTAGCCGGAAAATGCAGCTGATAATAAGCGTCACTTCGCTCTGGCAGCTCCAATTTTTCAACCACCACTGCTGGCAAGCTTTCATCCAGCAGCATAATCTCGCCAGCTAGATTCTTGATAATTTTCTCAAAAAAACTTGATTTCAAACCTCGAGTCGATGGATAAATCGGCTGAATCCGATTGTCGGCCAGCTGCTTGCTGGCACTGCGAACTTCAACTACGCTCGGATTGGTCAGCTGATAGCGTCCACGAGTAAACTCAAAAGTGCCCGAAAAGTAAAATTTACCCTTGCGCAATTGATTCTGACGATAAGGTTGATTAAACCACACGGCTTGAATTTTATCGCCATCGTCATCCAGTAGATCAGCTTGAAGCACCGTCAGGGCTCGATTAGTCCGCCGTAAATTAATATTTTCAGCTCTGGCAACTATCGTGATTTGCCCTGGCTGGACATTAGCCAGTTTATTAATGAAATTAATCGACTGATAATCACGTGGCAAGTAATTGATCAGATCAAGTTTAGTTTTGAGGCCAGCCGCTTGTAGTTTGTTAAACGAAACCTCGCCCACGCCCTTGATTTCGCCAACTGAATCATTTGCTAGCCAACTCACGATTAATTAATCAACTCCGCCTCAATCGAAGCTAGTAAGTCAGTAACTTCCTGCTCGGCTTTCTGGACTTGATCAGCTATTGGCTGATCACTGGCTCCAGTCCACCACTGCAAATAAAGCTTAATTTTTGGCTCAGTGCCGCTTGGTCGAATCGTCAGCCTTCGCCGAGAGTCACCAAACTCAAACACCAAGACATTGCCCGAATCGCTGCATTCCAGCTTGGACTCAGCCCCAGTTGCTATTTCTGTCCGAGTCAAAGTTTTGTAATCTTTAACCACACTGACCGACTGCTCGGCAATAGTTGTTGGCGGCTGAGATCGCAAACGAGCCATCAGCTCTTGCATCTGCTGAAAACCAACCGCACCTGGAAATTCAATATTCCCAAGAGTCTCAGTGAAAATACCGTGACGAGCAAATAATTCCAGTAATTTATCGTATAAATCGCGCCCTTCGATCTTGAGCTCGGCCGCTAGTTCAGCAATCGGCAAGGCTCCGCTGGCAGCGTCTTTATCGCGAGCATAATCACCGACCAACACGCCATAACTCTCCTCGCCACCCATCACAAATTGCAAGCCATCGGCCAAGTGACTCTCGATCTCTTGGCCAATATATTTGAATCCCACCAGATGATCGCCAAACATCTGGGTGTTGTAGTAATTAGCAATCTCAGTCAAAAGCTCAGTCGTGACGATCGTCTTGGCTAGATAAAATCGCTGCTCTAGATCACCATGCTTAGTTTGTAATTTTGACAACAGATAGTCGGCGATCAAAGCCGCTGTTTGATTGCCAGTCAAAAGCTGAGGTTGTTGATTGCGATTTACGACCACCGCCAATCGATCAGCATCAGGGTCGGTAGTGATTGCCAGATCAGCTTTGGTGGACAGCATCTGCTTGGCTGCTAACTGATTAGCGTTGGGATTTTCTGGATTTGGCTTCTGATTAGAAATTGTCGGGAAATTACCGTCGGGCGTCATCTGATCTTCAACCACACCAATCTTAAAGCCAGCCTGAGTCAAAATTGGCAAAACATTGCGCTGTCCAGCTCCGTGCAGTGGCGAATAAACGATCTTTAGTTCACGCGCTTGGCCCTGGCTTTGTTTCAAAACTGCATCATAATACGACTGATCCTCGGCTTCACTTAAAATCACAATCTGGTCAGCATCAATCGCCGTTTGATAGTCGACCGCCTTGATGTCAGCCACAGCCTGCGACGCTGCCAGCACCGCCTCAGCGTGCGGACTAACCAACTGCCCGCCATCTGACCAATAAGCCTTAAAACCATTGTCGGCCGGTGGATTGTGCGAAGCCGAAATCACAATTCCAGCCGCCGCCTGCAAATGACGCACCATGAAACTGAGCTCAGGTGTCGGCCGATAGCCATCAAATAAGTATACCTTAAAATTATTAGCAGCTGCCACTTGGGCCGCATATTCAGCCAAATCTTGACTGGTGGTGCGCGTGTCATAGGCAATGACTAAACTTTTGGCCGAATCGACTTCAGTCGCCAAATAACTACATAATCCTTGCGTCGACTCACCAATCGTAATTTTATTAATTCGATTAGGCCCAACTCCAGTTTTTCCCCGTCGACCAGCCGTGCCAAACTCGAGCACTTTAAAAAAACTATCTTCAAGTTCCAGCCAATCGCCTTCGGCAATCAGTTGCTTGATATCCGATCGATAATCAATATATTTCGGCTGCCCTAACCACTGCCTGAGGTGTTGAGCGGCGGCTGGTGAAAGTTTTTGGTCGATTAAATCCACATTTACCTGACTAAGACAAAATTATTTTTGCCCTTTTTGATCAAACTTGGCTCAATCAACTCGATGTCGTGGTCGATTTTTTGGCCATTAACCGACACTGCTCCTGACTCAATTAGTCGTCGAGCCTGGGAATTGCTGCTAGCAATCTCTGACTCCACCAGTGCCTCAGTCGTGGTTTGATTGAGCTTGGCCTCAGGAATCTCTTGAGCTAGCAAGTCCAAATCTTGAGCATTCAAATCCTTAAAACCCTGGCCGCTGAACAGCACTCGAGATACTCGCTGAACACTCTGACAGCGCTGGACGCCATGCACCAGAGTCGTTACTTCCTTGGCCAGAACTTTTTGAGCTGCCCGTTCACCTGGATTTTGGCGATGGACGTCAATCAAATCCTCGATCTCTGACTTGCTGAGAAAAGTGTAAATTTTCAGATAATCTTCAACCCCTTCGTCATCCAGATTCAGCCAAAATTGATAAAATTTATAAACGCTGGTCTTGGCTTCGTCGAGCCAAATCGCTCCATCTTCGCTCTTGCCAAATTTGCGGCCGGTTGATTTATTGACCACTAGAGGTAGCGACAAAACATTGGCGGCCTTGCTATCTAATCGACGCAGCAAATCGACACCAGCGATCGAGTTACCCCACTGATCAGCCCCACAAACTTGCAGTTCCACCCCAAATTCACGATTGAGATGGACAAAATCATAAGCCTGAATTAGCACATAAGAAAACTCGGCGTAAGAAATGCCACTACCAGCCTCACCCAATCGATTTTTAATAAACTCACGACCCAGCATCTGACTCATCGGCATGTGCTTGCCGACTTCACGCAAGAAATCAACGTAGCCTATGTCCTTAAACCAGTCGTAATTGTCAACCACCATAAAATCCATTCCCTGAAGTAGTCGTCGAAACTGAGCTACAATCCGCTGTTTGTTATGAGTAACGGTCACTAAATCTTTGAGATGACGCTCGTCTTTTTTGCCATCAGGGTCGCCAATTTGACCAGTCGCACCGCCAACCAGCAAATAGGCCTGATGACCAGCTTCAATCAAGCGGCGCACAAACAGCATCGCTGCCAAATTACCAATCGTCATACTCTCAGCACTCGGGTCAACTCCAAAATAAAATTTAATCCCTGGTTGATTAATCCGATCTGGCCGTTCGTAGGTAGTCTGATTAATTAACCCGCGCCAGTTTAGGTCATCTGCTAGTTTCATACTTCTCCTTCTGTCTTTTGCTTTCCTTAAGTATAGCAAAAAAATACTAATTATTCATCAAAGATGATATAATGAACGATGTTAATAATGATTATTTTAAGATTAATTGAATCAACAAGGAACTAATTGTGGCAAAAAAATCTAAACCATCCAAGAACATGAAGCTTTATTCCAATTTGGCCTCAAGTCGCAAAGCCAAAAAAGAAGATCGATTGCGCAAAAAAGCTCAATATAAAGCCAGCCTGCCTAAACATCCAGTCAAGCGTTTCTTTTATCGCTTGCATCCTAAACGAGTCGCTGGTTTTGTCTTTTCAAAAGAAGGCTTACTGACTTTTCTAAAAATATTTGGCGTGCTGATGATCGTCGGTATTGCTTTTGCGGCCAGTGTGTTTGCCTATTACCGCCAAGATTTGAAAAAGATAAATGCTAGTGATTTGACCCGCAAAATCCAAACCACCGTCAATGAATATTATGACCGGCACGGCAAACTACTCTGGGAGGACAAAGGCGATGGCGACTACAAACTGGTCGTCAAAAGTGAAAGCATCAATAAATACGTCAAAGATGCCACCGTCGCTATCGAAGACAAATCATTTTACGAGCATCACGGCGTAAGCCTTCAGGGAATTGTGCGAGCCCTGGTCAACAACTTAAAAGGTGGCAGTACCCAAGGCGGCTCAACCCTGACTCAGCAACTAGTCAAGCAAGTTTTCTTGGCCGAAGAGGCTTACGACCGCAGTTGGGGCGGTGTGCCGCGCAAAATCAAGGAAGCAATTTTAGCAACCGAAATCGAGCGGATGTATACCAAGGATGAAATTTTAACGCTCTATCTCAACGAATCATCTTATGGTGGTCGACGTAACGGCGTCGAATCAGGGGCTCAAGCTTATTTCAATAAAAGCTCCAAGGATTTAACTTTGCCTGAAGCAGCGCTACTGGCCTCAATTCCCAACCAACCCTATCTTTACGATCCATGGAACACCGAAGGCAATGAATATTTGATCGCTCGCCAGCGATATGTGCTCGATCAGATGGTTGAAACTGGGGCAATTACCAAGGAAGAAGCTGAAGAGGCCAAGAAGTTTAATATCCTGGCCACCGTTAAGCGTGAACAAAATAGCTTTGAGGACATCAAGGCCCCTCATTTTGTGCTTGAAGTTCGTGACCAGCTAGAAAACCAACTCGGCATGACTACCGTTCGGGCTGGTGGTTTAAAGATTACAACCACCCTTGATCTAGAGGCTCAAAAATACGCTGAACAGGCAGTCGCGGCTGGTGCCAAACTGATTGGCTACACTGGAGCCGACAATCTATCAATGAGTTCAATTGATGTCGACACTGGCCAGGTGATTGCCATGGTTGGCAGTGTTAATTTCAGCAAAGCCGGCTATGGTCAGCGCAACGCCTCAACTTCGCTGCTTGAACCTGGCTCAAGCATCAAGCCAGTAGCTGATTACATCCCGCTGTTTATGGAGCGCGAAGGCGTCAATTACGGTCCAGGGTCGATCTTGCGCGATGAGAACATCGATAGCCTCTATTGTGCGGGGTCGGTTTCAAACTGTACTTTGCAAAACTATACGCGCGGCACCTACGGCAACGTGACGATTCGTAAATCACTCGGCTCATCACTCAACCGTCCAGCCGTCAAAGCGATGTATATCGCTGGCACTGAGCAAGCTTTAAAAATCAACCGAGAGTTAGGTAATATTTCTTACTGCGCAGATGCAGAGTTTGCTGGCCTATCATCAGCCATCGGTGGTGGCTGTCGGGTTCGACAAGTTGAGCACACCAATGCCTTTGCTTCGATCGCTCGCGGTGGTAGCTACAAGCCGATTACCTATATTCTAGAGGTTAAAAATTCTAGCAACGAACAGCTCTTGGCCTGGAAAAACGCCCAAGGCAAACGTGTAGTTGATCCTCAGACTGCTTATATGGTAACTGATATTTTAGCCGATCCGACCGCTCGATCGTTGACATTTGGAGCTCAAGCCTACAGCTTCGGCTTTGTTGTCGACGGTGTCTGGACCGCCTCTAAGACTGGCACCACTGAAAATGGTCGCGGCCAAGCTAAAGACTCTTGGATGATGGGCTACTCGTCTAAAATCGCTACTGGCGTCTGGTCTGGCAATCACGATGGCCGACCAATGGCTTCAAGCGACAACTCACCTGTGCGGCGAGTGATGAATGATTACATGTATAACGTCCATCACAGTGTTTATGCCAAACAAGGAAAATGGAAGTCAGGTGATAAAATCGCCCAGCCAGAAGGGCTGAAGCGAATGACCGTCATGGGTCAAACTGATATTTGGCCATCATGGTTCAATCAAAGCCAGATTGCTAAGGGCGAAAAGATGACTTTTGACAAAGTTTCAAAGAAGCTAGCCACTGACTGCACCCCGCCCGACGCTCGAGTTGAGGTTACTGTTACCAAGATGAAAGATCCAATCACTAAAAAAGATGTCGTCTTTGGGGCTGACGGCTATGACGCTACCAAAAAAGACGACGTGCACAAGTGTAATGATGCAAAACCAAGCGTCAATAGCGTCCAGACATCGCCAAACTCAATTACTGTTAATTTATCGGCTGGCACTCATCCATTGACCACCGCCACTGTCGCCGTAGCTGGGCAAACAGTCTTCAGTGGCAATGCTTCATCCACTCTTCGGATTAGTCATAACTTCACTGCCAGCAACCAAACTATCAGCGTCACCGTCCGCGACCGAGCACTCTACAGCTCCACCCAATCATTTATGGGGCCAAATGTTGGCAGCAACGATGACGATGGAGAAACCCCGCCAACAGCCAACAACAGCTCTAGCACCCGTCGCTGGCCTCGCCAACGAGATAGCTAGTTACTAGCTAAAGTCAAAAACCAGAAGTTTTACTTCTGGTTTTTAATTGTTTGCATCAATCGGTCTTCCATTGAGCGCGGCTTGGAATTGCGCTGTCGAGAAGTAGCTGGCTTGCTTTTAGAAGAATGATGGCCTTTAGGTCTCTCCTGGTGTCTAGGCGCTGCCTGGCGCTGAGGCTTAGAGTTGACTTTAGGCTTGTTAGGATTGCGCTCTGCTCGATTATCTGGCTTCGACTGAGTCTTAGGTTTCGACTGTTTGGGTTGAGACTGCTGGGCTGAGACGACCCGATCTGGCTCGACCAATTCAGCAAACATCATCTTGCCAGCCTCAGTCTGCAAGCTTTTGGTAATCACAACCGGCAAAGTCTCGCCAATGTGATTGGCCGCATCAGCCACCACCACCATCGCGCCATCCTTTAGATAGCCCAGAGCCTGGCCTTTGTCTTGACCAGCCGAAGTTAATTTAAGATCAATCCGTTCACCTGGCAGCGCCGCCATCCGAATGCTCTGCGCCAGCTCATTGATGTTTAGCACCGACACGCCCTCGACTTTAGCCACTTTATTGAGGTTATAGTCAATCGTGCACAGCCAATAACCATGCTGACGAGCTAAATTAAGCAGTCGATGATCGACGCCTTCAGGTGTCGATCGGTTATCATCAAGTACCGTCACTTTGACTAGCGCCTGTTCCTGCAACTCGCGAATAACATCCAGGCCATACCGAGCCCGCATTCGCTTATCATGGTCGGCACCATCGGCCAGCATTTGTAGTTCGTTAATCACGCCTCGCGAAATCAGCAAATCATCGTTGAGAAAGCCGGTTTTGCCAAGCTCAGCAATCCGACCATCAATCAACACCGAAGTGTCAAGCAGGACTTGCCGGCTATCGCCTTTTTTGGCTGCCCGCTCACGGTCATGGCGGACTAAAACGCCTAAGATCACCAGCAACATTAAGCTGTTAATAACTGTTAAAAATTCTGTCATAAATTCCTTACTTTGTGTTTAAATATTTAATTAATACTTGCCTTAAATCGGTCACGGGCTCAATAAAAGCCTGCTTTTGATCGCCAGCTGGCCCAATTGCGGCCGTAAAATCCATTTTCTTGGCCTCGCTAATCCGCGGAGTAATCATCGGCACGCTCCGAATCTCCCCGCCTAGTCCAACTTCGCCAAAAACAACTTTATCATCAGCAATCTTCAGACCTGTGGCGTTGGAGGCAATCGCCATCACCACCGCTAAATCGGCACCCGAATCGCTGACCTTTACCCCGCCAACCACATTGACGTAAATGTCTTTATCGCTCAGCTTGAGCTTGGTCCGCCGCTCAAGAATCGCAATTAATAAGTTCAATCGATTAACGTCAAAACCAGAAGCCGCACGCTTGGGATAGCCAAAATTAGTTGGGTTAACCAGCGCTTGAACCTCAACCAATAGCGGTCGATTGCCTTCCATCGTCGCCAGAATAATCGAACCATCGGTCGACATTCGCTCTTTGAGCAAAATAGCTGATGGATTGGTGACGATTTTGAGACCGCGGTCGGTCATTTCAAAAATCGCCATTTCGTTGGTTGAGCCGTAGCGGTTCTTAATCGCTCGGACGGTTTTAAAGCCGCCGTAGCGATCGCCCTCTAATTGTAACACAACATCGACTAAATGCTCCATGATTTTTGGACCGGCGATCGAACCCTCTTTGGTCACATGGCCAACAATCACTAAAGCAGTGTCAGATTTCTTGGCAGCTCGAATCAAAATATTGGTAGAATTAGTAATCTGACTAACCGAGCCAGGCGCCGAAGTTATCTCTGGCAGTTGCATCGTCTGAATCGAGTCAACCACCACTAAATCGTAACTGCTAGCCTCAATCGTCTCAGCGATATCAGCAGCGTTAACCGACGAGGCAAACAATAAGTCATCGCTCAAAGTTTTTAGCAAGCGCTGACCCCGAGCTGCAACTTGAGCCAGTGATTCTTCACCGCTGACATAAAGCACCGAACCCGAGGTCGCAACCTTGCCAGCCAGTTGCATCAAGAGAGTGCTCTTGCCAATCCCCGGCTGGCCAGCCATCAAGACCACACCACCTGCCAGCAAACCGCCACCCAAAACCGCATCCAGATCCGCAAAACCAGTGCCAAGTCGACGCTGACTGGTCTTGGTAGCCGCTTTGGTGGCTAGCTTGACTGGCTTGAGCGCTACGGCGGCTCGTTGACTTTTAGCAATCGCTGTCTTGGGATCGGCTTCGACTATTTCCTCGACTAGAGTATTCCATTCACCACAACTATCACATCGACCCGACCATTTGGAGTGTTTGGCGCCGCAATTTTGACAAACAAAAGCCGTTTTAGACTTGGCCATTAGAGTGCCTCCGTGGTCGGCTGTTTAACTTTCGATATCGAATCCAGACCAGCCTGTAAGTCAGTTAGCTGGTCAGCAATCCGATTGTAATTTCCAACTAATCGGTTGTATTGATCGACAAAACTATTAATCGATGTAAATCGATGGTTGACTTGATAGTTGCGATTAGCCAAGCTTTGACGCTCAGTGTCAAACTGCTTCTGGCTAGTAAAATAGCCTCCATCCGCTCGATTATTGAAGTCATTAATTGCTTGATTAAGCGTCGCTACGGCTTGCTCATAATCAGCCCGTTGCTTGATAATTTTCTGCTCTAATTGATTGAGTTCGGACTGAATTTGATCGAGTTGGTCAAGTAGATTAACAAATTTAGAAGCATATTTTTGATGATAAGCCACTACCGCCTGGCGATCGTCAAATGTCTGACGATAGTGCTTTTCTAGCTCGTTGGTCAGATTAGTAAACTCGGTTCCCAGAATTGAGTGCAGTTCGTTCGCCCGCTCTCCTGGTTCAGTCCGAGCATACATCGCTAGCCGCTCATCCAGTTCCTCTGTTCGGTTTTGTCGATAATTCTCCTCTAGTAATTGATCCAGCTCGGCCCGCTCCGAAGCTGGCAAGCGCTGATAGACTGCATGCAACAACTCATGCGCCATCGTCGCCTCCATCACTCCGTTGAGATTCGGCTCAGTCACATTGTAAACAAAAATTTGATTCAGCGTAAAGCAGCCTAAAATCGTCACCGAAGCCTCACGCTGTTGGCAGTTTTGGTTGAATTGGTGGGCGTCATTGATTTCAGGTCGGCTAGCCAGCAAAACCCGTGAAGCCGAACTCGTCAGCCCCAGACGATCATGCAAAGTCTGGACAACCGGCGAAGGTTGGTAAGTGCTGCTCAACACCCAGTCGGTCAGTAGATACGGCCGCCAAATAAAAACCCCGCCCAGCACAATCAAGCTGATAAACACCAACCACGCCAGCAAACCACCAGCGCGACGACGCTTATTTACTGGCAGCTGAGGCTCGTCCACGAACTGCCTTTGTTTCAGTTAGTTTGCTAATATTGATCGCTGTGCCACGAGCATTGACCAGTAAACGATCGCCGTCGCTATAGTCGCCAGCTAAAATTCCATCAGCCAACAAATTCTCAATCTCATCCTCAATCAGTCGCCGCAGTGGTCGGGCCCCTGAAGTCGACAGATCAAGTTTGGCCAAAATTCGATTGCGAGCTGCTGCTAGCACCTTGATGTCAATTCCTGACTTCAGCATCCGTTGACGCAAATCAGCAATCAGTAAATTAAAAATTTTAACTAAATCGGCCTTGGTCAGGTTGTTAAACACAATTACGCTGTCAAATCGATTGACCAGTTCTGGTCGCATTAGCCGTTCGAGTGACTGCTTGAGCTTGGCCTGCTTCTCGGAGGTGACTTTGGTCGCTGGCGTTCGGCGCTTGGAAGTATGAATGTTAAACCCAAACTCCGACTGACTCAGCTCATCGATCAAATCCTGGCTGCCAACATTGCTAGTTAAAATCACAACTGTGTTGCTAAAGTCAACTTGGCGGCCTTTGGCGTCGGTCAAGACACCGTCCTCAAGAATTTGCAATAAAATATTGTAAATTTCGGGATGAGCCTTTTCGATTTCATCAAACAAAATCAGACGATACGGCTGGCGGCGAACCGCATCCGTCAATTTACCGCCCTCATCGTAGCCAATGTAGCCAGCTGGCGCGCCCAGCAATCGACTGAGTGAATGTTTTTCGCTAAATTCACTCATATCAATTTTAATCAGCGCCTCTTTGCCGCTAAAGACTTCTTTGGCCAAAACCTTAGCCAGCTCAGTTTTGCCAACTCCGCTCGGCCCCATAAACACAAACGATCCAATCGGCCGTTGATCGCCAGCGATTCCGCTTTTGGCTCGGCGAATCGCTTGGGCTACTTCTTGAATCGCCACCGGTTGACCGATAATTTTCTGCTCTAAAGTTTTCTCCAAATTCACAAGTGATTTTTGATCAGACTGGCTGAGTTTAGTGACTGGAATACCAGTTCGCAGTGCCACTACCTCTGCTATGTCTTCGGCTGTCAACTCTAACTTAGCTGAGGCTCGAGCTGGCAATTTAGTTTTTTTGGATTGCTTTTTGCAACGATCAAGCTCGAGTTTAATCGACGCCGCCAATTGATAATTCTCCTGATCAATCGCCTGCTCGATTCGCATTTCTAGTTGATTAATTGCGAACATCTGTTTGCGAGTGCGCGCATCGACTTTATCATGACAGACTCGCTTTAAAGCCGCTGCCTCATCGAGCAAATCGATCGCTTTGTCAGGCATAAATCGGTCCGCAATGTAGCGACCAGCCAAACTGACCGCCCGCTCAATTACTTCGTCAGTGATGACCACATTGTGGTGCTTTTGATAAGTCGACCTCAAACCAGCCATAATTTGCTTGGTTTGTTGAGCTGTGGTTTCCTTGACATCAACTTTGTGCAGACGGCGATCAAGCGCCGAATCTTTCTCGATGTATTTGGTGTATTCTTCATAGGTCGTTGCCCCAATTAAACGCACTTCGCCTCGAGCCAAGCTAGGCTTGAGAATATTAGCCGCGTCCATCGAGCCTTCAGAAGCGCCCGCCCCCATCAGTAAATGCAGTTCGTCAATAAACGCCACTAGATTGCGGTCATCAGACAGCTCTTTAACAACCCGCTTCAAGCGCTCCTCAAATTCGCCACGATACTTGGTCCCGGCCACCATTGACGGCAAATCAATCTGGATAATTTTCGTCCCCAGCATCTTATACGGCACTTCGGCCGCCGCGATTCGCTGAGCTAAGCCCTCGACGACCGCCGTCTTGCCGACTCCAGGCTCACCGACCAGCACTGGATTGGACTTGGTCCGACGCGACAAAACCGTAATCAATCGCTCAACTTCTTGGTCACGACCGATAACTGGATCGAGCTGGCCAGCCTTAGCTTTGGCCGTCAAGTCAACACCAAATGCATTCAGAACCGACTGGTGTCGTCGACGTTGCTGCTGGCGCAGATTGTCAGCTGTAAAATCAGCTCGAGTGCGAATCAACAGTTGCCGATCAAAATAGTGCTCCAGATTGGCAGCCAGCTGCTTGATATCGACTTTCAGCTCAGCCAAAGTCGCCAGCGCTCGCGAGCCTTTTTGGTGAATTAAGCCATAGAGCAGATGTTCAGTGCCCAAGTGATTTTGATTATACTGCTGAGCAATTTTCCAGCTAAACTCTAGCGTAAATCGGACGCTGTCGTCCAGCACCTTTGAAGTTGGTGTAAATAAGCTCATTTCTTGATTGAACTGGTCTAAACCAAAATATTGCTCCAAAGCTGGCAAATCAACGCCAGCATCAACTAAAAATTGGCTGCCAATTGACTCGGCCTGAGCAGCAATTCCAAGCAATAAATGCTCGGTGCCGATAAAATTAACCTGATCAATTTGCGCCCAAGCATCGGCTTTCATCAAGCTAGACCGAGCGTTATCGGTTAAATTATTTATGATTTGTGGCAAATCTTCCATAAATGGGCTTCGCCTCCTTTACCTTAATTATCAGTTTCTGACCCGTCGTCGGCTTCAGCGCTGTTAAGTGCATCAAGCAAGCTATCCTCAACACTCCGATGAACTTTTTTCGGCTTCGCATCTTCGCCAACCACCTTGATATCAACATCATAGCCCGCCAGCTGGCTGGCTAGTCGGACATTTTGGCCACCACGACCGATGGCAATTGATTGCTGATCCTTGGCCACAAAAGCTTCAGCCGATTTTTTGTCTTCGTTGAGGGTGACATTAATCACTTCGGCCGGACTGAGAGCGTTGTAAATCAATTCGCTAGGGCTATCGCTCCAGTTAATCACATCGATCTTCTCGCGATCACCAATCTCTTGCATCACACTCTGAATCCGAACGCCGTGACCACCAACCATCGTCCCAACTGGATCAATCCCTGGGATGTCTGAGGAGACAGCCAATTTAGTGCGCACACCTGGATCACGAGCCAAAGCATTGATCGTCACCGCTCCTGATTCAAGTTCAGGCACTTCGCTCCGAAACAACTCGGTGATAAATCGATTATCAGTCCGACTTAAAATCAACTGGACACCGCGTTCGCCGCGGTCAACTTCCTTAATATAAACCTTGATTCGACTACCTGACGAGTAATATTCTCCTGGAATTTGTTCGCTTTTGGGCATAATTCCGACTCCTCGGCCCAAGTCCACAAACACCGTTCCTCGGCTGACACGCTGGATATTGGCATTGACGACTTCGCCAATCCGATCTTCGTATTCAGCAATCATTTGTTCCTTTTCGGCGTCCTTCAGCTGCTGAATCACCACCTGCTTGGCGGTTTGAGCGGCCACACGACCAAAGCTAGTCACCTCGTACTCGTCCTCAATTACTTCATCAATTTGAGCGTCGGGGCGGATCTTCTGAGCTTCTGCCAGCGAAATTTGATTTACTTCATTTTCAGGCTCCTCAACAATCTCCCGCACCACAAATGCTTTAGCGGTGCCATCAACCGTATTGAGCTCAGCCCGAACCACCTGCTCGCGCACGCCGTTATCTCGACGCCAAGCCGCAGCAATCGCTTGCTCGATAATCGCTAGCACTGTATCCTCTGGCAGGCTCTTTTCTTCGGCAATCGCGCCGACCATCGCCATCAGTTGCTTCAAGTTTAGTTCTTCCATAATTTCCTTTCCGTCTTGTCTTTAAAAAACCGACTCTCGCGGGGGAAGTCGGGTCAATCAGTACGACTTTAATTATACAGCAAACCCGACTTGAGCGCAACTAACTGTTGTTAAATCAGCTTCGGCTGGTCATTTTTACTTAATTTTCAATTTTGCTTGACATTAGCGGATTGATTTGCTATAATCGGGGTTACTTGTGAATTTTTAACCAAGAATTCAACCTTTTAATAACAATAACTACAAGGAAAATATGCAAAAAATAAATCATCGGCGCCCTGCGCCCAAAACTAATCAGCGACCAGTTCGGTCTGCTAAAAATTCGCCAGCCAAAGCTAGTGGCAATGGTCGTCAAACCAGATCGACCACCAAAATGGCGCCAATTCAAGTTGCGCCCAACACTCGACGCGGTGAAGTCATGCGCGCTAAACGGATGCTGGTTAACGATGTTAATCTGCGCTCAACTCAGCACATTATTGACGTGCCGGTCAACAAATCGCCATATAATGGCAACAATGGCCAGCAAGTCACCCAGTCGATGCTTAAAAAAGCTCGCTACAACCCCAAAGCAGTGCGAATCATCACTCTCGGCGGTCTGAATGAAATTGGCATCGGCAAAAACATGACTCTGATTGAATACCAAGATGAAATGGTGATGATCGACATGGGGACGCTATTTGCCGACAATAATTACCCTGGTGTCAACTACATGATTCAGGATATTAGTTATGTTGAGCAAAATCTACATAAGCTCAAAGCAATCATCTTCACCCACGCCCACTTGGACCACATTGGCGGCACACCGCAGCTATTGCCAAAATTTAAAAACGTGCCTGTTTACGGCACCGCTTTTACAATCGAAATGATTAAAAAGCAAATGGAAGACAGCTATGATCAAGAAGCCAAGCCAAATTATCAAGCAATCAACCCTAAATTGCATCAGCAAATCAAAGTTGGGCCAAATTTATCGTTTGAATTTGTCTCAGTCACCCACTCGATTCCAGGCGGTGTAGCGCTAGTTTTTCGGACTCCGAATGGTGTGATTGTCTATTCAGGCGACTGGCGATTTGAAGACAAGCCGCTCAAAGATGAGTTTGACATGCCGCGACTGGTTGAAATTTCCCAAAAAGAAGGGATTGATCTATTGATGAACGAATCAACCAATATCGACAGCCCCGGCACTCACATGACCAACGAATTTGCCATCGGCGATAACATCGGTGAAGTCATGGATCGTTTCCCCAACAGCCGAATTATCGTCAGCTGCTTCTCGAGTCAGATTCATCGAATTCAGCTGATATTAGAAGAAGCCAAACAACACGGCCGCAAAGTGGCGTTTGCTGGCTACAGCATGATTAACAACGTTGAAACTGCACTGCGCACCAACGAAATTAAAATTCCAAAAGACACGGTTGTCAAGATCGAAGACATCAGCAAGATGAGCGACAGTAAGGTGACGATTATCTGCACTGGTAGTCAGGGCGAACTCAATGCTGTGCTTAGCCGAATGGTGACCGGCGCTCATCGATTTATTAAGATTAAACAATCGGACGTGATTATTTTTAGTTCCAATCCAATTCCAGGCAATGAGCCAAATGTGGTTGCCACGGTTGATGGCTTGATTCGTGAAGGCGCAACTGTGATTCAAAATGGCCGCTCGCATCTGCACGGCATTGGTCCGCTGCACGTATCTGGCCATGCTTATTACGAAGATCACGTCAAATTTGTCACCACGCTTAACCCGCGCAACTACATGCCAATTCATGGTCAATTTGTAATGCTCGAGCACAACGCCGAGATGGCTGAGAATATTATTGGCCTGAGCCGCAAAAATATCTTGGTCTGCGATAACGGTGATGTGGTAGAGCTGCTACCCGACAAGTCGATCCGTAAAAACGGACGAGTCAAAGTCGGTGCGGTGATGTTTGATGCCGCCAACAACCGCGTCCAGGAAGCGGTGGTCAAAGACCGACTTCACCTGTCGACTCAGGGGATTATTATCATCGTTGCTTCGGTTAATAAAAAAACCGGCCGGATTTCCAAAACCCCTGACATCTTGTCGCGCGGCTTTGTTTATCTCAAAGAGAACGAAGATTTGATTAGCCGAGTTCGTCATTACATCAAGATCAAAATTGAACGCACTGATATGGCTAAAGTCGACCTCAAGCAGCTCAAGGACGAGCTCAAAGACGACCTAGCGCACATTCTCTACGACTCGACCCAGATGACACCAATCATCATCCCAGTAGTCAATATTTTTTAACGATGAAAAAACGCTCAGTTGGCACCAAGATTCCGGTTTTTGTAATCACTGGCCATCTTGGCGCCGGCAAAACTAGTTTAATTAATCATCTGCTAGCTCAGTCATCAGGCTTAAAAATTGGCGTAATCGTCAATGATTTTGGTGATATTAACATCGATGCTGGCCTAGTTGATCGCTACAGCGAAGAGCTGGTGGCGCTGTCGAACGGCTGCCTGTGCTGCAGTCTATCAAATGAGCTGGACGACTCGCTTAACAAATTAGCCACCAGCGCCTCAGCTCTAGACTTAATTCTGATCGAAGCTAGTGGCGTGGCTGATTCTTACCAGATGGCGGAGCTGTTATTTAACAGCCAAAATCCGTTTATTGTTTTTCAAGATTTAATTTATCTGATCGATGGAGTCAATTTTAAAGATTTTTACCAGCAGCAATCGACACTAGCGCAAACCAGTCTCCAGTCGAGCCGATTGATTATTGTTAACAAAACTGATTTAATCGGGC
This sequence comes from uncultured Candidatus Saccharibacteria bacterium, assembly GCA_964586855.1. GTDB lineage: Bacteria > Patescibacteriota > Saccharimonadia > Saccharimonadales > Saccharimonadaceae > CAYLXN01. The sequence continues at coordinate 13,381 of CAZPHO010000004.1, read as the reverse complement.
CAGAAGCACTGGCTGAAATCGAAACAATCATCCGCCAACACCAGCCCAAGGCCATCATCCAGCCAGCCACCAATGGCCAGATTGATTTAAATTTGCTAGTCGACCAACCTGAATCGGCTGTCCAGCTCAAACTTGGGCACCATCATAGTCAAGCCGATCAAGACTACACTAAGTTCAGTTTTAGCGATGAGCGAGTGTTTGATCCATTGAAGTTGACTGATTTATTAAATAATTTACCAACCAATGTTTACCGACTAAAGGGCTGGTTTTATTTCGGCAAAAAGGCTCGCAATCGACGACTACTAATCCAAGTCGTTGGCCGACACCACACTATCCAAGCCGAAACTAAGCCAACCACCAGACCAATGACCGAAATTGTAGCTATTGGCCAAAACTTTGACCAGCAAGCGCTGTTTAAAAAAATAATCGCTTGCATCGATCAACACCCTAATCAGATTACGCCTGAAAATTCAATTGACCCAAAAAACTTTGATCAATTGTAATTATTCTTCTAAAAGTGGCGGGATCTGCTCAGCCATTTTCAGCAGCTCATCAGCGGAGTAGGTGCGGGTGACCTTCAGCTCTTGCCACTTGCCGCCCAGCGGCGAATCGGTCGACGACAGCGGGTTAACTACTCGTTTCCACGATACGACTTCACGCAAGTCAGTTGGGTTGTTGGGGTTGGCCCGCGAGTAATGAATAATCCAACCATTACCAACCGACAAACGCAGGTCGTTGTTGAGATTTTGCCAAACTTCTGGTACCATCCATTCAATTGAATATTGGGCCACTTTTAAAAAGTCACCATGCGACACCACCAAAATCCGTTTGCCAGGAAAATTACGCTTCATCGATCGCTGAAACGCCCGAAAGCGGCTAAAAACATCTTGCAAACTCTCGCCACCATCAATCCGGGCATACCACGGCGAAGTATCGCGCATATTGAGTAGCTCTTGGCCGTTTTCGATTAGCCGCTTCTGCGGAATTACACCGTAAACTCCACGAAAGCGCTCAATGATTCGATCATCAATAATCCAATGATCGCCACCAATATAAGCCGCTGTCTCGCGTGTGCGCATAAACGGCGATACGAAACAGCCATCAAAGCTATTAATACCACCAAGATTGCCGCTAATCCACTTACCGGCGGCTTTCGACTGCTTGATACCCAAGGCAGTTAGTCGCTGCTGCCAGTCCGGCCGGCTAGAAATATCTTCGTGCATATCGTAAATCTCACCCTGATGCTCGGCCCTCTGGACGACATTAGCCTCGCTTTCACCGTGACGCACAAACACAAAGTCACGCGGCATCCGACCGAGCGATTGAGTTACTGTCTGGTATTTGTATTGCTGATCCGCACCCATAAACTATTCTATTTTAGCATAATCAGTTTGATTATAGAATGAGCTCTTTGTCTTTTATTGACAAATAAGCATTAGTGTGATATAATGGTAGCGTTTAGTGATAATAAGCTGAACTGAGCCTTAAGACTATACTCTCCCATTGATTTCATTTTTTAGACTTCAGCTTCTCAGTCTGAGCGCTGCATTAGTGACTGAGAGGAGTTGAATTCGCACTCCTTTATCGGCCATCTAGTGGCAGCTGACGCCAAAAGTCAGCAAAGGAGGAGAAAATGAGTTTTATCATTCTTATTCTGTTTGCTTCTTTTATTGTTCTCGGAGATCTGGTTCTAGTAATAGTAGAGGAAAAAGCCGGCTTCCGGAGCTGGACCATGCTGATGTGCGACATTGCATACTTTGCTATATTTTTTATTATCGCCCTGTCTCTCATTAGAATCCTAGGAAACGTTTCCTCCTCGACAGCACTAATAGGAGCTCTCGGAACTCAAAAAATAATTATCAGAAGAAGGAGAGCAGGAAAACCTAGCCTTATAGGCGCCAAATGACGATTTTTTCGTCAAAGTAGCGCCTATTTTCTTTGAATGATATAATTAACTCATGAACAAATTTACAATCAAATCAATCACGGCTCGACAAATTTTGGATTCACGCGGCAATCCAACTGTCGAAGCTGACGTCAAACTTGAAGCCGGGGCTCTTGGCCGAGCGGCCGTGCCGAGCGGCGCTTCAACCGGTAGCCGCGAAGCTCTGGAGCTGCGTGATGGCGGCGACAGCTGGATGGGCAAGAGTGTTTTTAAAGCAGTCGATAATGTCAACCAAATCATCGCCCCAAAACTGATCGGCCAAGACGCCAGCGACCAGGCGACGCTCGACCAGCTGATGATCGACCTCGACGGAACAGACGACAAATCCAAGCTCGGCGCCAATGCAATTTTAGCTGTCAGCCTAGCCGCCGCCAAGGCTGTCGCCGAGGCTAAAAACTTGCCTTTTTATCGCTACATTTCAGAAATCGCCGAGACCGACGCTAGCCTGCCGATGCCGATGATGAACGTCATGAACGGCGGCGCGCATGCGACTGGCTCAAGCGACATTCAGGAATATATGATTATCCCAGTTGGCGCAACCGACTTCACTCACGCAATGCAAATTGGGACTGAGGTTTTTCATCATTTGGCCAAAGTTTTGAAAGAAAAAAGCTACGCCACAACCGTTGGTGACGAAGGTGGCTATGCGCCCCAGCTCCAACATGGCAATTTTGAACCGCTGGAATTAATCTCTGACGCTATCAACCGAGCTGGCTATCAGCTTGGCGAAGATGTAGTCTTCGCTCTCGATGTCGCTGCCAGCGAATTCAAGCAAGACGACGCTTATCACTTAGCAACCGAAGACCGAACCATTTCCGTCGATGAGATGATCAACATGTATGGCGACTGGCTGAAACAATTGCCGCTAGTGTCAGTCGAAGACGGCCTGGCCGAGGACGATTGGCAAGGCTGGACAAAGTTAACCGCCAAACTAGGCGAGAAATTGCAACTGGTTGGCGACGACCTACTAGTCACCAATCCAAAACTACTCCAGCAAGCCATCGACCAACAGGCCTGCAATGCAATTCTAATTAAACCCAACCAAATCGGCACTTTAACTGAGACAATTGACGCCGTCAAATTAGCCCAAGCCAACAATTTCAACACCGTCATGAGCCACCGCTCAGGAGAAACCGAAGACACGACCATCGCTCACCTGGCAGTCGGCCTCGGCACTGGCCAAATCAAAACCGGCTCCCTCTCACGCACCGACCGAATCTGCAAATACAACGAAATCTTGCGAATCGCTGAAGCTGATCCAGAACTCAAACTAGCTAAGCCATTTTAAAAACGACAAGCGAAAACCCCACACGAAAAGCGTGGGGTTTTTGAGTTGTTGAGTCATTCTTGGCTTTTGAACGCAAAACCGCGATCGCCGAACTTAATTGTGACAGGATGGTCAAACAGTTTTAAATCGATGCTATTTTCTCCATTTCTACTTTTGATTTTGTACTCCTTGTCCATATAAACCATTCTCTCTTCTAGAGCCTTTTGGACAAAGTGTCCGACGAACGATGGGTGTCCAGTCGCCGATCTGCTGGTGCTTAAAAAATCAAGTCTGAGATCTTTCGCATGATAAATCGACCAAGCAAGCGCTTCGACATGAGACGAAAAATTGAAGTGAGCCTTCTTGGTAGCATAGGCTGAAAAGTTGATGGTTAGATTGTCAGGCTGTCCTGAATATTTAATCTCTGGATCACCAACCCAATCAGTTCCCTGTTCAAACAAAATCCGCCGAAAGTCCGTCAGAGCCATCTCTCCACGCGTGCTATGTGAAATCGAGACTGAAATCTGCGGCTGCCACAAAACTGAATACCATTCCAATATCCAGGCCAAAATACACAGATCGGCTGGATACTTGTAGACATTTTCTTTCACTTTAATCCCTCCTCAGGAAAAATTAGCACCTTCAATAACTCAAAAATTAAGGTGCTTCGTAGATTACTAAAGAATACAATATTTATAAGTTCAAGTCAAGATGTCTGATTTTCGTTGTTTTAGCTAAAACAAAAATCGTCATTCGCCAAGTAAATGCTTGAGCTCAGCTTCATTAATAATTTTGACGCCGCAATCTTGAGCTTTTTTGAGTTTAGCGGCGCCAACTTTGCCGCCTGCTACGAGATAGGTCGTATCTTTGGCGACGGCGGTCTGAAATTTAGCGCCGAGAGCACGAATTTTGTCAGCCGCCTGGTCTCGACTCATCGACTCCAGCGCGCCAGTAATCACAAAATTCTGACCAGCCAACTGAGTGGACTTGGTCACCAGAGTCGGCTCGACACCAAGCTCCTTAAATTTAGCCAAAAGCTGCAAATTATCTTCATCTGCAAACCAAGTCAAAATACTCTCAGCTACAATTTCCCCTACGCCTTCGACTTGCGATAGCTGCTCAAGCGTAGCCTCAGCCAATCGCTCCAGCGAACCAAAATGGTCGGCCAAATCACTAGCCGTCTGGGCGCCGACATGACGAATCCCCAGACCAAAAATAAACCGTTCCAGCGGCGGCTTAGTTTTGGATTGAATGGCATCAATTAGTTTTTGGGCTGAAATCTCGGCAAATCGCTCCAGTTCCAACAAATCATTTTTTTCTAATCGATAAATATCAGCTAGGTCAGTCACCAAACCGCTATCGACCAGCGCCGCCACGTTTTTCTCGCCCAAAGTGTCGATATCAAGCGCGCCTTTAGATGCAAAATGAATCAAACTGCGCTTCAAAATCAGCGGCCCAGAAAAGTTTTTGACTCGATAAACTACCTCGCCAGCCGGCCGCTCAAATTCTAGCTCCGGATATTGACGAGCTAATTCCTCTTGATAGTCAATTGGCTGGCTGTGCTCGGGTCGCAACTCAACCAGCACTCGATCAACTTGAGGAATGATGTCGCCAGCCTTGAAAACCACTACCGTGTCACCGCGTCGCACATCCAGACGAGCAATTTCATCAGCGTTGTGCAAACTAGCGTGTTGCACCGTTGTGCCAGCGACTTGCACTGGATCGAAAACTGCTACTGGCGTCGCTGCCCCTGTTCGGCCAATCGAAATCACAATATCTTTGACGATGGTTGTCGCCTGCTCAGCCGCATATTTATAAGCCACGGCTGCACGAGGCTGCTTACCAACGACGCCTAATCGCTCAAATTGTCGCCGATCATTAATTTTTATCACCAAGCCATCGGTGTTAAATGGCAGATCGTGGCGTTTTTGATCCCAGGTATCAACAAACTGCATCACATCATTTAAATTATCGAACACCACTGCCTCTAAATTGCGGCGCAAGCCCAAAGCAGATAAAGCCTCGTAGGCAAAATCATTAGTCGGAACATCATCAGCCTCATCACGCAATAAGTCATAGGCAATAAAAGTCAGCGGCCGACTAGCAACCAGCTCTGGATCAAGTTGACGAACTGTCCCAGCGGCTAAATTGCGCGGATTGGCAAATTCAGGTAACCCCTGATCGCGCTGAGTTTGATTAAGCTGATCAAAGTCGGCTTTCAATATCACAATCTCGCCTCGAATCTCAGTTCGACCACTTAAAAACTGCTCAAAACCATCAACTGGGCGCAACCGCAGGGGTAAGTTTCTAATCGTTCGCACATTGCTGGTTACATCTTCGCCCACAAAACTGTCGCCGCGGGTCACAGCTTGAGCCAGGACTCCATTTTGATAAATAATAGCGCAGGCCAGGCCGTCCATTTTGATATCAGCCAAAAATTCATGCTGAACATTAGGTAGCAGCTTGTCCATTCGCCGCACCCAAGCCTCAACGTCAGCCCGATCAAACACATCGTTTAGACTTAGCATTCGTTTGGAGTGGGCGGCTTTCTGAAAGCCGCCTTTGAGCAGATTGCCAACTCGTTGGGTTGGAGAATCAGGAGTAACTAATTGCGGAAAGGTCGCTTCGATTTGCTTAAGTTCGCCAAACAGACTGTCATAAATCGCATCGTCAACTGATGGCAAATCCAGCACGTGATACTCGTAGCTGTATTTTTCGAGCAACTGGCGCAATTCTTCAGCCCGCTTTTTGGCTTGAGCTAAGCTAAGCTGGCTTCGACTCATCTTCAATTAACCTTCGATACAGCATATAAATATAAACTGCGGTCCAAATCAGTGACGCCATTGAGGCAGTTATCATTGCGAACTGAACAACTGGCAGATTTTTTAGCCAACTCCAGCGACTCGATAATTGGTCTTCAATTAAAATTAAGGGTAGGATGGTAATAATCCATAGCAATAGCACTTGCAATAAATGCCAGACCAAGCGCAAAATAATTGTCAACCGTCGTCCGGTCACCAAATCACCGCTAATTCTGATTGCCTCCATCGGATAAATATCTGGCAAAGTGACGACAATTAGTGCTAAAAACGAGCCGATTAGCCAATATAATGTCAATACTATTACCAGTCCAAACAAGCTGTATAAAACCATGCCCTCAACACCTGCTCCGACAAAATCCGTATTCTTGGCGGCCGCAAAAATAATAGTAAAGATAGCTACTGGGACCAACTGGATCAAAGTCACACCAATCACGCCCAGCATTGGGATTAAGGGCGCAAAGCATTTGTAGAGCGCATCTCGAATTGACACATCATGTCCAGCGAGAGAATTACGCATAAACCAAACTACTGCTAACCAAATCAAAAGCGCAATCAGAATCAAAAAAACGGCTGCTACCTGATCTTGACCAGCCGCCACACCACCGGTGCTGGCGGTGGCCGAAAACATCAACGCTGCCCGAAATAATTTGTCGGTGGAGATTTCTGAATCATTGGCCAAGGTTTGATTGAGCGCCTCCTTAAGGCTGTTATAAGTGTTTTGGGGCAGCATGCCGACCAGAATCAAACTACTCAGCACCGTTACTAACAGCAGTCCAGCAAAAAATTTTCGATAGCGACTAATTAAGCTAAAGACCAGTTTAGAAAATTGCCAATAATTTTCAATTGCTAGTCCACGCCGATAGTCGGCTCGACGGCTTAGCTTGAGCGTGCGGTGCGGCCGACGCCTCAAAAAAGCCTTGCGCCGTCGATTAGCACTAGCTAAAAATCGCCGCCAACCTCGAATTTTAGCCGATCTAGCAGCTGATGGTCTAGCCAACGGGCGTTTGATTTGCTTGTTGGTGGTTTTTGATTTCGGCTTTGATTTTTTAGTGGCCATAATTAAAACTGATCAACCATCGCCCCCAGCCGACTAATTCGCTCCTCTATTGGTGGATGGGTGCTAAACAAACGACTAAACAAGCCAGGTTTGAGTGGATTTTTGATATACATGTTGGCCATTGACGGGCTTGAGCGCTTGATTTGCTGAGTGTCAGCTTGGAGCTTCGCCAAAGCGCTAGCCAAACTCTCTGGGTCACGAGTGGTCAGGGCAGCTGTCGAATCGGCTAAATATTCACGGTTACGACTAACCGCCATCTGAATCAAAGTCGCCACAACTGGTGCCAACACTGCCGCTACCAAGCCAATAATCAAAGCAAGGCCATTGCTGTCTCGGTTGTTGCTTCTTGGCGATGAGCGCAAAATTGCATTCGCCAAAAACGTAATCGCCACAGTCAAACCATAAGCCACCAAGCTGACTCGAATGTCAAAATTACCAATGTGAGCCATTTCGTGAGCCATCACCGCTGTTAATTCGCGGTCATCCATCAGCTCAAGCAAGCCAGTCGTTGCCGCCACAGACGCCGTTTGGGGGCTGTGACCAGTCGCAAAAGCATTGGGCGCTGAATCGTTAATCAAATAAATTTTGGGCATCGGCAGGCCAGTTGTGATTGTCAAATTCTCAACCACATGAAACAAGCGCGGGTTGTCAGCGCGAGCAATCTCATGCGCGCCACTAGCACTCAAAGCCAGGCGACCGCCAATAAAATATTGGATCAGAGCATAAATGACCGCTCCAACAATCACCGGAGCGATCAAATTCATATCATCGAAAATCAAACCAAAAACAACCGCCAAAACCCCAATCAACACCACAAACATAAACATAATCAACCAAGTTTTGGCTTTGTTAGAAGCGATTTGCTGGTACATGGACTAAAACTTTACTTCTGGCGCTTTCTCAACAGCTTCGCGCTCAGATTCGTCAACCTCAAAGAATTCTCGCTCCTTAAAGTTAAAGATATTAGCAATAATGTTTGATGGGACTGACTTAATTTTAATATTTAAGTCACGCACGCCAGCGTTATAGAAGCGACGAGCAGCTTGGATTTTGTGTTCAGTATCCTCGAGCTGTTGTTGTAATTTCTGGAAGCTTTCACTTGCTTTTAGTTCTGGATAAGCTTCTGCCACCGCAAACAAACCACGAATCGCACCTTGCATTTGCACTTCAGCGGCGGCCGTTTCTTGCACCCCTTCAGCCTTGCCCAAGCGAGACCGAGCCTCGGTCACTTGCTCAAAAACTTCTTTTTCGTGCGTCGCATAGCCTTTGACGGTATTGACTAGATTGGGGATCAGGTCAAGTCGATACTTCAACTGGACAGTAATGTCGCTCCAAGCCTCATCGACTCGAGTGACTAGCTTGATAAAGCTATTGTAAGTCACCCACACAAACGCAATAATCAAAACGACTACTGCTACAATTCCGATAATCCACTCCATAATTCTTCTTTCTCCTTACTATTATAATAATTTGTTGGTGCGCAGAGCGGGACTTGAACCCGCACAGCTGTTTAGGCCAAGGGATTTTAAGTCCCTCGCGTCTACCAATTCCGCCATCCGCGCATATCTTTTACATACTTTTGTTAAATTACTATCTTTTTTCCTGTGAGTTTTTGACGCGAGTTGCGTCTACGATTGATTGACTTTGAATCTATCGATTCCGCCGCCATCCGCGCATATCTTTTACATACTTTTGTTAAATTACTATCTTTTTTCCTGTGAGTTTTTGACGCGAGTTGCGTCTACGATTGATTGACTTTGAATCTATCGATTCCGCCGCCATCCGCGCCTGTATAAAGTATACTACAATCTAACCTATAAATAAACCGATTTTTGTCAATAAAAACACCTATACTACAATGCATGATATGGATAAACAAGAACCAAAAATCAACAAACAGTCGCCAAAAAATAAAAAGCTAACTATCAAACAGCGACTAAAAACAGTAACTCCTCAAAAAATAGCCCTTTTTGTGCTGTCTTTAATGGTGCTGATGGTTGTTGCCTCTTTCTTCACGCCCGTATTCTTTTGTGCTCCAGCGACAATCGAATACAGCAAAAGTGAGTAGCTACCACACGACGAGCGATACGAAACGTGCAGCGCGACTGAGTATCTGGTAGAAATTATCAATCCCAGAACTTGTGAGTATGAATATGATATAAACCTCATAGACATCGGCTGGAAATCGACGAAAAAATATCCATGCACAACCAACATTGCTTTTATTGCTATTAATAAAATGTCCTTTTTCTTCCTAGAAAGCCTGAGTGTTATGGGTATTCCACTTCTGCTCTTATTATTAGTCGCTTCACCTCTTTACTTCCTACTAAAATAGCCTGGAGGCACCTGCCGGAATTGAACCGGCGTACACGGTTTTGCAGACCGTTGCGTAACCACTCCGCCAAGGTGCCATTGGTTAATATTTTACACGACTTGAAGCTTTTTGCCAAAAGAGCAGTCCAAAAAAAGACTGCTCCAGCATAATATCAATTAAATTCTACCAAACCTCAGGAAGATTTTTCACACACCTCCCTTCTGGGAACCTCGCTATTCCGAGAAAAGTTTTACTGGTAGAACGGTGTAGTGCAGGATGGACGCGTCCCCCATCATCATCACACAAAATGTGCGGTTGGCAGATCGCGGTTTTCTGACCTTCTGCCCTTTTAGTAAAACATATTTACAAAAAGAAGTCAATAGGGTATAATGCGGTTTATGCACGCGTTGGATTTTGGCTTGCGAAAGATTACAGCTCGGCGCCGAGCTGAACGCCAGGAACACCTGGCTAAATTGGCGTTTAGCCTCAATCAACTCGACGACAAGCGTTTAAAATACGAGCGACAATTGCTAGATTTTGACCATAATTCAAGTCAAGAGCGGCCATTGTTTGAAGTCTATATTGAGCGTATTTTTCAACGCCAGCGCAAAATTGTGGTTGAAATTCTGGACGAATATCGGTTGACAAATGAACATAAATATTATGTTTATTTAAAGAAATTCAGTACCAAGTTGATTCGTGATCGTCTATTGCCTAAAGGCGAAGGCTGGCGCTTCAATAATGTCACTTATTACCGAGTGCCGGCCAAATTTCAGGCCGATCCGATCATCAAACAGCTGTCGGCTAGTTACCCAAACAAAATTGATACTAAAATCATCGGGCCGACGCTCCAAACCAGCAAACTAGCCGTCAACTCCAAGCAAAACCTAGGCTTGATTGTCAGCTATATCGAATCGTCTACCTCTGGTAAAATCGATTATCCGTGGCTATGGTCGATTGACAGCAACTTGACGACTTACTTTACTTCGACCCAAGTTCAGAATTTCATCCTGCCTGAACTAAAAAAACTGCGCTCAGCCACCAGAAATCTCTATCTCAAAGATTTAGTCAACTATTTCTATGTTTTATTCAAAAAAGTTGACGGCATCGACTTGGTCATCATTTCAAAGTCTAATTAGGCTAATTTTAGCTCAACTTCAATCGTCGTTCCCCGGTCAAGCTTGCTGGTAATATTAATCTCACCACCAAAACTCTCAACGATCTGCTTAGCAATTGCCAAACCGAGCCCAAATCCGCCCTGGCCTTTGCGCCGCCGCGATTCGTCCGACCGATAGAATCGGTCAAAAACCCGCGACAAATCATCTTTAGGAATACCCTGGCCCTGATCTTTGATCGTCAAAACCAGACTTTTGCGACTGGCACGACTACTAATGGCGACTTCGGTTTTATTGGGCGAATATTTAATCGCGTTCTCGAGAATAATCACAATCAAGTGAACCAATCCGGTCTCTTCGGCCAAGACCTTGACTGGCGCCACTCGATCGTCAATTGTAATTTGCTTGGCTAGCGCCAGCTCCAAAACTTGATTGAGAGCTTCATTGGTGGCCATCGACAAATCAACTGGCTCGAGCTCAGTTTCAGAGCAATACTGAGTCCGCGCCAAACGCATGAAATCCCCGACCAACTCCTGCAGTCGATTAGCATCTTGGCGATTGCTTTCGATTACCTTGCGCGCTTGCTTGGCGGTCAGTTTCTGATTGCGCAAAGCGACTTCAGTTGAGGTCTGAATGGCAGTGATCGGTGTCTTTAGCTCATGACTGGCATCACCAAAAAACTGATTTTGCAACTTCATCGAAGCCTCAATCGGCTTCAAAGTAAACCGCGCTAACAGATAACTAAACCAAGTCGATACCACCAAAATTAATAAATTCATAAATACCAAACTCGTCCTTAGCGATGAGCGGGCATTGGCGTAAAACTGGCGAGCGGCTGGATTGCCGCTAATTGCTGCTGCCAAATCACGATTGCCAATTTCGTTGATGACTATCTTGTAATTAACAACACTAAAAACCACCACCATCGTCATGATAATCGCTAAATAAGTCAGCATCAGCCGAATTGTGGCGCTAGCCAGAAACTGGCGCAGACTACCTTTCGAGTTCAGAGTCGGTTTCACTAACTATCCACCTTATAGCCAAAACCACGCACAGTCTGGATGATTTTTGGCTGCTTGGGAAATGGTTTGTCGATTTTGGCTCGCAAATAGGCCACGAACACTTCTACATTATTGGGCAGAACGTCTGAGTCAAAATTCCAAACATGATTGATAATATTATTTTTGCTCATCACTCGACCCTTATTGCGCATCAAATACTCAAGCAGTGCGTATTCTTTAGCCGACAGGTCAACTAACTCACCGCTGCGTTTAACTTCTTTGGTAGCTGGATCAAGTGTAATTTGACCACCGCCAGCCATCAGAATTTCGCCTTGAGTTTCTCGAGGTCGTCGCAGCAACGCCCGAATTCGAGCCAACAGCACATCAAACGAAAACGGTTTAGCCAAATAATCATCGGCGCCCACATCAAGCCCCTTGACAATATCCTCAACCTCACTCTTGGCGGTCAGCATCAAAATTGGCGTCTGGTGCCCTTCGGCCCGCAACTTTTGGCAAACTTCAATCCCATTCATCTCAGGCAGCATCAAGTCGAGAATAATCAAATCATAGTCGTCCGACTCAGCACTATTGAAGCCATCCAAGCCGTCAAACGCCAAATCAACCGCGTAAGCTTCTTGCTCCAGGCCAGTCTTAAGCGCCTCAGCAATCCGAACTTCGTCCTCAACAACTAAAATTTTCATACCTCTAGTCTATCAGGAAAAGATTAAAAAATCATTAAAACCACAAAAAGCACTTGCATTTTGTAAAAATCTGTGCTAGTATAGAGATGTTTCTTTTTTTAGTAGTCGTTTCAGCAGGAAGCGGCTACTTTTTTAGCTGGCGCTAGTTAATTGTCGAATAGATGATATAAATAACCAGCCAATGAGCTGGATAATAAACATAAAGCAGATATTTTGGTAGTTTTTTGGTCAAAATTTGACGCTGCCTCAACTCGGCCTGCAGAGCCTCAGCTGCAAAAATTAGCAGCGCACTAAAGCCAGCGATGGTCTGCAGGCCATAAAATGGCACGCCAGGGTTGATCATCACCGACATTGCCCCGTATAGCACGCCAGCCAAAATCACTAGCATTACTTGAGCAGTTTTGTTGCTAATTAAGTGGTAAATCGCCGCCAGCGCCAAAATTAGCCAGCTATACTCAATATCAAGCAAAATATATGCTGGCACTAGGAGAAATTTCGCCCAAATCGGCCCCCGAAGCAATATCACTACGCCCAAAAAATTGAAGATGATGTTCAACTCAGGCTGCTGAACTGTCAACCAAAATACCACTTGCGACACCAGCGCCAATATCAGCAGCCGCCAAGCATAATCTCGCCAATTACGAGTATTTTGCACGCCAACGACAATCAGATAGGCAAAAATTGGCGCCGCTAGTCGACCAATTGCCCGCCAACCAAGCTGGTTAGGAAATAAAAAAAAGCCGATGTGATCAATCGTCATCAGCACTATCGCCAAGATTTTGAGTAAATTAATCGACGGATTGATGTCTCGAGTGTTTTGCATAATATCAATGGTGGGAAATACAGGGCTTGAACCTGTGACCTCACGAATGTGAATCGTGCGCTCTAGCCAACTGAGCTAATTTCCCAACATTAACATTGTAACATTATTTATAGCTTTAAGAATTAAGCTTTTGTTATGGCTGCTTATTTGGTATAATACAATTTGTAGAAATCAGGGCGATTAGCTCAGTTAGCAAGGACAATCTCGTCTCGTTTACGAAAGCAAGAGAGTCATTGCCTCTAGGCTACCTAATTTTACAATCAGGGCGATTAGCTCAGTTGGCAAGGACAATCTCGTCTCGTTTACGAAAGCAAGAGAGTCATTGCCTCTAGGCTA
>CAZPHO010000003.1:28886-61302 GCA_964586855.1 uncultured Candidatus Saccharibacteria bacterium | reverse complement strand
CAAAAAATGTTCGAACTTCGTCCAAAAAACACCGCCAGTTGTAAAAATTGCCAACGGGTTTGGCATTTCAATTGATGACTTAATGAAATAAATTATGAAAAATGACAATCATTTATTAGCAAAAATTGGGCAGTATGCACTTATTAGAAATAGCAAGGGGCATTTGCTAGTTTTGGAGCGGGCACGATCTAAAACATAGTCATTGCCTGGCGGGAGATTAGATAAAGACGAAATGTGGGATGCAGCTATTGTCCGAGAAATAAAGGAAGAAACTATTTTGGAGATTTAATTCATAATAACTGGATTTAGCGCAATGAGTGGGTCAAACACCCTGACTGGGCAATCCTGATTTAACCAAACCATTTAACGATCTTTCGGCTGAGGAACAGCAAAAAAGATATTGATCAGCTTGGAGTTTCGCAAAACTGGCTTGAACAGCAAGGCTAGCAGCTTATCTATTAATAACAACAAGTGATAGCCATACCACATCTAAAAGCGACCTCAAAAGTCGCTTTTAGCTTGAACTCAGCCGATTTATTTTTAAGCAAAAATACCCATGATGACAGCGGTTACGACTGCAACTAGTATGGCGTGAACCACGGCCCAAGCATATTGACTGCCTGAACTATAGCGATGCCGCATATACAGCAGTGGCACCACCACCAAACCGTAGTAGCCAACAACCAAGAAACCAGTTGTCGTAATGATCGGATTAGGAGTGTAATATCCATAGCTGTCGCTACTCAACGATCTGCTGATACCTGTGCCCAACCAAGCTATCGTCGCAAAACAAATTATTGTCGCTACAATGCTAAAAAGCGACACTTTAAACAATCCCCACATCGTTGGCACCTCCTCGGCGCCCACCGACTTGCTCTGCTTCACGCCAATCGACAGACCGTCAACCAATCTAGACTTGCCAGCAGCTACAGTTTTAGTTGGTTTGGGATGTTTCTTGCGATAGCGGCGATAGAGGTAAGCGACAAGTAAAACTGCTGCTAGAACAGCCACAGCAATCAACAACTTCTTAATAATATCACCAATCGCTACCATAAACTTGGTCGTGGCATAAACTCCCTTAATTTCAGCTGTCTCTTCAGGTAGAATCCTCTCTTGTTTCTTGAGGATAAAGCCGCCCCGACCAATACCATCCGTCTTGTCGTCAATACTCGAGTTAGACTTTGCCACATCAAGACCAGCCGATAAAGACAGACCACCACCTGATGAAGATGGGGAATAATTACGCGTCTGAACAGCAGTATTTTTAGCATACAAATCATCATCAAAGTTAATTGATATATTAGCTTCGTCAATTGTATTTTTGGTGGTCATCAAAGTTTTGTAAGTATAACTAAACCGACCCAGGAAGCTAGTAGTAAAGCTATCACTAACGTAGGCCACCAACACCGCCCCCTCTTTGCCTGGCTTGATTGGCTGATCGAGAGTGATGATATACTTACCATCCGCTTCTTTTAAATCGACCTTGGTATAGATAAACCCAGAGTCTTCTTTGTTCTTGTAATAGCTAGAGCGATAGTAACTATTGCTACCGATAGCATTTTCGTAAAATTTATAATCCTCGTCATGGCCAACCGCTTCTGACTGAGCATACTCTAAACACTGGCGGTTGGTTTTATAAATCTCTTCGTCTTCAGCGCTGTCTGAGTTTAGATTGTAAAACAACACTCGCTGAGCGACTTTTTCTCTTGTCTCATAGGTCTTACAAATTTTTTCTGACTTTTTTGGAGCCAAAACTTGCTGAGCTGAAAGCCCAACAGCCTTGACGCCTTCGGGGAGCTTAAATTCATAACTTGTCTGCCCTTCCTCTTCATCATTGGTGAAAGTCAACTTAGCATAAGTCATAGCTCGCCCATCACTACGCATCTGGACAGTGTAGAAGTGGCGCTCACCATTCCACAAATCCATCGCCTGGGCTGGATTCGCTAGCATCAGGCAATTAGCCAGCAGCAAGAACAAGGCACTCAAGCCAGTAAAAACTCTCTTTTTCATCTGAAAATCTCCTCATTAAGTGTTGTTAATAAGGAGATTATAGCAGGATTTTTAGAAAAAGGATATGCTTATTAGGCGTCGATACCGCCACCAGAGTAGCCACTGCCAGTAAAGCTAGTGATAACAAAATTGATGATTGCATAGGACAAAATCGCCACAATCAAGCCGACGATGGCGTAAAGAATTGTGTTTTTGGCGGCACCGACTGCTTGCTGATTCCCTCCTGAGAGAACATAGCGCAAGCCGCCAATAATCAACATAATCACGCTCAAGACGCCGATCAAAAACAGCAAAATGTTGGTGATTCGGCGAAAAATTCCCTGGTCACCGAATAGTTCACCTGGTTGACTTTCACCACGAGCAGCTTCAACTCCCGCTGGAACTCCCCCATCAACATTCGGGAAAACTGCCAAGGCGTCCGACCCAAAAGCCGGCACAAATAGCATCCCTGCCGCTAGAGCCAGACTGACAATCACATTTTTGATCATTGCTTTCATGCTTTAAATCCTTTCAAAATTATGTTCTAATTATAGCAAATCTGGTTGGCTTTGTCTAGAGGCTAGGAAAATTAACTTTTTGGAATAAATATGTTAAAATAGACTCCAGCTCTTGAGAGCTCAAGAGGTTGCTGCGTGAAACGTAAATCAACAGACGGTTTTGACCCGCCCCCTCAGCCGAGGAAAAGATTTAGGTTTCAGGCAGGAGCTTCTGAAAACGGAAGCCCAATTTAGACGGAGGAGTACCCAAGAGGCTGAAGGGGACGGTTTGCTAAATCGTTAGTACGGAGAAATCTGTAGCGAGAGTTCGAATCTCTCCTCCTCCGCCAAATCAAAACGACGACTTTTGGTCGTCGTTTTGATTTATTAACAGACTCAGCAAGCCCTCACATGTTTTACATCACGGACAGTGAAGACCAGCAAAATGAGTGAAGTCAACGGAAAGCAGGCAGCGGATCTGATCTTCAAAGTTAGTTTAAATAGCTCAACCAAGCTACACATCAACAAATTTTATAAAAATTGTCACAAGCGATAATTCTGCTATAATCAAATTATGACACCAAAGCAATTGACTCCAATTAAACAAACACCTGACACCAAGCCTGAACTGCCAGATGAAGAATCAGTCGTCGAGACAGAGGAGATTGAAGAAGCTCCAGCTGAAATCGATTTGGCCTGGGACCATCACGATCCACCCAAAAAACACACGACTAATTGGTATCTCATTTTAGGCGCTAGCTTTGTAGCGATGATGCTAATTTCGATTCTACTGCTAAAAGATTGGCTGTTTGCGGTGGTGTTAGTAGTGTTAATGGTGGCCCTGGTGGTCTACTTGCGACGACCCAACTTCACTATCAAATATGCTCTCAGTCAACAGGGGGTGTTTATTGATGCACGACTGCATCCGTTTAGCGATTTTAAGTCCTTCGGCTTGCAGAAAAACCTCGACCAATCTTATACCGTAGCCCTGATTCCACACAAGCGCTTTGCCCAAAGTCTAGTGCTCGATTTCCCAGATGACTTAGGTGAAGAAATTGTCGACTACATCGGCGCTCGTCTACCGATGCAAAAAATCGAAATGAATTTAATTGATAAAATTATCCAACAAATCGGCCTGTAGCCAATCAATTGCCAAACTCTCTGTTTTGTAGTATAATTTGTCGTCGAATGCACCCGTAGCTCAGCTGGATAGAGCGTTGGCTTGCGGAGCCAAAGGTCGTAGGTTCAAATCCTGTCGGGTGTACCAAGAAAAGCTGACCACGTTTGTGGTCTGTTTTTTTCGGCTTGTTTGAGTCAAGCTTTTTCGATATAATTCAAACTACATAATTAATAATCCTTAGAAAGGAAAATATGGTCCAAAAACGCAATATTCTAACAGCTTACCTTCTGTCTTTTTTCACGTTTGGTATTTATCAAGTTTACTGGATAGTTCAGCAAAAGAAAGACATCAACTCACAGGGCGGTGAAATACCAACCGCTTGGCTAATCATCGTTCCGCTAGCCAATGTCTACTGGGGCTATAAATTCTGCGAGGGCTATTCTCAAGTCATTAGAAAAGACAACAACACCGTAATGTGGTTTTTGGTTTATTTGGTGATTGGCCTTGTCATTCCAGGTATAGTGCAAGACAGCCTGAATAAACTAGATTCTGCTGATCTAACTCAACCAAATCAGTCAGCAAATACCGCTCAGCCAGGCCAATCCGTCGAGCCTAGCGCTGTGAGTCCAGCCGAAAATACCGATCAGCCAACTGGTTTCTAGACAGACTCTCTGGATAAACGAAACTAAAACTAACCAATATATTTGGTGAGTTTTAGTTTTACCCGACTTAACTTTTGTTTTATCAACTATTTTGCTAAAATAAACCGACGGAGAGATGCAGGAGTGGTTGATCTGGCCGCTCTCGAAAAGCGGTAAGGCCTCACGGCCTTCGAGGGTTCGAATCCCTCTCTCTCCGCCAGAAATTATATTGAAATAAACTCCGACGTTCTCTGTTCGGAATTATTTAGAAAATCTAATCAGCGAGGTGCAAATGGATAATCCAGAAAAAATTGTTCGAGACAGCTGGAATGAAAAATATAAAGAATTGCAGCTAAAATTAGCAGATGATTTGGGCAAAGCCAGCCTCAACAATAGCACCGAGTTGGATTTAGATTCCGTCGTTGACTCAGAGGCACTAGCCAATGGTGAGATCGCCAGTGATTTTAACGAAAGCGAGCATCTACTAATCGAAAGTATCGTGCCTTATCTTGAGAGTGTAAGGCTAAAGTCTATGGACTTTCGATGGATCGATGCAAGGGAATTAGCTGCCTTGCAAGATTTAAAACAGCTTAAAAGTGGCGATAACTATCAGCGAAACAAAGCTTTGGTGGTCGCTCAAATTTACAATAACGCCCAAAGCCGCCAAGACCAAAAACAATCTCCACAGCAAGCGCTTGACCAAAACCAGAAAAGTGAGCTCAAAACCTTAATCAAAGAACAATACATTATGCCTTTCAATCATTATATTCGTGAATCGATTGACTCTCTTCCCCTGAAAGAAAACTACATAAGCAAGTTCGAAACGCGTATTCGCCGCTACTACAGCCACGCCATGTCTAGCCGCCAAGTTCAAGCTGACTTGCTAGGGCGAACCCGTCAAGAGATAAACCAGAAGGCACAAGACGATTTAAACTGTCTAATCTCTCTTTACAATGGAATGAGACATGAGCTGGCCTTTAGAGAACTGCTGACTGAAATTGATGAACAAGACCTGTTCAGAGTTCTCGACGTGACACCTGAAGACGATGCCAAAGGCAAGGATTGGTTTGTCGCCGCTAAAGTCACTACTAACGTCAATGGTGATTATATTTATCCAACCCAAGCCGACATTGCCTCTAATAATTTTAAGAATATAATCGTGCCAATCGACATTAAAAGCAACGCGACAGAAGCTTTAACGGCCCGAAAAAAACAAGAGGCCCGAAAAAGTGATTCTTTGACCCTGTGGTCGCATGTTTACAAAAAGGATTTTGGCCTAAGCTACCAGGACGGAGTAGTCGAAGAAGAGCACCACTTTGCCTTCAGATCAATGTTCTTGGTCACTGGGGCAAACAGTGCTCTCGAGGCAATCAAAAACCTGAAAGGCACAGGCATTAACCGACCAGACGCCAAGCGTCGCTACCAATCAATCAAAAACCAAATTATTAACTGGATCAACACCCATCCTCAATTAGAAGCAGCACCAGCCGATCAAACAGACAACCTGGAAGGCATCTATGAAGCGAGAAAAAATGCTCATCTTCAAGCAATAGGTATTACCGACTTTGGCTATTGACTAAAAGTATAAAATATTGTAGACTACCTAGACTAAAGCTTGTTTTGCTAAGCTATTAGAGTATAGGAGGGGTAAAAATGAAACAAGAGACAAGTAGGGTCCGATCGGAGATTTTAGATATCTCCGCCGATGAACTCCGGCAAATGATCAACAACTATTGTGAGAAAGGGTGCCCAATACTGCTTCACGGCAGTCAGTTAACTGACCTTGAGCTGAAAAATGTCAGCTCTGTAAACATGCAAGTGATCGGTATGGTCAAAAACAACAAGAGGACAAAAACTCCAGTTCGCCTGGAGTTGGTCGACCAGCAGGTCGAAATTACCTACTTTTTCTAGCTCCAGCTCCGCTCTAGTAGCGGAGTTTTTCTTTTGCTATAATGAAGCCTATCAAGCACGAAAGGAGGCTTATGGCCGAAACTATTTTTAGTAAAATTATTGCTGGTGAAATCCCCGCCCATAAAATCTACGAAGACGACCAGGTGTTAGCCTTTCTTGATATCGCCCCCAACCGCCCTGGCCACACTCTACTGATTCCCAAGCAGCCAGTTGAATTTATCTGGCAAATGGTAGATGAGGACTACAGCTACTTGATGCTAATCGCCAAACGAATCGGCAATCATCTTCAGGCCAAGCTTCGAACCAAATACGTCGGTATCCAAGTTGTCGGCGAGCAAGTCCCCCACGCTCATATTCACTTGATTCCATTTGATAGCGTCGATCAGTTTTTTAATCACAATGCCCCTGAGGCCAGTCAAATAGAACTTGAGACAATGGCCAAAAAACTTTTTATTGACCCGCTCAGCTAATTTTGGTTGACAAAAATCGCTAAAATGTTATGATAAGCAGCAATTGTGGCACTTTAGCCGCAATCGCATCTTGAGCTGCTCGCTATTTTGGAGCAAATTCAGACTCAAGATTTGGGGGAAAGCAATGAAAGAAATTGAACTTAACTTAAGTAATGAGACAAATATCTTTCTAGCAGGTAAAAGTCAGCCTATCCTCGATTGGACCGACAAAAGAGATTTTGAGAGTTTAGTTGGAAGAATCAGAAACACCATCTTCCAGAAACGTCAAAAACATGAAGGAGAGCCAATTATTATTAAAGTTTCCATAACCGAGCAAAACTCAGCTTTGGAAACTTTTGCAGTATTAACCACCTCTTTAGCCTCAGGAGAGGCTACTCGAATCATCTTCATTGAGGCAAATGGCACTGAGACTGAGCTTGGATTCAATACCCCGATCAAAAAAGACGCCCCATAGGCGTCTTTTCTTTGCTATAATCAAATTATGATTACTGTCATCGCCGTTGGTAAAAAACACCAGCCTTATATCGCTGAAGGAATTGCGACCTTCTCTAAGCGCCTAGAACGAGCTTATGAAATCAAATGGGCTTGGATTCGTCCTAGCGGCCTAAATGACATCCAGGCGGCCAAGAAGCATGAATCAGCGCAAATTTTAAATCAACTAGCCGCCAATCAATTTGTCATCCTGCTAGATGAGACCGGTCAAATGTTCGACTCTCCTGCCCTAGCTGAAATTATTGATCAACATTTATCAACCAATCTAACCTTCATTATTGGTGGCGCCTATGGAGTTAATGACGCAATCAAGCAGCGAGCCAACTTAATCTGGAGCTTATCCAAACTAGTTTTTCCGCATCAAATCGTTGGCTTACTACTAACCGAACAAATTTACCGCGCCCAAACTATCAACCGCGGCCACGGTTATCACCATCTGTAATTAATCTAAAACTTGTAGCTCTTTTTCTAGCCGAGCCACCATCTCTTCAACCTCTTTGAGTTGAGCTTTTGATTCATTAATCAACTTGGTTGGGGCTTTAGCTAAATAATCTTTGCTTTCCAGCCTTTGAGCCAAGCGAGCGACCTGAGCTCGTGCCTCTAATAGTCGCATCTCTAAATCAGACTGATGACGATACAGGGTCTCAGCATCAACCCTCAGCCAGCAGTTATGAGCCGTATTAGCAATTCGAATTCCCTCTGGCTTCTCTTGCTGAACCACATCGTTCAGATGAGCCAGGTGTTTGATTAATTTGTGATTATTAGCAATTAACTCATCAGAAATATAAATTAAATCGTATTTTTTATGACCTGGAAGTGAAGCGTTGAGATAACGAACTTCTTCAACAATTTTAATTATATCACTAAAAGCATTTGCTTTAACTGAATCAACCACAATTTGGTTCGACTCAGGAAAAGCTTCAAGCATC
Organism: uncultured Candidatus Saccharibacteria bacterium; assembly: GCA_964586855.1. Classification (GTDB taxonomy): domain Bacteria; phylum Patescibacteriota; class Saccharimonadia; order Saccharimonadales; family Saccharimonadaceae; genus CAYLXN01. Next base: position 53,253 of record CAZPHO010000003.1, on the reverse strand, counting down.
AATAATCCATCACGCCACGGCAGTGACTGCCAGATAGCTTCAGTTACAAAAGGCGCAAATGGATGAGCTAATTTCAAGCTCGTCTCGAGAACATAAGCCAACAACTGTTGATTCAAAGTCACTTTTGAACTTTCAACATACCAATCAGCCACACTACTCCAGAGCGTATGATAAATCGTTTCCATCGCTTCAGCAAACCGATATTGGGCTAAATTTGATTCAACATCTTTGATCGCCTGATCAAGTTTGGTCAAAATCCAATTATCGGCTTCGGATACTGCACTCACCTGCTCGAGGTATTCAGCTTTGAAATTTGGGTCGACTTTGACTTGAGTGAAGCGCGCCATATTCCAGAGTTTGTTGCAGAAATTACGCCCAGCCACCACACTCGAAGTCGAGAAAGCTTGATTTTGGCCAGCCGATCGATTAGCCACCAAGCCAATCCGCAAAGCATCCGACCCGTACTCACCAATCGTCTCCATTGGATTGATCACATTCCCCTTGGATTTACTCATTTTCTGCGACTTAGCATCAAGCACCATGCCGTGCATATAAACTTCACGAAACGGAATCTCATCAGTCGCATACAGCCCGAGCATAATCATCCGGGCCACCCATCGATCGAGCAAATCTGCCCCGGTTTCCATCAAATCATTTGGATAAAATCGAGCTAATTTGCCATCCTCAAGATAGTCGGTGGTCAAAAACGGCCACTGACCGCTCGAGAACCATGTATCAAACGTGTCTTCTTCACGATGATAAGTTTTGCCGTCAACCTTGATCTGCTTCTGGTCAACTCGATCGTCAAAAATCCACTCCGAGCAATCATCGATGTTCTGAAAAGCCGGGATCGGAATCCCCCACGCAATTTGACGTGACAAGTTCCAGTCACGCAAATTATCAAGATATTGAATTAGCACCTGTTTTTTATTACTCGGGTAAAACTTAATTTTATCATCGAGCAGAGCCTGCTTGGCTCGGTCAGCCAGCGGCCGAACTTTCAGGAACCACTGCTCTTTAATCATCGGCTCAATTGGCAGACCCGATTTATAATCAAAACCAACCACATGTTTAATATTTTCACTGCCACGAACTAACTCTTCGGCCTCGAGAGCCGCCAAAACTTTGGTCCGCGCCTCTTCGACCGGCAGACCAATAAAATTAGCCGGCACGTTGATCATCGTTCCATCGTAATCAATCACTCTGATTGGTGAAAATTCATATTTATGGCCTAGCTCGAAATCATTTGGGTCGTGGGCCGGTGTAATTTTTAGAACACCCGTCCCAAATTCCCGGTCGACATACTCATCAGCGATTACTGGGATTTCGCGATTAGTCAGTGGCAAAACTACTTCTTTACCAATAAACTTCTGGTAACGCTCATCATCTGGATGCACCGCCACCGCCACATCACCAAACATCGTCTCGGGGCGAGTTGTGGCCACTACCAGTTCGCCAACATCATCCAACAACGGATAAGCAATTTTATATAATTTCCCACTCACCTCTCGGTTTTCGACTTCAATATCGGCATAGCTGGTTTGATATTTGGTCGAATAATTAACAATTCGCTCGCCTCGGTAAACCAGTCCTTCATCCCAGAGACGCTTGAAAGTTTGGTAAACTCCATCGATCACTTTTTTATCAAGTGTAAATACCAAATCCTCCCAAGAACAGCTGACGCCCAAAGCCCGCAACTGAAGCTCCATATTTCCCCGTTCTTTGGCCACAAACTCCCAAACCATCTGGTAAAGTTGGTCACGTGAATATTGATGGCGAGCCTTCCCCTGTTTGTTTAACTCTCGCTCAAACACCACCCAAGTCTCAAAGCCAGCATGATCAGCCCCGGGAATGTAAGCCACATCTCGGCCTTTCATCCGGTAGTAACGAGCCAAAATATCCTCAAGTCCAACCGTCAAAGCGTGACCAATGTGCAGATTGCCGTTGGCGTTCGGCGGTGGCATGACAATTGAATAGGGTTCGCCTTCACCACTCGGAGCGAAGGCCCGGCTACTCTCCCACATCGCGTAAATTGTAGGCTCTAAATCTTTGGGCTGATATTTACTTGCTAATTCCATCTCTAATCTCTCTCATTCGTTAATTAATCTTCAACTGCCTTAAATTATAGCACGAGCCGGCTATTTTTTCAGCAGACGAGCAACTTTAAGCATCTGACGGTAAAGCCAGTAGGGTAGGGGTTTGATTGGTTTTTCCCAGGTGCCAAGATAGTGATGAAACTGGCCACCGAAACTTTGCTTGAAGCGAGTAAAGCCATACCAAGGATGATCGGGGTTTTCACTATCAGTCACTCCGTAAAAATCAAAATACTTCAAACCTCGTCGCTTGGCATCGATGATCATATTTAGTAGCAGAACTGTGCCGGCGGCTGACTTACGGTGGTTGTAATCAGCTGCGGCGTGAGCGTAATAACGAGTCTTAGCATCATCAAACACTAAGCTAGCGGCTAATATTTTACCATCTTTTGTCACATGAAACAAGTGGCCAGAATTAGACTTCATTAGAGAGCAAGCTTGATTTTCGAAGTATTTTGGGGGATGAAATTTGACAGAATTATGTTCTGATACTTGTTTTAATAAAGTAACTAGATGTTTAATTTCTTTAGGGTCGTCAATTTGCTCAAATTTTAAACCTTTTTTCTGATAATTTCGATATAAATTGCGATTGGCTTGTTTCATACTAGCAATTAGCTTGTCTTCAGATGGAGATAGGTCCAAAATCCAAGTCAGGCTAGGCTGATGATCTTTGACTCGATGATAGCCAAGGCCGATTAGCTCCTTGGGGTCGATTTGACCATCTGGCTCGACTCGCACAAACCACATTCCGCGCTGACGAGCCTGACTTTCTAAGTCAGTTAGGGCCGCCCGTAAGCCTTTGGCCGAACTAAAGGTCGGCGATTTCGGGCAATAGAGTCGAGAGTTGAATTTATGACTCTCAACAATCGCCAAATACGACCAATCTTTGCCTTCGGCCGCAATCGTCTCAAGGCCTTGAGCCTGCTGAAAGTCCGCCCACGCTTCACTCGCCAAAAAATGTTTATCCATCAGTTTAGATTTTACCATAAATTACAGCCGATCGAGCGACAGACTGGGCTCGACTTCTAACTCCAGTGGATCAGCAGGGGATTGAGTTTGGGCTAAATAATAAGTTGCCGCCGCTATCATTGCCCCGTTATCACCTGTAAATTTTAACTCTGGGACAATTAAATTTGGAAATTCACGGCTAAATTGTTGGCGTAACAGTTGATTGGCTGATACGCCGCCAGCCAATGAAACCGACTGCGGTTGGTAGTGGTCAGCAGCTCGTCGCAGGACTTGAAGCAAAGTTTTCACAGCCGTAGCCTGAAAACTGGCCGCTAAATCAAACCTGTCTTGGTCTGACAAACGGCCAGCGATTTCGGTTGATGGAAACCGAAAATCTTCGCCAATCAGCTGCTGAGCTTGGCGTAAAACTGCCGTTTTTAACCCCGAGAAACTAACATCATAAGCTCGCTCCATTCGACTAATTGGGAATTTAAACCGCTGAGGGTCGCCTTTAGTAGCGGCAGCCTGAATTGCTGGTCCACCAGGGTAGGGGAGACCGATAATTTTCGCTACCTTATCAAAGGCTTCGCCGACGGCATCGTCCTGAGTTTGGCCGAGTGACTGAAATTTTTGTTGTGAATTAAACAACACCAGCTGAGTATGTCCACCGCTGACAATTAATGACAAGTGGGGGAAATCGATTTTCTCGACAGTCAAATAGTTAGCAAAAAAATGGGCCAGCGTGTGATGAACAGGGTAGAGGGGAATATTTTGAGTCTCTGCGTAGGTCCGAGCCGCCAATGCCCCAATCAACAGCGAGCCGATCAACCCTGGCGCATAAGTCACTCCGATTGCATCGATATCTGACCAGTCAAGTTTGGCTTCAAACAGCGCTTGACGCACCAGCGGATTGATGATTTCTAAATGCGACCGGGCTGCCACCTCTGGCACCACGCCACCAAAAGCCGCATGCAAATCGACCTGCGAAAAAACCAGATTTGACAAGACCGTCTGGCCGTTCTCAACCACCGCTACCGCGGTCTCGTCACAGCTCGTTTCAATTCCCAAAACTTTCATCTAGTTTTAATTATAACTTAAAACTCTTTTTTTCGCTCTCAACACGTCAACTGACTTGATTAACTAAAAGCTTGTGTTAAAATAAAAGCATCATTATTAATCATTTAAAAAAAGGAGCCACGATTATGGCAACAGATCCAAAAACCCCAACAAAGCAAGCTAACAAAAACTTCAATCCATTAATTATTGGGGCTGTTGCTCTTTTGATTGGTGGACTGATCGGCTACCTAGTTGGTGGCAATCAAGTTCGACTCTCAGAGAAGAAAGATTGCGATGCCCGAGTTAACGTAGTTCAATCACGCACCAACGAAAACCAAGCAAACAAAGCTGCTAGCCAAGAATCATTGGTGGTCTCAATTGGCACCGTCAAAGGGTTCAAAGACACTGACAAGATGACATTAGAAGTCTCAGAGCCAGTTGCCAACAGCCAGGGAGTGGTCACAGGTGAGAAAAAGGCAGTCAAGGACTTTATCGTCACTGATGACACAGTTCTGATGAACATGACCGACAACACAGTCATCCGCAAAAATAACTTTAAAACTATTCCGGTAGACTCCACTATCACTGTTAAATACAGTGAAAACCTCGAAACTCGCGAAGCAAAAATCGTTGATGGTGAATTTAGCACCAAATAAAAGATTGGCTAGCTAAATATATGTCAAAAAATAATAAATTACTTATCAGGTTACTAGTCTTGGTAGTTGGTTTGTTGGGATTATTTGCCAGCCAGCCGGCACTTGCTACTGTCAGCGAAGCAGCGATCAGAAATGGCTCCGCAGCTGGCACACCAATAGTAACCTCTTGGGCAGATAGCTCCTCCGCAAGTATAACTAATCGTCCTTACCTTTCTTGGAGCAACTCGCCACGCATTGATACCTCTTTAAACCCTAATGAATTCTTTACAGTCCCTTATCATGGCGGTAAATACCCTCATACTTGCAATAGCAACAGCGACTTTCAATGCACTGCCTACTCTTCTGATGGCTATAACAAAGGCTTCCTTCAGCCAGCAACTGGCGGTGATAGAAGGGCTGCGCTAGGAGGGTTCATGTGTGCTGCTTCCGCTGGCGAACTTGGTTCAAATATCTGCAATAACGTTTCAAAGTACGTAACAAGCCTCATGCCAGGTGAACAAGTTACTAATTTTTTGATGCTGCCTACTGTTGCTGGAGACATAGGCGACGGCACACCTATGAAAATCTATACCGGTTTAATAAAAGATCTGGGCTATACTAATAACTTAGCCAAGGACACATACTACTATTCCTATGGCTATAGCACTGTTTCTCATCCTTTCAATGTCAGCCAATCTATAATTGATGGCATTAATACAGGCAGTCAAATTTGGTTGCGTGGCACTGCTGATGACTTCGGCAACCTCCGGGTTTGCAAAGGCGGAAGCTGCACCAGTAACTTGCAAATGAGCAACGGCGCTTTCACTAGTCCGCCAGTTCAGTCAATGAACGTTACGAACTTTTTTAAAAGCAATGGAGCTGGAAACTATGAAATTCAAGGTGGCTGGGGGGATAAGATAAACGCCATTCGTCCAAGTATATCTCAAGCCAAGCTCAGCTCATCAGGTTTTTGGATTTTTTATCAAGTTGCCAGCTTTAAAGTTAGCTCAGGTGGAGGCGGAACAACACCTGATCCCGATCCCGACCCAATTGTTGTCAATATATCTGTTTGCAGTAAGAGCGCTCATCGAGTAATTTCTATAGATGAAAAAACATATAACTCATCGCTTCATGATCGTGCTGGAGCCAGCAGCCCATACTGCACCCAGACTACCGTCTGCCGTGAAGACTGGGACGCAAATGCTCAGCGGCTATGGAATACTAGAACGATCTGGGTCTCTGATCGCACGTCAAGAGATTTGGTATCTTCTCACGCTTATTGTGACCCCAAACAAGATCGCTGTGTCCGCGAAAGCGGTGGTGGCAGTAGCTCCTATATCATTGGTCGAATTAGTCTAATCGAGCCTTATTACTTCTTGAACTACCCTAGCTCTTATTTATCCAGCGCTAGTGATTTATGCAAATGGTCAATTGGCCCTAACACCAAAGCTCGACTAGAGCTAACTCCTGGTGCTACAGCCTACAGAACAACAGATTTAAATTATCGCTATACTGGACCTCTAAGTGGCGGTCAGTACGTTCAGACTAATCCAACTACTAACCCAGTTATTGTTCCGCTGGGGTCAAGAATCGGCTTTAGCCACGTAGGCAGTATCACTTCACTTTTCGAATCCTACCGTACTATGCCTTATGGCTATTCGAGTAAACGCATCACTGTCACCTCTAACCCAACCACCAATGCAGTCGTAGCTAACTCATATTCTGGGCCAGCGCCAGTGTCAGGCTATGTCTACTATCAAGACTTTTTAAATTCTGGCTACCTGCGATCCTTCCTCTCAACGGAAGATCAGTTAGGCCGCTATGTTTGTCGCTATGGAACAATCAACCCCTACGGTGGAACAAGTGGCCGGTCAGACTATCCTGGGGTATTCTCTGGCAATACTGCCTGCGCTTATGTGCCTTTTGATTACTTGATCAAAGACCCAACTGTTGGCAATAGTATCCCCAGCAACCAACAGCCAGGCGGACCAATTACTGTCGATCAAGCCCGAATTGAACGTGGCAATGATGGTAGTTTTAAAATTAACAGCCCAACTGGCACCAAAACCAAACCCTCCCAGTGGCAATTGAATCTGTTCAGTGTGCGCAAGATTGAAATTGCAGACATTCAAGCTCGAATCAGTGGCACCAAAACCGCCGCTGGACAATCACCTTGCGCCAGTATCGATGCCAAAACTGCGGACAAGCAATCTGACTGGGGCAACTGTCAAACACCGAAGCAGGGTAGCTTCACTATTAATACCAGCCCAGCCGACGCTACCATCAACCTCGACTACACCTTCACTGTCCCAGCTGACACGCCAGTCGGTACCAAATTTTGCTTCGTAGTTTCGATTACGCCGTGGTTTGATGAAGAAAAGCTTGGGGCTAATATCGGCACAGCTGGCACCTGGAAACATGGCATTCCGACTTGCGTAACCGTAGACAAACGGCCAAAACTTCAAGTTCGAGGAGGTGGTGTAATTTCAACTGGCCCAGTTGCCACCAACCACAGCCAGATTAATAGCGAAGTCTTTGGCAGCTGGACTGAATACGACCTGGCTGCCAACGGTAAAGTTTCTAACTTTGCCTCCAACGCTGGCTACCTCAATCGTCGACCAAACACCCCGACTATCAATTATCTCGACTCTCTGACATTTAGCAACACTAGTCTCGGTAATTTTGGGGCTGGTGACAAAATATCTCACTTAGCTGGCACCAGCACCTCCTATCTGAATGTTACTAATTACTTTTCTAGCCTCAAGCCAGACACTGCTCTGACTTCTGATCTAGACCTATCTCAAGGCTTCATTAATTCAGTTACAGCTGGCAACTTCCATATCGTCAAAACTACCCGTGAAGTTAATATCAATAATCCGATAACGATCGCCAACGACAAGCGGTTAGTGGTAATTGCTGATAAGGCGATAAATATTAATCGCAATGTCAGCTACAGTTCGGATTCTGTTAGCTCAATTAAATCCCTCCCTCAGCTCATCTTGATTTCTAAAGAAGCGATTAAGATTCACCCTGATGTTGCTCAGGTTGATGCTTGGTTGGTAGCCAACAACCCAGATGTTGGCGGAGTTAGTGCCACTATCAATACTTGCTTTATGAACGATCAGTTATCGGCTAAAGTCTGCGACAAGCAGCTAGTAATCAACGGGCCGATAATTGCTGACATCCTGAAGCTCCGCCGCACCGCTTTCTCTGATGTGACCAAAACCTGGGACGACACGCCACTAGTCAACAACAACAACGCGACCACTACTGGCTCAATTGTCCACAATAGCAACTTGCCAGCTGAGATAGTTAATTTCCGCCCTGACGCCTACCTATTCGGCTATTCAGCTGCCTCTGAGCGCAACATCTACAAAACCACCAACGTCAAAGAGCTGCCAGCTCGCTACTAAGCATCGATGAAAGCCAAACTTGTCAAGTTAGTTCGCCGATTGATGCCAGCTCGATTAGTTCGCTGGTTAGAGGAAGTCTATCGTCGCAGTCGATTGAAATTGCTTGATCAGAAATACGGTCATCCAGCTGCTGGACTAAAAGTTATTGCTATCACTGGCACCAACGGCAAAACTACTACCGCCAACTACCTCAACTCAATTCTCAAGCAAGCTGGATTGACTACCGCCATGTTTAGCACGGCAGCAGTCGAAATGGCAGGTGAGCGCCAAGCTAATACCCTGAACGCCACCATTCCGACCACCGAACAACTACTTAAGTTTTTTAAACAAGCCAAAGATAAACAAGTTGATTATGTGCTGATTGAAGCGACGTCACACGCGCTTGATCAGCACAAATTTCCAGAGCTAGATCTCGAATTAGCGATTTTCACCAACCTAACTCAAGACCATCTCGACTACCACAAAACGATGGCTAGCTATCTAAAGGCCAAGCAAAAACTCTGGGACATGCACCCCAGGTTCGGGATTGTTAATCTCGATGACGAACATGCGGACGATTTCCTCCATCTGCCAGCCAGCAAAAACTTGAGTTATGGCCAAAGTCAGGCAGCTGATCTGCAATTCAAGATTGTTGATATTAGCAAAACCAAAATGGACTTAGAATTAACTCACGGCACCCAAAATCTCAACCTAACTACCAGCCTAGCTGGCGAGTTCAACGCCTACAACGTTGCTGCTGCTAGTCTGGCGGCGATTGTGCTGGGTGTTAAGCCTGAGCAGATCAAACAGGGGATTGCTAGTCTAAAACAACTTGATGGTCGTCTGGAGCGCGTCAAAAATCAGCGTCAATTGGACATTGTTGTTGATTATGCTCACACGCCTGATGCTCTTGAAAGACTGCTCAAATACGCCAAGCAAACCTCTGCCAACAAGGTTCACTTGGTTTTTGGCTCTTGCGGCGACCGTGATCAAGCCAAACGACCAATCATGGGGAAAATTGCGGCTAAGCTGGCCGATTACGTTTATGTTACGGATGAGGAAAATTACACTGAAAATGCTGACCAAATTCGACAGATGATTATGAAAGGTGTTAACCAAGTCAAAAACCCCAAAGCGACAGAAATCGCCGACCGCCGAGCCGCCATCAAAGCCGCTCTCAAGCAAGCTAAGGCAGGTGACACAGTTCTTGTCACTGGCATGGGCCATGAACAGTTTCGAATTGTTGATGGCAAAAAAATCCCCTGGAACGACCGCCAGGAGATTGAAAAACTATTAAAATAAATTAAATCTGCGCCTAACCTACTCTGGCTTAATAACTCGATAATAGCTAGTCCCATAGCCGTTACCAAGCTCATTGGAGCTGCATTCACCAACGGTGTCTTTAACCAGCTTGCCGCTTTCTAGCTTGTATAGCAACAGATACATTTTGCCAGGACTGCCACCACAATAATTACTACCGTTGACAAAGAGGGAGTAGTGATAACCATCAGCACCAACTAACATACTAGCCCCTGAGCCAGTCTTATTGATCGGATCCTTAGGCAGCTTATCAACACCCATCCCAGCCGACCGAAGTGACTCCTCAAATGCTGGCCAACCTGTATCATTTGACGACACCCAAGAATTATTGATCAGCTTAGGGTCAGCTGATGCATTAACACTAGTAACAGGATATCGACCATTTTGGACATAATACATCTCCATCGCCTTGGCTATAGTCTGAATATCTTTTTGGCGCTGAGCATCACGAGCCCGTTTCTGAATACCAGTATAAGCTACCATCGTAATTGCTGCTAAAATCCCAATCACTACGATTACAATCAACAACTCCACAATCGTAAAACTAGATTTGGTCTTTTTAGCCATAACTGATTTAACTATACAGCTTCATAGGTTTTTTGCAAACTTATGTTATTAGATAATTTTTTGCTTGTAAAGTAAACAGCCTAATTAGCACTCGATACTTGCAAGTGCTAATTTTATTGCTATAATTAAATCTGCACAGAAATTAAAGGGAAGGAGATTTAATTATGACTATACCAATTCAACCGCTAGCTGATCGAGTCGTGGCTGTCAAACCCGAAGCCAAAACTCAAACCGCTAGTGGTTTATATTTACCAACCAATTCACAAGAGAAATCAAACTCAGCTGAAGTGGTAGCGATTGGACCAGATGTTAAAACCGTCAAAAAAGGTCAATCAATTATTTTTAAAGATTACACTTCGACTGAAATTAAAATCGACGACACTGATTATTTGATTGTCAAAGAAGAGGATATTTTAGCAGTCGTCAAATCGAAAGGAGATAAATAATGGCAAAAGTGGTTTATTACGATGATGAAGCTCGAGCCCGAATCATGGCCGGCGCTAAGCTGCTCTATGACGCAGTCAAAGTAACATTTGGCCCCAAGGGTCACAATGTGATGATTGCCAAATCTTACGGTGCACCAACCATCACTCACGATGGCGTGACAGTGGCTGAAAGTATTGACTTGCCAGAAGATGATGAGCAGACGCTTGGCTACAAAGTCGGGGCGGATTTGATTAAACAAGCTGCCACCAAACTCAACAAGATTGCTGGCGATGGCACAACCACCGTCACGATTTTGACCTATGAAATTATGCGTGAAGCTAATCGGCTAATCGCTGCTGGCCACAATCCGCAAGAGTTGCGCCAGGGGATCGAACAAGCTGGTGCCGAAATTGTAGCTGAGTTATCGAAAATGGCCGAATCAATTGAAAACGATAACAGCCGCGTAGCCGAAGTTGCTACTATCAGCGCTGGCTCGAAAGAAATCGGCAAGTTGATCGCTAATGTGATCGAAAAAATCGGCAAAGACGGCGTAGTTACGGTCGAGGCCGGCCAAGGCTTGACGATGGAGAGTGAGGTTGTCGAAGGCTTCTCAATCGACAAAGGCTTTGTCAGTCCGTTTTTCGTCACTGATGCTAATCGCCAAGAAGCCGTTTATGAAAAACCAGCTATCTTGGTTACTGACCAAAAAATGTCCAATGCCCAAGAATTTGTCAGCTTTCTCGAGCGGATGGCTCAAGCTGGGATGAAAGATCTAGTGATTATTGCCGATGAAGTCGAAGGTGACGTGCTGAGTATCTTAGTTCTTAATAAGCTCAAAGGCGTCTTTAATTCAGTCGCTATCAAAGCTCCAGCTTTTGGTGATCGGCGCAAAGATATCCTCGAAGACATCGCTGTCTTAACTGGCGCGACTGTCATTTCAGCCGACAAAGGCATGACTTTTGATAATGTTGGACTGGAAGTGCTAGGCTCGGCCCGTAAAGTTATCGTCGGTAAAGATGAAAGCACCATTATCGAAGGCGCTGGCGCCAAAGAAGCGGTTGCCCATCGCATTAACCAACTCGAAACTTGGATGGAACACGCACCGAGTGAATACGACAAAGAACAGATGCTCAACCGTCAAGCTAGCCTCCAAGGCAAAGTAGCGGTAATTAAGGTCGGTGGCGCGAGCGAAACCGAAATCGACGAGAAAAAATACCGAGTCGACGATGCCGTGGCTGCCACCAAAGCTGCTCTAGCTGAGGGAGTTGTCGCTGGCGGGGGAGTAACTTTGGTCAACTTGGCCGACAAAATCAAGATCAAAGGTTCAGACTCAATCGCTGCTGGTCGGGAAATTGTCAAAGTCGCCCTCAAGCAACCATTTGTCCACATCGTCAAAAATGCTGGTCTCAACGCCGACGCACTGTTAGCTAAGGTCGAGGACGGCAAAGCCGGATATGGTATCAACGTCGTCACTCCCGACAAAGGCTTAGTTGACCTCAAAGCTGATGGCGTCATTGACCCAGTCCGTGTCACCAAGGAAGCCGTCCAGAGCTCAGTTTCAATCGCCGCGACTGCTATCACTATGGGCGCTTTGGTGGTTGATCTGCCTGAAAAAGATCAGCCAGCTATGCCTGATATGTCTGGCATGGGAATGATGTAAATCAATCTCGACTCAATAACAATAACCTCTGACTTAGTCAGAGGTTATTTTGTTTTAACTAGTCAGCTTATTTTTTATTGCCCGAATTGAAATAATCAATTTCCTTAATCACATTTAACAACGATTCAGCTCGCTTGGTCTCGTCCTCAATCTGGCGAGCCACTTCATAGGCTGGCTGCAACAATGACGAATCATCAGTTGAGCGAATCAATAGCAGGTAAGTATCAAACTTTTCTTCCAGGGGCAAGTTTAACTTATCAACCAACGGTCGCAAGTCATTAATCGCGCTTAATTTCAGCTGATCAAGTTCAGCCAATGGCTTAGGCTCGGCCGCTGCTGCTGGCTGGGCAATTTGATCTAATTGACCACTAAAATCAGGCACTGATACATCAGCCGCTGGTGCGTCCTTATTCTTGTCGTCTTTTTTTGAATCGGCTTTCTTTTTGTCAGCCGGTGGATCAACCATATTGATCTGATCACTAACTCCAGCCAATACTTTGGCTAGCTCTTGCTCATCTTGTAATTGTTTATTGTCCATGCCACCCCTTGTTCTTACTGTTAAATGGATTTATTAATGATTTTACTGTATCATGATAGCATAAGCTTTTCAAGATTACCAGTCCAATTTTATGCTAGACGACCTCAATTACCTCAACCAATTCAAAGTCATTGATCAACAAAAATCCTTGGCCGATTTTTTTGATTATCATTTTAGTTCGAAAAATTCAGCCTCGACCGCCAGCCCTCAGATTATCGCTTTGTCCAAAAATCAATCTGATATCGCACTGGAGACGCTGGTGACGATTCTCAATCGCCTAGGACTTAAAGCCAAATTTTTAAACTATGAATCGTTTAATCATCACCAAACCAGCCTCAAACCAGATAATTTATTCATTACCAGCGCCAATTGGCAGCAAGCCGAACAACTGGCAATTATCAGCCAGTTAATCAATCATCGATCGAAGTTAGAGCTGATTAAGTGCCAAACGATTAATCCAGAATTAGAGCTTTTAAGCAGCAGCTTGCGCGCGCTCGACCGCCTGAAATTAATCAAACCAGAGGCCGCCAACCAGCTCAATTCTGGTTTCGCTCAAGCCAGACAGGTGCTTGACGACTGGTCAGCCAACCAGCTTGCCAATCACAACCGCGCCAAGCAACTGGCCAACTTCATAGCTGGTCGCAGTGGCTATTTAATTTATGCCAACGAACTTGGCTTGGTTGCCCGCTGGTGGCAAATGGCTATTAACCGCCGCGCCAACAATCTGTGCTTTATTGAATCGATTGACCAATTTGTTGACTTTGGCAAAGACGGTTGGTGGTCGCATCCGGTCGATAAGCCATTTGCGGTGCTCGATCTGATTTCTAATCGCACGCCTCAAACCGACAATCAATTCTTCTTTGCTAAAGATCGAGTTTTGTCGGGCAAAATTCCTCACTCAAAGCTGGTCGAACTCAGCCACTCAAGCCTAATCGATAGTTTTTGGATCGGCGTGGTGCTAGGGGAGTTGACAGCTGGTTATCTCGCCAGTCTCAACAAGCAGCCAATCGACGCTCGCCAAATTAATCTTAAAATCTTTTAAGCGACTCAATCGGATCTTTGTTGGCCGCACGCACGCTTGGCAACAAACCAGCTACCGCCCCAATCAAACAAGCAATCGCCAGCATCCGAACCACTAATTTAGCATCAAATAGCATCAACAAATCAAACTGAGTCTGCAGCACCGCCCAGGTCAAAATCGCCAAGCCAACCCCAATCAGCCCACCAATCAAGCAAAACAAGACCGATTCGACTAAGTATTGGGTGATGATGTTCAGGCCAGTCGCACCAATTGTTCGCCGCACGCCAATTTCGTGAGTTCGCTCGGAGACATTGACCAGCATGATATTCATCACCCCAACCCCACCGATAGCCAAAGCCACGATCGCCATGATATTGACCACCTGAGCCAGCGGCAACAACTGACTGGACTGCCGAGCCTGAATCTGATCGGGAGTCACCACCTCAAAGCTGTGACCGCCAGGGTGATTAACCGACAAGACTTGATTGATTTTATCAACTGCTGATTCGACTTTGGCGTCAGGCTTTAGAGTGACATAAATCTGATTTAATAAATTTAATTCGCGGCTTAATTGCTCGCCCGAAGCTAAATTAACAATTGCCACCTGTGAAAAATCCATTCCATGACCGTCAATTGTCTGCTGTTTATCAAGCACGCCCACAATCGTAAACGATTCGTTCTGAGTTCGAAAAGTATGACCAATCACTTGCTGAACATCATACCACTGATTGACTAGATCGTGGCCAATTACGGCCGCGTTGGGGATAATTTTTTCATCCAAAAATTGACCGTCATCTTTGACTTTGAGATTGACGGTTTTGAGAAAATCAGGATTGGTGGCAATAATCGTCTGCTGAGAATAGTTGCGCTGCTGAACCTGAACATCGACCTCAATGCTCAGAATCGGCGCCGCCACGGCTACTTCCGGCACGGTTTTAATTTGGGCTAAATCTTTTTCATCCAAGAAGTTAATGATTTTTAAATTAGCATCTGATTTTTGATTAAAATTGAACCAATCTGAATCTCGTTTGTCTTGGGCACGAACAACTAATGAGTTCTCGCGATAAAAACCGCGAATTTGACGCTGAGTCATATCAACAAATGCCGCCTGAAGCGCCACCACCAGCGTCAACAGCCCAATTCCGACACTAATCCCAACAATTGTCAATAGCGTCCGAAATTTGTTAGTCCGAAAACTACCAAGCGCTGTGCTGATGTGATTAAAGCCCAAGAATTTAATCACTGCCTCACCTCAATTTTCTTACGAAAATAAGATTTGCTGGCAAATTGATTGTCAACCGTCTTGACCACTGGATAGCTCTTTTTCTCACCTGAATTATTATCAACATCACTGACAATTTGGCCATCGCTCATAGTGATAATTCGATCAGCATAAGCTGTCAGCGCGGCATTATGGGTCACCATCACAATCGTATTGCCTTGCTGGTTGATTCGATGCAACTCTTCCATGATGATATGGCTAGCTCGAGAGTCAACCGCGCCAGTCGGCTCATCAGCCAAAATCAGCTCTGGCTTGCTAACCAACGCCCGAGCAATTGCCACTCGCTGAGTTTGACCGCCTGATAGTTGCCACGGCATGTAATATTCACGATTTTGTAAATTAAAATCGGCCAGGACTTGACTTGAGCGCTCCAGTCGATAAGTTTTGCTTTTGCCAGCATACAGCAGGGGAAGGCCGACGTTATCGATCACATTTAGGCGCGAGATTAGATTGTAATCTTGAAAAATAAAGCCGATTTTTTGATTACGAATCTTGGCTCGCACCCGTCGGCTAAGATTGCTAACCTCCACTCCATCAAAAAAATATTGCCCACCCGATGAGTGATCAAGCAGGCCTAAAATATTAAGCAAAGTCGTCTTGCCGCAACCACTCGGGCCCATAATCATCACAAACTGACCAGCAGGGATAGTCAAATCGACTTCCCTCACGGCTCGGGTCGTGGCGTCACCATAACCAAACCAGCGCTCTAAATGCTTCAAGCAAATTAAATTCTCAGCTGCCGCTGGTCGTTTTTTGGTTTTTTTCTTGAATAATCGCATTGCTTCTATTATGGATTGCTTGCTCTTAAAAATCAAGCTGGAAATGAGCAATTTTAGCAATTTAAATCATAACTAAATAACCATCGCCTTGACGATGGTTATTGAAAAATAATTTTGGTGGAGTATAACGGATTCGAACCGTTGACCTCTTCGCTGCCAGCGAAGCGCTCTACCAACTGAGCTAATACCCCATAATTTAAATCTACTCTTGTCCAGCCTTCGCTTTTGGAAAAACTACCACCTGGATAGAGCGCGAAGCGAATTGTTTCTAGCCGCAGGCGCTCCAACTGAGCTAATGTTGAACAGACTGGTGGAGCATGGCGGGGTCGAACCGCCGGCCTCAGCAATGCGAATGCTGCACTCTACCAACTGAGCTAATACCCCGAACTAATTGTAAAATTACGCCTGTCAACCCTTTCTCCTGGCGGAGAGAGTGGGATAGCGCCTCGTTCGCTGATGCGAACTTCGCCTTATCCGTTCCGAAAGGGACGTAAGCAAGCTTCCGTTTCCTTTCTTTACTCCACCGAACCTAGGTTCAAATCACTTTCTTCAGAAGAAGAAAGCTCTGACAGGCTGACGCCTGTCAACCCTTTCTCCTGGCGGAGAGAGTGGGATTCGAACCCACGATACGGTTGCCCGCATACTGGTTTTCAAGACCAGCTCCTTCAACCACTCGGACATCTCTCCCTAACTAAAAAATAACTGCTAATTTCAGCTGATGACTATTTTATCATTTTTGCCGACTTTTGGCTAGAGTCTGTCACTGGCTGGCGCAAGAAAATTGCCACCGACACATCTTTAGCACCAGCCTGCCGCAAGACATTGACGGCGTAGCGACAACTAGCCCCAGTCGTCCAAATATCGTCCAACAATAAATATTTAGCCTTGGGGTCAAGCTGCTGGTCGCAGCCAAAAGCCATTTTGGCATTGGCCAGTCGATCCATTCGTGATAATTGTTGCTGCGATTGGTGAGTCAGTCGCCGCAATACCGGTTTGTAGTGGTAGCCTTTTATTTTTGCTAAATGTTTGGCAATTAAGCTAATGTGATCGAACCCACGCTCACGTTTGTGCTGAGCGATTGTTGGCATTGGCACCAGCTGAATCGTTGAGTCATCAGGCAAGAGCGGAGCTATAATTTCAGCCAAACTAACCGCCAAATCGCGGTGCAAGTTAAATTTATACTCATTAATTAGATCTTTTAATACACCTTGACGAAAATCAAGATAATAAACTTGATCGAAATTAAAGCCTCGATGCCAACAAATTCCAGCCGGACTCGGCTTTTGACAAACTATACACTTTTCTATTCTAGTTTTATGCACATTGATGATGTCTTTTTTACAACTGTTGCACAAACTTTGACCCTCTTTTTGGCACTTTTTACAGTGGTGGGGAGCAATCAAACCAAGAGCTTTATCAAACATTGTATTTTTTACATTTTAACCATTAGTTGTATTGATTATATCATCTTTTCTGGTTATAATAAATGAGAATATTTGCCAATGACAAAGTTCATTGAATAAAAGCGGAGGAGTAGAATGGCTCAAAAAAATGAAAACGACTTACTAATCGATGATGATTTGGTATCGGGTTTCTTGGGTGGGGACGACGAAATAGTCGACGAACAGGTAGAAGAAACTGAGGAAGAGGAGATTCAACCTCAACCAGAACCTAAAAACCAAGAAGAAAATACCTGGGAAGAAGAAGAGGATTTTCCTGGTCAGCTAGCAGTCGATGTCTTTGAGACGCCTGAGAAGTTGATCATCAAAGCCCGCACAGCAGGGGTTGATAAAAAAGAGCTCGATGTTAGTATTTCCGAGGGAATCTTGACCATCAGTGGCACGCTATCAAGTGGCGACGAAGAAAATGTCACAGCTTACCACATCATGGAGTGCTACTGGGGAGAATTTACCCGAACCTTGGCCTTGCCAATTCCAGTCAAAGAAGACGAGGTCGAGGCAGTGCTCAAAGACGGCGTTTTGACAATCAGTTTTGAAAAGATCCAACAACAAATACCTGTCAAAATCCCAGTTGTGTCTGATTTATAAATCATTAATCAATCAAAACAAAATACTACCGCTTAGCGGTAGTATTTTGTTTAAATCTAGAACTCAACCACTAAGGGCCTTCCGGGCCTGCTGGAGCTTCACCACCGCCACCACCAACTCCAAACGAAGTTAGGACAAAGTTGACGACCGCATAGGCCAAAATAGCGATAATTAGCCCAACTACGGCGTAGAGGATGGTGTTTTTAGCTGAAGTGACTGCACCTTGGTCACCACCTGAGGTAACGTAGCGAATACCACCGTAGATAATCATGATGACGCTTAGAGCACCGATCAAAAATAGCAGCACGTTCACCACCGTCACCAAGACGCCTTTGCTTCCATCTATATCCGTCGGCAGGCCGATGCTATCAAAAAGGCTAATGTCTATCTGGGCTGAGGCCGGGGCCGCGACGCCAAGTGCCAAGACAACAGCTAAAGCAATCGCCATTACTGATTGTTTGATTCGGTTTTGCATACTTATTTTTCCTTTATTTAATTAATAATATACCTTTATTTATAGCATAACCAACTCCAAATGTAAACAAAATCAGCGGCTGATTGGCCGCTGATCGACAGGCTGTTAGAGTTTAACTAATCACCAACCCCAAAGGCGCCAACTACGAAGTTGACAATCGCGTAAGCTAGAATGGCGACCACTAAACCAACTACGGCGTAGAGAATGGTGTTTTTAGCTGAAGTAACCGCACCTTGGTCACCACCTGAAGTGACATAGCGAATACCACCGTAGATAATCATGATCACACTGATGGCACCAATCAAGAAGAGCAGAACGTTGATGACGGTTTTGAAAATACTGCCTTCACCCTCAAACAACTCGCGGTCTGTCTCATCGGTTTTGCCAGCTTCTACGCCTTTTTTTAATGTTAGATCGCCAGCACCACCAGCAGCCAGGACGGGCTGTAGACTAACTACACCAAGCCCAACGACTAAGCTTAGAGCCAAAAAGGCTGTAGTTACTAACTTGCGAAAATTCTTATTCATCTTTTTTCCTTTATTTAATTAATGGTATGTCTTTATTTATAGCATAACCAACTCCAGATGTAAACAAAATCAGCGGCCAATCAGCCGCTGATTAATTAAGTGACTATAGTTTTATTAATTGCCGCCAACCCCAAAGGCGCCAACTACGAAGTTGACAATCGCGTAAGCTAGAATGGCGACCACTAAACCAACTACGGCGTAGAGAATGGTGTTTTTAGCTGAAGTAACCGCACCTTGGTCACCACCTGAAGTGACATAGCGAATACCACCGTAGATAATCATGATCACACTGATGGCACCAATCAAGAAGAGCAGAACGTTGATGACGGTTTTGAAAATGCCATCGCTCTCATCAAACAGTGAGTCTGGAGTTTCAGGTGAATTGCCGGTTTCGATACCAGACTTTAGGTTGTATTGATCAGACCCAGCCAAAACTGGCGATTGGACAGCCGCAGCCCCGACCATCGTCATGCCTAGCACCAAAAGCCCGATGCTTAAAATTTTAACTAATTTATCTTTCATATTTTTCCTTATCCTTCTTATTAAATTATATTTAGACCTATTTTAGCATAGACTTTTATTTTATGACAATGCTTTAGCTTAGGCAGTAGTTAGGCGGGCAATAACGAAATTAACGATAGCGTAAGCCAGAATGGCGACCACTAAACCAACTACTGAATACATGATGGTGTTTTTGGCTGAAGTGATCGCACCTTGGTCGCCACCTGAAGTCACGTAGCGAATACCGCCGTAAATGATCATGATGACGCTTAGAGCTCCAATAACGAACAGTAGGACATTGACTGCTCTAGGTAAGATATCATTCTCAATTGAGGCGGGTGTGCCAGGGTTAACTGAAGTTACGCCTGTTTTCATTTTTTCAAGCGCCAACACCGCACCACTAGTATTTAGATTGGCTGCAGCCACAGCTGCTGAGCCGGCAAGAGAAAGTTTAGTAATTTTTTTCATATTATGCTTTTCCTGTTTAATAATGCTTATGATTAATTTATATCAATTATTTATCAAAAAGTCAAAATTGACTGAGCACGTAGTTGACAATCGCGTAAGCCATGATCGCGATTACCACGCCAATAACCGCACCAGTGATGGCTGACTTGGCTGTAGCGACCTTGCCCTGGTCGCCACCTGAAGTGATATACATAATCCCGCCAACAATAATCACAATCACACTTAGCGACCCAATAAGCATGAATAGAATATTGAGCACATTTTTGGCCACTACTTGCAAATCCGGCCCAGTCTGGCAAACGTCATTGCCACCGCTAACACCACAGGCGGGGTTGGCTAAGACGCCGCCAACTGGCAGCAAACTCAAGCCAATCGTCATCAAGATAGCGACTCCAGTTAAACTAATTTTTTGGCTGATTTTTTTCATCGATTTAAAAGGCTCCTAAAACTAAATTCACAATTGCAAAACTCATAATAATCACCACCAAGCCTATCACAGCGCCGCTGAGAGCCAGCTTGGCCTTGCCGATTTTACCCTGATCACCAATCGACGTCACATACATCAAACCACTTGCAACGATAATAATCACGCAAATGATTCCTGCCCACAAAAAAGCCACATTTAAACCTTTTTTGACAGCCCCTGAGTCAAGCGGCACCTCAGGCATCTTGCCTGTAGAGATTGCGAACCAGCGATTAAAGGTCTGACTGATGGTTTCAAGCTTGGTCATTATCACTCCTTGTCTTAGATAAATGTTTTAAACACTAGATTAATAATTGCCGACGCCAAGGCTCCAATCGCTAAGCCAATTACTGCGTTGGTAATCGTCTTTTTAGCGCCAGCCACTGCACCTTGGTCACCCAAGGCGGTCATGTATTTAAAACCGCCGATAATCACAAAAATTACCGAGATGTAGGCGACTGACTGTAGGACAATATCGGCTACGTTTAAGATGACTTGAGTTACCATGATCGCTTCACTCTTCCCACTGATTGGCTGGCAGTTGCCATCTAGCACGCCATCATACCAAAACGGAAAGGTCAAAATCGCTCGACCGCCGCTACAAGCCATAGCCGATTGAGCCAGTGATAGGGTCAGCCCCAAACTAAAGATAGCAGCAATAGTCAGTGTCTTGAGGCGGTGTTTTGTTTTCATACTCATCCTTGCCTTACTTACCTTAAAGTTAAATTATCTCTCGCTGCGGACCACTAGGATTATTGGGATCGACAGCTGGAGGAGTTGGACCACCGCCGCCACCGCCAATACCGCCAGGAATGATAAAGTTCAAAATTGCAAAGAGGAAAATATATAAAATCACCCCAATAATTGTGTTGGTGATGATTTTCTTGGCGGTCGAGACCTTACCCGAGTCATCGCCAGCCGAAGCATACATCACGCCGCCGACCACCAGCATCAACACCGCAATCGCCCCGACAGCCATGCTCAAAATGTCAACTAAGATATTCACTAAACAAGTGATGCCACTGCCATCACTCTTATTTTTACACTGATCAATTGACGAGCTGGCTTCAGCCTGAGCTGCTAGGGGAGTTGACAAAGGAGTAAAGTTGATGCCGACCACCGCCAAGCCTAACACTCCAAAAACGACTAAGTATTTCTTGATTAAATCTTTCATTAAATCTGATTATAACTAATTTTAAAATTGGTTGCAACCGATAATTAAAATACTTTGTTAAAACATAAAGTTTTATTTACGACAAATTAGGGGTATTTGAATTGACTTTTATCTGAGTAAATGATATTGTTAGACGGTATGCAGGAGGTTAAAAAACAACCACCTGGTTCCCAAGGAATCAGGAAGGCCTTAATTGGAGTCGCGATTACCCTGATTGCGGCTATCTTTAACCTACACTTTTTAAGCTCTACCAGTTTAGCAACAACTCAGTCTACTGATTTTCGCTGGGAAGGTGAATCAATCATCTATCAAGGCAAAACTTTTACTGGACCGAAAACTGCCACTAGCGACGACGGCACCAGAATCTCAGCAGGGCGCCAATACTGGTCCTATACAGCCAATGGCAAACTAGAGGTGATAGTTCCCAGCAACCCAGACAACCCGACCCAATCCCAAGCGATTAACTATCAGATCTACGATATCAACACAGAAACTGGTCAAGCATCTAATCCATCTGATAGAAACAATCTAACTCCCTACGAAAATGCCTCTGACTATGCCAAAAGCTGTAACATCCCGACCATCGGCTGGATTATTTGCCCAATTAGTAACTTTTTGGCCGAGGGAATGGATTATTTGTTTGACATCGTCGCTAAGTTTGTCGAAGTCGCCCCGCTACCAACCTCTCGCGATTCTCTTTTATATCGAGTCTGGGGAGCCATGCGCGACGTTGCCAACTCACTGTTTATCGTGGTTGGGATTTTGTTGATTTATTCTTATATCACCAACAGTGGTGCTCTGTCGATTTATGACGTCAAAAAAACTTTACCGAAAATCTTAATCGCGGTGGCTTTGGTTAACTTTTCATTTTATCTTTGCGCCCTGACTGTCGATGTCTTTAATATTTTGGGGCACAATATCTACGGCTTGTTTGTCAATCTACGCGATCAAGCTGTTGCTACAAGCGACACTAGTATTGAACTAAACTGGAAAAATGCCACAGCCGCAGCTCTAGCAGGGGTGGCGGCAATCGGAACTGTTGGAGCAAGCATTGCAACGGCTGGTGGAATTGTTGGCTCGATTTGGCTAATTTTGCCGAGCTTGGTTGGCGCTTTGATTTCAATTACGATTGCTATTATCACTCTTTCAGCCCGGCATGCAATTGTGATTTCTTTGGTGGCGATTGCCCCGATTGCTTGCGTAGCCATGCTGCTACCCAACACCGAAGATTTATTTGTTAAATGGCGGAAGATGTTCATTAATATGCTGGCCGTCTTTCCGCTGTTTTCTCTTTTGTTTGGCGCCTCTCAGCTAGCTAGCGACGTAATTATTAGCACGGCTAATAATGATTTTCCGCTGTTAGTCATTGGCTTGTTAGTCAAAGCCGCACCCCTAATCGTCGCACCAGTGTTAGTCAAGGCGGGCGATCGACTGATTGGCCTAGTCAATGACAAATCTAAAGGCATGCTCGACAAACTCCAAAATCGCACCAAAGCTTTGTCAGATACTAAAGTCGAAGAGGCTCAGATGCGAGCCCTGGCTGATGAAAGCCAAGCCCGCGGCATTAGTCGAAAACTGATGCAATTTGCTGATAAGCGAAAACGCCTAACTAGTCACCGAACCGAAGCTTACAAAAACTTACGTGACGCTCAGATTCAGGAGTCGCTAGCTAACGTTGACGACGTAGCTGGCCAAAAAGCCAGTCTATTGTCGGTCTATGCTGATGACCGATTAAGTGGCGCCAAGGAATCACTCAAGCGCGACCAGCAAGAAATGCGAGCCGAAGCTTTGCAAAAACTTAAAGTCACAACCGTCCCAGTTTTAGACGTCAACGGCGAAGCAGTTCTTGACGCCGACGGCAACGAAATTAAAAAGATTGAAATTGATATGTCTGAACTTGATAATAAATGGGAAATTGAAATTGCCAAAGCTAGCCTCAAGCGTCGACTAGATGAAAGCGCTGCCAAAGTGGCTGAAACCGCCCAAACTCAAACCTACAACGAAATGCTGGCTAAAAATGTTGAGGTTCCGCTGTCTTTTGGCTTGACACCAAACGCCACCTTCCAAATGGAAGCTGCCGGCATCAGTCGCCATACACAAGCTGGCCAAAATAAAGTGCTGGCAGCCGTCATCGCCAATGAGCGCAAAGACTACGAAGAGCAAATCAGCAATATGCAAAAATTGTTTGCTTATTACGGCCTAACCAATGATCAAATAAAGTCACTCTCAATGGGCGAGCAAGACGTTATTGGAGAGCGAGTCGAACGTGATGACACTGGCAAAGTCATTTCTAGCCAGAAGCAACGCTTCAGTATCAATAACGACTTGGCTCGTAAAGCGGCTATCGAGGACCGAATGGCGATTGGCTTTATTCCTGATGTTCAAGACATTATCAATGAAACGGCAGAATGGGGAACTTTCATCGAGAAAGACGAGCATGGCAATAAAAAGAAAGTGGAGCGTCAAGGCAGGAACTTTGAGCAACGAGCGACAGTTGGAGGCACTATCTTTAAAAACAAAATTCATGAGAAGGTATCAGCTTTTGGTGGTCTTACATCTGAAAAGATTGCTACAGGTGTGTATAACCTCGATACACCAACAGTCAATGCTATGGATGGTATGGTCAAGGGAACTATGTCAATGAATGCCATGGCCAATGAAGATCCCGGCGGACTCAAATACATGGCTGATGTCTTTAAAGACGTAAAGGTCAACATTGAAGGTATTAAAGACAAGAACGGTCTCCCAATTACTATTAATACCTACCTCAAAGAGCAGGTGGCAAAAGAAGGTTCAGACAAGTTAATTCAAACCTGGACCAATGCCTCATCTGTCTTGCAATCAGAAGACCTCAGCCGCACACTCAAGCCAGCTGCTCGAGTTCAGCTCGAATCATTTAAGCAAGGTCTGGAAAGCTGGTTATTAACCAATCGGATGATTGAACTAGACAAAACCGAAAAACGAAAGAAGGGCCCTGAAAGCAAAAAGGGCAAG
>CAZPHO010000003.1:0-28786 GCA_964586855.1 uncultured Candidatus Saccharibacteria bacterium | reverse complement strand
AACGAAAGAAGGGCCCTGAAAGCAAAAAGGGCAAGCCTTAGAAACAATAGCTAACACGCCAAGATCATTTTTTCAGCCCTAGTCACTAAGGTTTTTATCATGTATAATAATGCTTATGCATGAGAGGTGGCGATTGAAGTTAAGCCAAATTATTCCTAAATTACTGGCAATCGGTTTGAGTTTGTTAGTTATTAGCACTTACATCACCGCTTCGGTTCAAGCTCAAACGCCAATCGAGAGTGGAACCATTAATTACCAAGATGGCACCAAAGTCAGCGCCGATGGAAATTGTCAGAGCGGCACCTTGACTTGCCCAGACAGTGGTCCGCCTTGCTTTTGTAAACCAACTGGCAATACCGACAGCATTGAATGTCACGTTGTTACGGGGACAACGGCTTCTTTTAAGGGCAATAAAATCGTCATGCAAGGCGGAGTTTGGGCCGAAATTGCCAAAGCCGCTAGCAAAATGGCAGTCGATGACAGCGCTATTTTTGATCCGGTCGCTGGTAGTGTTACCTTTACCAAAGACGATCGGTTGCCTAATTATTACTCATCAAGCATCCTAACCGGCAATCTTTTTCCTAGTAGCGGCTCAACTAACCAAATAGGTTTAGTTGTTGATTTAGAGTATGAATCTAGTGAAAGTATCGTCAAAGATGTCGTGTTTGCTAATAAAGATTCAATTTGCGGCAACAACTACATCAATGGCAGTATAGACATGACTTCTTATGACACTGGTGACACTAGTGCTTGTGGTAGTGGGCTTGATAGTTTACTGGCTGGCTTAAAAACGACAGGCGCTGCTTCGACTATTTTTCCTAGCTGTGGTAGTAACAATGACACTTTAGCTGGCTTACTCAATGAAATGCTCACTCCTGCTGGTGGCAAAAAAATGCACATGGCCGCCAACGAAAACTCCTTTCTAGGTCAGGTTTTTGAAGCTGGCGAATGCGAAAACGGCGTCCGCGAACAAAAAATCGCTAAGATTAAAGATTTCTGCACTACAAATTGTGTTAATAGCAATGACTTCATTATGGGTTTACAAAACTCAGGCTGTGCTGACTGTAATAACGCTAAGTTAATTAATACCTTGACTGACAATTGTGACAAGCCGCTGACTGAAGTTTTAGCTGAGTCGGCAGCAGGAGATGATTGCAGTGTTATTAATGGACGCTATTCTGACGACGCCAGCAACGTCAATTATACCGCTAAATATAGCGCTGGTGATGATGAGCAAGACATCAACCAACGCGCCCCTGATGCGATTGTCAAAATGTGTGAAGACACTTATCCATCTGATGCCAAAAAGCGACTTGATTGTAAAGTCAATGGCAATAAGTGCGTCTCCAAAGCTCTAGCCGAGCCAACTGGCAGTGGCGATATTTGTGGCGCTTTTGATACTAGCCTCAAAAGCTCAAAATGGATCCTGTGCCCAATCGTCACCACCTCAGTCGCCGCAGCCGATAAATCTATCAGCTTGCTAGATAAATTATTGTCAATCACACCCAACGTGCTTAACAGCCGAGTCGAAACCGTCTGGAAAGAGGTTCGCAAAGCCGCCTTTGCTCTAATCTCAATTGGTTTTTTGGTGCTGGTGATTTCTTATATGACCGGCTCTGGTTTGTCAAATTACCAAGTCAAAGTCATGCTGCCGCGACTCCTAACGAGTATTTTTTTGGTCACGATTTCGTTTTATCTCAGCCGTTTAATTATTGAAATTGCTGATATCCTTGGTGATAATTTCCAAGGCATGTTTGCTAACATTAATGATTCTATTGCTGGGCCACGCATCAAATTAGCAACCATTGTTCAGGGTGGATTGCTTGCTGTTGGTGTAGCAACTGGAGCTATTTTACTGGCTAGCACTGCCTTTTTGTTGGCGGTGGTACCAGCAGTGTTTGTTGGTTTTGTGTTTGGCATCTTCCTGCTAGCTTTTCGACACACCGCACTAATCCTCCTGACCATCCTCTCGCCTCTAGCCATTGCCGCGATGGCGCTGCCAAACGCCGAAAATATCTTTAGCAAATGGCTCAAGGCTTTTGTCGCTTGTGTCAGTATTTATCCACTAACAACTTTAATTATTGGCCTCAGCAACCTCACTAGCAAAGTTCTCTCAAACACCACTAGCAATCCTATCATTCACTTGATCGCCCTAGCTCTGCCAGCCCTAGCGATTTTAGCAGTTCCAAAAATTGTCATGGAAATGATCAAGGGCGCCCCAGTGGCCGGTGCTCAACTCAGCCAAGCTTTCAGCCGAGCTACTGGTGGTGCTTATAAAGCTGGCCAAAACACGCCAGCCTATGATGCTATCAAAAATGAACAGAAGTTCAAAAACCAGCAATTCCTGTATGGCAAGACCCTGACTGGTCCGCTAGCACCTTTATCGAGAAAGGTAGGCAAAGGTCTACAAACACTAAACCGCAATCAAGCCTTTCGATATGCGTCTGGTGGGGCTGTAACTAGTGGCTTTAACCGAAGCACCGCCTTGGAAACAAAGCAACAGGCGGATATCGCCAAAGAGATTCAAGATAGTCCAATGCTAATCAACGCCATCCATACCGGCTCGAGCGCCGGTCTGATGACTGACGACCGAGCTAAATATGACTTAATTATGGCTCAATACGGCCCAACTACCCACATTCATCAATTGGCTGCCGCTCAAGCAGCAGTTGTTAACGGCGTCACCAATGTCGAAGTTTTCCAAGAGTTCTATACAGCCGCTACTGCTGATTTGCAGCGACAAAATAGACAGACTAAAGATATAGAAAAAATGATGAATGACGCAATCCAGACTAATTTCATCAACGCTTTGAGAAACGGTCAAATTGAATCGGCTGCCGCCCTCCAGGCCATCAAAAGCCATCGCCTATACACACCGCCCGCAAATGTAACCGAAATCGGTAAGGATGTGCTCGAAGGCAGCCAGTCATATAGCGCCGCCAACAAACCAGCGGTTACGGTTGATCTTGGCCAAATGATTAGCCGTCAAATATTAATTGATTACGACTCTAACACTCACTTATTGAATTTAGATGATGCCGAAGCTAAAGTTATTGATCAACTAACCGCTGACATTAACACTGGCTCGGGCGCCGCTCATCTGACAACTGCCGAACGCACGAGCGTCATTAACCAAGCCACGACTGACATCCAAAGCCGATTTGCGACTCTCAAGAGCCGAGTTAGGCTTGAGCAACCTAATGACCAATCAATGATTAGTCTGCTAATGGCTTCAACTATTGCTGTTAGTGACACCGACGGAGACACCAATTCACTGACCAACACCAAGTATGACAATGTCAAGCAAATCAGCAAGGGCTTGAATGAAATTAGAATGATTGATGAGGGTCTTGTTAAGCAAGAAATTGCAGATGGTAATTCCAAAGTTGAAGCCAATCCATACAAATACATGCTAGAAAATATGACTTTTACCGCCCAATATATTAATCAACAGCGACTAGCAGCCAACAAAGAAGAATTTGTTATCGACCCAACTGATAAGCGCGAAGAGCACGACTCTCGAAAAATCGTTTTCTTTTCTCAAAAAGAAGTGGATGACATAGCCGAAGAGGAGAAATTCATGACTGCCTTCAAAAAAGGCCTCTACGGCCAACCATCTAAACCAGCCGAACGAAAAAGCGAAGCTGAACAAAAGGCAGACCAAGCTTATCTGTGGAAATCCTCTACTAGTGGAGCTTTATCAGCTATCACTCCAGGTCAGCCAGTTAAAATTTCGCGAGCTAATCTAAATATCATTGCCAAAGATAAGGCTCGTGACTTCAACGCCCTCAATGTCAATGCCAATCAATTTATAGACCGTGCTCCCGCAACTGACGAGACTGGCGCGGTAATTGGCGAGGATGCTCGCACCAACAAAGAAAAGTTGATGACTCGCTATTACCAATCATCAAGCTCAATTGCCAACACTGCCACCGAAACTATGATCGAAATCTTCAAAGAACCACCAACCGATCCGAATAATCTCACCAGCACTAAACTAGCTGATTATGCCAAAGTCTATGATCACCTCAGCCCAATCATGCGTCAAAAATTTGATTCGACTTGGCGCGAAGAGGCTAGTAGAAACTACAGGGGACAACATAATATGTTGACCAATGAAGTCACGGGTGACTTTTCGGCAATTAAAGAAGAAATCAACAAGCCGTTTGCAACCGATACAGCTGGCTCAGTTTTGCCACTAAAGGAGCAGCCATTTTATGGCGTCATGTTCGGTCACAATCTACTCAACACTACCGAACAAGCTGCCGTCAATGGTGATATCTTAGCCCGGGCTAATGATTATGCTACTGCAACCGCACCAGCTAATTCCAGCCCGATTGAATTTAACTCGGTCGATGAAGCGATGACTGGACTGAAAGTTGAACCAATTGATCCTAACAACACCAAAAGTGTGCTTGAAGCACTTAATTTGCCATCCGACAAGAGGCGACTATGATTCAAAGGTGTCGCCGCTGGCTATTCTTCTTGGGCCTAGCTATCGGCCTAGTTACGCTTGGCTTTAGCCAACCAACCAACGCTCAACAAAAAGTCAGCGACATTGATTTTGATAACATGGCCATTGCCAGCCAGTATCTTAAAGCAAAATTATTTAATCACGGCGCTACTGGTAGAGAAGAAATTACCGCAGCTGACCGACGAATGTTGGAGTATTTTATCAATTTAAACCTCAACGGCAGTTTTAGCAGCGCCCAAGATGTCAACTCAACCGATGGCGGAGTTGGTGCTTCACAAGCAGTTAAAGAACGCGACAGCTACGAGAAAGACGTATCTGAATACAGCATAGCTTGTCATTATTTTTCTGATTTAAATTTGATTTCTCCTGGCATCAGCCAACCATTTGTTTTGGTCGGCAGTGACTCTAATAAAAAAGCAGCTGACTTATGCACCAAAAGTAACCCCAAAAAGATACCTGTCTCGACCATGGCTGACAATTTAATCGCCATGTGTGACCAAACTAACCCCAAATATAGCCGCGATGGCTGCTTGAGCATTCTTGAGGATAGTAATCGATCACTGTTTGGTGGCGCCAGTCGCACTCATCCTCAGCTACTTCAGTCGATGCACACCAATTCAATGGCGGCTGGCTTTGGCATGAATTGGACTAATGTTGACGATCAAGCGGCTAAAAACATGATTACTAATTACATTAATCAAGAATCGTCATTCAAAACCGCTCTAGAAAAATCCAAAGAGGGTATTCCACTAGTCGAAGAACAGAGTGATGTTTCGACTTATTGCTACACTGCTGGTGGCATGAGCTGGTTGCTCTGTCGTTTGGGCGAGCTAGTAGCTGATGCTTCGACCGCCAGTTTTAAACTGATGGAGCAATTCCTACGTAATGATGAGTCAGTTTTTAGTGAGCCTGCCATTCAATCCAGCTGGGTAGTTTTTCAAGCTGTAGCCAACACCTTATTAATTGCAATTGCCCTAATTATGACTTTCTCAAACATCACTGGTCAGGGGATGTCCAACTACAATATTAAGAAGAATTTGCCACGTTGGCTAGCAGCCATGATTCTAATTAACTCATCAATGTATTTTGCCAAAATTATTGTCGACGTCTCAAACATCCTCGGTGAATCAATCTTCAGTCTCTTGGCTGGCTGGAGTGAGTGGGTCCGAGAAGGAGATAGCTTTAATATGAGTCGTGACCTACGGCTAACTTACGGCTGGGACGACCCACTCTTGCTGCTAGTTTTTGTCCTGCTCTTAATTGTCGTTGGTGTCTTGTGGATTATCGCCTTTGTAGTGACGATGATTTTACTAATCGCTCGTAACGCCCTAACTTTAATTCTCTTGCCACTAGCGCCGATCGCCTTTGCGCTTTACGTCCTACCAAACACCAAAAAATATTTCAGTATGTGGGCCAATTCGTTTATAGCTAGTTTGATGATTTATCCCACACTGGCTCTGTTTTCTGGAGGTGGCTTGTTGACTTATTATATTTTACGTAGCGAAAAACTCTCAGCCATTAGTTTATTTAACATCCTAATTCCTTGGTCAGCCTTGATTGTTCCAATGCTAATTGCACCATTTATAATCTTCAAAAGCCTCGGCAAGGTCGCAGTGGCTGGTGGGTTTATAGCAATGGCCAGCAGTCGACTGGGTAAATTTGGTAAGAAAACTTATGAGAAGTCGGGCTTTGCCCAAGCCCGCAAATTAAAGCGCGAAAAAATCGCTGAATCGGTCAAGTCTGGCGACTACGGCAATAAGCCTAGCCACTGGGTAGCTCACCCAGTATTAGCAGCTTCTGGTCGCTTGCAAACCATGATGACACCTCATTCTAGAGGAGTCGCCAAACAAGTAGCGTCTAGCCGCCAAGCGACTATCAAAAATCATGAGAAATTGACCAATAATGTCACCACTCATGACATGCAAGCTATTCTTAAAGGAATCTCCTCGGGTGATACCAATAAGCTCAGTGACAATCAGCGCTTAATATTGACTGGTCTTCGGCAAAACACGTCCGGTAAAAAAGAGCTTAGCTTGGCAGTCCTGACTGGTTTGGGCGCCGCCGCCAATCGTGAAAACCGACAGTTAACAGCTGATGATGATGCCCGGATTGATAGTTTGCTCGCTACCGCTAGGCGGCAGGGTGCATCAGTGCCAGAGCTTAATATTGTGGTTAATAACATGATTACCAACCTTAACAACACTCACAATATCAGCACTATTGCCGCTCTTAAAACTAACATCGAATTCAATAATGGCGATGTCAGTTTAGGTCGACCAGCACCAACCGACACGACTGAAGTTCAGCGCTACGAAACGATTTATCGTAAACATATGCAGCGCGACTTCCTGACCAGCCCAACCGTCCAAGATCTTAACAAGCCAAATGCGATTAATTTACGTCTCAACTTCAGCGCCATCGACCCGATGACCAACCCAGTTGGCCACCAAGCGATTAAGGACTTATATGACACTGACCCAAATCTCAAGACCTTTATTGATCAATACAAGGGTAGCTTGGATATTCAAACTCAAGAAATAATCAAGAGTTGGCAGACGAAATGATTGCAAAAAACAACCAAATCAAGCATAATAATAATTGTATGAAGTGGGCAAAATCAGCTTTAACCATTGGAGCTCTCGGCTTAGCAATCTTGGCTAGTTTTAACTTTTTCCCAGCAACTGCTTTTGCTCAAACCCCTGAGCCACCAATTCAAACTACCGATGGCGGCTTTAGCCACTGTGCAGTTGATAGTATTTTGGCCTCGACTATCTGCTCACTAGCCGAAGGTTTTTCATCAGGAACTGATTATTTATTTGGTATGCTATCTCAAAGCGCTGGTGGTGATAGTCAAGGTATTTTGCAAATTGATGACCAACTAGTCGGCGACTCGGGTATTAAAAGCGTTTGGGAAGTGTTTCGCCGCCTAGCTAACGGCTTGTTTGTGGTCTTTGCTTTAATTTTAGTCGTGTCATATATGAGCGGTAATTTTTTCTCAGCCTATGATGTTAAAAAATTATTACCAAAGTTTTTGGTAGCGATTTTGCTCGTAAATATCTCTTATTACGCCTCGATTATTTTGGTCCAAATTAGCAACATTATCGGCGAAAATATTTATGGATTATTTGACACTGCTGGTGCCGCCGCTTTTAAAGCCGACGCCACCAATAGCGGTAAGTTGACTGAAATCACTAGTGGTATTCTGCTTGATGCGACGGTAGGTGCAGCAGGCGCAGTCGTGGTTGGAGCGGCCGCCGCCAGCTACGCCTCATTTAAGCTGCCGTTGTTATCGATGGCGGTCGTCTTGATCGCTGGAATCGCGATGATTATCATCACCACGATTGCACTCTTGGCAATTCGCGAAATTGTGGTGGTTTTGGCGATCGCACTCTCGCCAATTGCTTTCGTCAGCAACGTCTTACCAAACACTGAATCGTTTTACAAACTGTGGTGGAAATTTTTCTCAACCGCTCTGATGACTTATCCAGTTGTAGCGGCACTGTTTGGTGGTTCGAGCTTTGCCGGTAAGATTGTTGCCTCGGCTGGTGATACTGATGTTTTGATGCAAGTCATGGCAGTGGCAATTCAGGTTCTGCCACTCATCTATGCGCCAACTTTAATCCGCAACACCATGGCTGCCATGCCAATGATTGGCGGCCAATTACGCAGCATAGCTAGTAGTGGTATTGCTGGCGCCAAAAAAGCTGGTGGTGGCACTTCGATGGCCAAAGCTAGTCGCCAAAAAGCTCAACTCCGAAATGCTCAAGCCCAACTCGGAGAGTATCGTGGCAAAAGTATAACAGGTAAGATAAGTAATGTTGTTTCTGGCCGGAAGCGGTTTAGAACTTCCGGCGGCGATTTCAAACAACAAGAAGCCCGTGAGCTCCTTGACCGCACCGCTGAGCAGGCAGGTAATCGCCTCAGTCTGCCTGCTGCTCAAGCAGTCCAGCAAGCTCAATTATCAGGTGGCAGCGTTGATGTGACCAAACTAAGCGCTGGTGATATTAGCTTGATGCGTAACAGTCAATTAATGAACGCCGACGGCACAATCACCAACCAAGGCGCAGTCGCCTCGCTTCGTAAACTAGCAGCCAGTGATCGACTGGATGCCAATCAATATCGCCAATCAATGGCCCAACTTGAAGCAGGTGGCCTCAGCCAAAGCTCGATTGATCGACTCAATGAAGAAGTTTATGAAAAATCGCGCCAAAACGGTCGTTACGACCTCGAGGCCGCAGCTCATGTTCACCGTGAAAACCCCAACAATCGTTTCAGTTCAATGACTGATGATCAATACAAAGATAGCGTCAAGACAGTTATAGGTATGAAAAATGCCAACGAATTGGCTGCCACTTCGGGCTATGCCTTTAATCAAAACCGAGACGGTAGCAATACTCTAGCTCAGGATGCTTTAGTCGAACGCCTAAAAAATGATCCAGCCTTAGCTAAAGCTATTCGTGATGCTCGCGACAATTCTGGTATGGGCGTTACTTCTGCCACTAACTATAACAATACTTTAACCGCTGCAGGCCTGCCACTTGACGATGTTACACCCTAGCTCAAGCTTCAAGCTCACATTCAGGCTGATTATTATTGGCTTGATTGTGATTGGCATCAACGGCTTATATCTCAACTCAACTAAAATCTCAGCCGCCAATGAAGACAAATGCGAAGACAGCCCGCGCGAAATTACAGTGGCTGCCAACCGCCTCAAGGGCAAGCTCGAGGAATGTCTAGAAAACGGCTACGACTCTTTTTCTCCGACCAGCAAGCCTTGTCCGAGCTTATCCTACAATGATTGGCAGAGGCTGAACTATATGCTGGGTTTGAATGCTGCTATTGAAGAGGGTAAGGTTTTTGATGTCGGTAATCAAAAAACTAGCTTGCTTAAGTTCACTGATTTTAACTTCAGCACTGAGGTAGCAACCTTTGACCCAGAATACATAAAGCTAAAAGATCAGACGACTGAAATCAAAGATAATTTAGAAGCTTGGACAGAAGGCGTAACTCAAAAATTCTCAATCCAAGTAATTACCGATCTCTTCAAAATTAACCGAAGCCGATCTGACTTTACTAACAGCACCCCACCATCACCTCCAAAGCAATATTTTGGGGAATATGTCGCTTCTGACTTTACCTTTCCTGGAGGTGATAATAAAGATTTTACTGTTGCTCTAAATAAAGCTTTGGTTGGTTGTAGCTCAGGTGTGAAAGGATTATCACAAAATGTTAGTCGCCAAAATGCTCTAAATGGCATAGCAGCTGAAATCAACGAGCAAGACCAGCAACGTTTTACTGAAGAGTGCCGTCAGCGGGAAGATGTTGAAGAACTGTGTGCTGATTATCCTGAAACTAAAACCGTTATCCAGGTCGTTACTGGCAGTCAAACTGAATCTTATGACGTTGAGCCTAAAAAAGCCTGTCTTGAATACTGCTCTAATATGTGTGAACTTGAAGGCTTAGCAGCTGTTTCTGGTGGCTATCAAGACATGACTTGCGATACGCTACTCGGTGTGTTGACCCAAATGGATGATCCGAATCGAGTTAAGCCTCTAATCGACAATTATGGCAATAAAGTCCCTGATTGGATGTGCTTAACAGTCAACGAAAAAGAAGCAATGGGTTACGATAAGGAGCTTCCACCAAGTAAATACACTAACAAGATTGATCGTGAATCGGCGCAGAAAGAGATGTTAGAGGACGCCGAATCAGCTTGCGCTCAAACTGGCTTTCATGCCATGGTTACTTGTCCACTGACTCGCTATCTCGGCCGCTCAACCGATAAATCTTTTTCGGTCTTGCGTGCTTTTTTGGCCTTTCCTGAAGAGGCACTATCAACCCACGGCGCCCTCAATCAAACTTGGCGCCAAAGCCGCGATATTGCTAATACTTTACTGGTAGTAGTTGGTTTGGGGATGATTATTCTGCAGTTAACTTCGCTCGGCTCAACTCAACGCATCAAACAGCTACTACCACAGTTTATCGTTACGGCCATTTTGATAAATGTTTCTTTCTTTTTGGCTTCAGTAGCTGTCCAGGCGGCTAACATTGTTGGTGACAATATCACTGGCTTGTTTAAGAGCTTGGCCGGCGAAGCTTTCTCTCCCGAGTCGCCAATGACTGAACTAGTTGAAACTGCTTTAATTGGGGGTTTGGCTGGTATAGTTGGCGTCATTGCCTTTAAATTCTTTGGAGCTTTGTCGTTAGTTATTCCACTTCTGGTTTCGGCGCTAGTGACTGTTCTAGCTACCCTAGCAGTTATTTCAATTCGTCAGGTCGCAATTGTCGTTTTGATTTTCCTAGCTCCACTAGCCATCGTCGCTTCCGCTCTCCCCAACACCAAATCTCTGTCCAAACGCTGGACACAATTATTCACCAGCATGCTGCTGGTCTATCCAGTGGTGGCGCTGTTATTTGGGGTAGGTGATTTAGTTCACAAAATAACCTGGTCGGTTGAGGGTGAGTTTTTCAAGAAAATATTGTCCTTAACTTTTGCCTTTATTCCTTTATTAGTTGCCCCCAAACTAATTATGCAAATGGTTGCTCAGCTGCCAATGGTTTCGGGCGCAGTCCGCAAACTTAGCACTGGTGGCTCCGAAGCCAAACGGCGCTTCAATCAATCAGGTGCCGGTCAAGCTGTGGCTCGAGCTGGCCGTCAGCGTCGAGCTAAAACTAAAGAAACCATCAAGCGCGGCGTCGCTACTACCGCCTCATCCATTACTAGCCACCTACCTAAATCCGCTCAACGCACACCCAAACAAATTATGGCTCACGCTCCAATGTTAGCTAACACCGCTGATTATGAAGCTGATCAAGCTAAAATGAAAGAATTATTAGAGGATTCTCAGAGTTATGAGAAGCAAGATGGCGAACAGTTTATTATTGACAACTTGACGCCTACAGCCAGCAAAGACAAGCAGGCGATCATTAATCAACACCGAAGCACGGCCGATGTTGAAGAGATGCTACGTAATATGTTAGTAGCTGGCGATGCAGGCGTTCTAACTGAGAGCCAACTAACCACTGGCCTAAAAATTGCCGAGAATTCTGGCTACAGTCAAGAATTTATTAACGATTTTGCACTTAGATCTGCTAATAAGTTAGCTGGTGAGGGAGCTCATGGCGAAAGCGCCAAGATTCAATTCAGACTTAACAGTCCAGATAATAATGGTTACTACCTAGAAGGTGGATTTGATTGGGAAAAACAAACCCAGGCCACAGTCGATCGAGTAACTCAAGAGTTCTTATTTGACCATCCTGACTATAAAATTAAAGCTAATTATTCAAAACAAAAAGATTACAACAAAGAAATTGCCAGCCTCAATAGTAAGATCCCACACATGACCGATCCAGCTGAAATCGCCCATCATACACAGAGGCGTGACAATCTCGCCAACGAACAGCGAGTCTTTGAACATGTGGTTGAGCACGAACCAGCTTATCGCAAATTTGTTGGTCGGCGAATCCGCACAACTACTAATATGCCTGAAGGTAAAAGCTATGGTTTAGACCTAGTAGACAGACATACTCCTAAAAACACACCATAGTTGCTATAAATCAAGTTTTATATTAAAATATAGAGCAACAGGAGTTTACTCATGGAGAAAAAAAAGTCAGACCAGTCTTCAGACAGTGATTTGTATGTTGTCAATCCAAAATTAGAAAAGTTGGAATTTGACCCTAATTTGCGCTACCAGCGTGCCAGCCGTCGAGGCAAATCGATTCCGAGGCTAAATTATCGCCAGCAAGAACTGACTCCAAACTATCTCAAACAGCCAGAATTAGCGCCAGCTTTAGCTCAATCACAGCAGTCTCTCAAAGCTGCTAAACAATTTGCACCGGCCATGCTGCTGCTTGGAGCCGTCAGTGGTGGACTTTTTTTACTGGCGTCATTCGCGCCTTTTCCGCTGTTAATTACGCACTGGGCGCAGACTTTAGTTGATAAATTCAACTACCAAGAGGTGAGTATCAATAATCGTTCAAAAATTGCCATGCAACACAAAATTAACAGTTCTGGCGCACCGGTATCAAAATACAAACTGGTCGAAGACTATAATTCAGTTAGTGATAAACTTAAAACCAGTCTCGAGCAGCAGGGGTTTGAGGTTGAGACCAATGACCAGCAGCGCCTGACAAAATTCAAATACAAAAATTACGATGACTTATCAGGGACAAGGCTGCTCGAAGCCACCAAAACTGATTTAGACTTGATGATGGCTCTCAACCGCGCAACCGCTAGTCGTTACGCTACTTTTTCTGATGCTGTCTGGCAGCAAAACGCTCAAAACCAGCAGATTAATAAAAACGGCCTCGGTGGTTCAAGCCAAGAAGATATTTCAGTCGAAGAGCTTCAGAAAAATGAGCTAGATTACACAAAATTAGATCAAGACCAATATCGGTTCAATTCCAATTCTCCGGAAGCTACGGACGATAATCAAGATAGTTTAGCGATTTTTAACTCAGTTAGTCAAAATCTAAATCAGCTAAATCAAACCGCTGATAAATTAAATGAGGAGCAGATTACACCTGACAATCATCAGTTTGATAATTTAGTTCTGGTCGAGCCAAATTTTGTGACCAACAATACCGTTTGTGGCGCCCTCCAAACCAGCACTTTTCAAAAAGATTACAATAAGTCTCTCCAGCGCGACCAATTAACCAAGCTCACCAGCGCTTTTTTATCTGACGCTGACCAAATTAAAGCCGGCAAAGCCTCCTCAACCAAAACCGAATATTGGGGTAAGCGGCTCAATAGCGGCCAAAATTACATCGACGCCACTGGCCAAGCCACAACTACCGAATCTGCTTCCGACTCTTATGCTTATCAATGGGTGGCTTATGGCGACACCGGCAATCTTGATTTGGTCGCCCAAAAATACGTCGTTGGTGCCAATCAAACTAACTCCCGAGTCCTGAAAACCATCAAAGATTTTTCTGAAACCTTGACTGGCAAAGCCGCACTTGGGCTATGTAAAGTCAGCGATTTTACTAAAACTAATTTTGGCGAATTCTTTAGTCTAATTCCATCGCTATTAAGTCGGTTTTTGCTCGGTGGTGCTTTTGGTAGCGATATTAACCAAATTCTCGATCAAAACACCACCAAAACTTTAACCAACAGCACTCTTTCAGCTATGACTGGGCGTCGAGTCTCACCAGGAACAACAGGGGAGGATTTGGGCAACGCCCTGATTGCTGGCGCTGGCTATTTACTTGGTCGGCAAGCCTCGATGCGCGGCAATCCAATCTTGACCAAAACTCAAGCCGTGGCTTACCTGGCCGAACAACGGACCTTGGTTGCTCAGCGCAATCAATACGATCGTCAACAGCGCAGTCCTTTTGACACCACTTCACCCAATACCATGCTTGGTAGTTTGATGCTAAACTTAGCACCGCTGGCTCGATCAACTTCCGCCAACAGCTTTCTGGGAGCAATTTTTCGAATTTCCAATCAGTCACTAGCCTCAATCGCTCCCTTGAGCCAAACCAAAGCTATGGCTCAGGATTTAGACAGTTTTGCTTATTGCGAAGATCCGGATGTTTTAGCTTTCAACCAAGCTCTGGCTAATGGTCAGGAAGTAGCAGTCGACCCGCTGTGTAATATTCATTACGGTGTTGATGTTAAGGCTGATGACAATCCTTTACCAAAAATTGTCGATCAACTCGAGGCTAGCGGCCAAATTAAAGCCAGCAGTTGTGACGCTAACGGTCGTAACTGTGCGCTTGAGCCAACTGACGAATTCAAAACCTACACCGACCAGTGCGTCAACCAAAACCCGCTTGAAACTAGCGCTAAGCTAGCCGACAAATCACTCTGTTTAGCTACGAATGATCAAAAAACGCTGTTTGCTAATTTTATCACTGACAGCCAGTTGGAAAACATGCAAAGTGACAGCCCAGTCATGGCGACTAATACTAGTGGCGCTGCTACTGACTCCAATCCAACCACCAACACTTCCGCCACTAGCTCAACTAGTGCTGCAACTCTCTCCGAAGCCCAAAACAGCGGCTGGGGCGGCTTTAGTAACGGTAAAATCCCAAGCGACAAACTAACAGCCGTTTCCTTTATGCCCAACCACCGGTTACACGCTGATGCGGCGGCGGCGATTACGACTTTAAACACCGCCTACAAAGCTAAGTTTGGCAGCAATATTGTCATGACCGATAGTTATCGCAGCTACCAAGCTCAGGTCATATGTCGCCAAAACAAAGGCAGTATTTGTGCAGTTCCTGGCACCTCCAACCATGGCTGGGGATTGGCGGTCGACCTAGCTGGGGGAATCAATAACTACCAATCCGAACAATATAAATGGATGACGGCCAACGCTCCAACTTATGGCTTCGTTAACCCAGCTTGGGCCAGACAGGGTGGATCCAACCCCGAGCCTTGGCATTGGGAGTATGCCCGGCCAGTAAAATGATAATAGTCATAGTCAATTAATTTTGATTATGGTAAAATGAAAGAGCTACTATGAAACAATTTGTGACCAGAAAACAACTTATGAAAACGAGCGGATTATTGCTTGCTGGTTTAATTAGTCTGCAAAATATTTTAATTCCAGTCACTCAGGCTCAAGTCGCCCCAGACCCGACTAACGGCGTCGAGATCAAATCAGCCAACGGCACTAACTACACTTTTACCACCAACAAAGCTGCCAATGCTTCATTCACTGCTTTTACCATCACCAGCAATAAGAAAACCGACAGCAAGGGTCGCCAGCTCTACACTGAGGAAACTGTCTGCGCCGCACCGACTCAAGTTCCTTATGGCACCAAAATCCGGATCACTGGCACTGGCACTAGCTGGGATAACAAAATGTGCGTGGTTGTCGATTCTAATAGCAAAACCATTGTTAAAGATGACGGCACGATGGTAATTAGTTTACTAGTTAAAGATCAAGCTCAGGTTGATAGTTTCGGCACCAAATCTGGCCAGATGAATATTTTAACTATTGGAGACGGCTCTACTCTTGATTTAACTCAGATAGCTGCAAGAGAACAGCAGACGCTCGACCGAACTAACTCTAGATATCAACCAGTTGACTTAATCTATCACTCTAATAACAATATTCTGTTTTACAACCCTGAGCGGTGTATTCCCAATCCAGCTGCTGGTGGCAGTAACCCCAATGGAGCAAGTGATATTGTCGGCAATGACAATTTAGAGAAAATTCTACGCTTCTTCACTGAAAAAATGGGAATGACTCTGGCTCAAGCTGCTGGTATCGCTGGAAACTTTAAACAAGAGTCTGGTTTTCTGCCAGGAAAAATTGAGAATGTTGGTAAACAAGCAGACGCTAGTTACGTGCCTGTGCCAGGAGTAGGTTTTGGCCTAGCTCAATGGACATATAGCGGCCGCCAACAACAATTAATTAAATTCGCTAAAGAGACTAAGCGAACAATTATTGATTTTAATATGCAACTAGAATTCACTGCTAAAGAACTAGCGGAAAGCTATTCATCGACACTCAAAAAAATGGCTGCTGTTCCAAACGACCCAATGAAGAACGCTATTATATTCCATGATGGTTATGAAGGCTCAGCTGATAGTGATGAGAAAGTCATCAGGGTTCGAGGCAAGCCCGCTGAAGAGTATTATGCTGCCTTCAAAGGAACTATTCCTGACGGAACAGGCGTCAAACTTGATGGAGTAGCAATATCCACTGGAGGAAATGGCGGTACTCCTACGTCCACTAGTGGTGTAGATTACTGCTTCTCCCCAGGAAGTAATATCGTTGGTTCAAGCAACTTAACCGGCAACGCGATTGAGTGGAATGATGTTAAAGGTTCAGGTGTTATCCCAGAAGGCAGCTTTTTGGTTTTTCGTCAAAATTTAGGCTCAGGTCAAGCTGATGATTGGGCGAATATCGCCTACAATGGCGATACTATGAGTGATTCTGGCTGTGGACCAACCGCCATGGCAATGATTGTTACTGCCTTAACTGGTAAGATTTATACTCCAGCTGAAGCAGCTGCTGATTTTAAAGCCGCTGGTGGTATTGATTACTCTGGTGGAACCATGGCTGAACCAGCTGTCTCCCTGATGAAGAAAAAATTTGGCTTCACTTCCAGCACTATTAACAAGAGCAGTCAGGGGGCGATTATTGCTCAAATTAACGCAATCTTAGATAAAGGTGGTGTAGCTTATGTGTCTGGACGTGGAGTTCCTAACAGCCCGATGCCCAAGCCTCATTTCATTGTAATTCGAGCTAAAACTAGTGATGGTAAATTTATCATTGGCCAACCTTATAAACCATGGGCTGATCCGCGCGACGACAGTGGTTGGGATCCTTATATTATCGCTAAAGCAATGATGAACGGAGGCGGTGGTATTTACGGAATTTATAATGGAGCAACAGCAATTTAATGAAATTATCAGCTGACCAAAAGAAAATTGGATTTGGAATTGGAATTATTGCCGTAGTAGTTATTGCAATTGTAGTTTTTCAGGTTGTTAAACAATCTCAAAACACCAAGCAACAACAAGCTGCCGAAGAACACCTATCAGGTATTAGAAAAACTGATCCAATCTCAGGTGAGGCTTACTTTGAAAATAGTAATTATTGTGGTGAGCCAGGCTGTGGCCAAACTGAACGTTTTTATCTTGGATTAAGAGTTTTATCTGAATCAGGCTTAAGCTATCCAAAACAGCAAGGCTTTGAGTCAGCTTTTACGGCTTTTGCTTCTAAAAATTATCCGGACAAATCAGGAATCATCCGAATTAAAAAAGATTCTTACGAAATGAATATATCTGACAGCGGCCAAAATATCGCTAAATTCACAGTCTACCTAAAAGACGATACTCACTTTATAGTTGAAATTGATGATACCTCAATTAGACCTGGAGTTTCAGATTTAATCATCAAAAATTCAAGTGGTAAAATTGTGGAGCAAATCAAGATATGAGCAATCGTCGCTTAATTATCATTTCCGCCGTTGCCTTGATAGTTTTAACTGTTGGGGTGATGATTTATAATTTGGCTACCATTTCGCTAACCGTCATAACCTCACCGGGTGATGCTACTGTTTACGTCGATGGAAAACAAATGAAAGCTTATCAAAAGCGAGCTTTCAAACCAGGAGTTCACACTATTAAAGTTGAGCGGTTTGGCTTTCGCACTGCTGAATTTAAATATAATTTAATTTTCGATGACCAGTTAATGTATCGGCTTGAGCCGATTATAAAAGAAG
Source organism: uncultured Candidatus Saccharibacteria bacterium (assembly GCA_964586855.1). Classification (GTDB taxonomy): domain Bacteria; phylum Patescibacteriota; class Saccharimonadia; order Saccharimonadales; family Saccharimonadaceae; genus CAYLXN01. The sequence continues at coordinate 11,124 of CAZPHO010000003.1, read as the reverse complement.
CTTTTGACTGGCGAGCCCAGAAAGGCGACCCTGATTATGACAAAGCTGTCCGGCGCTACTTGACTGGTCGAGAAGAAAAAGCCACTGGCTATTTCACAAACCATATCACTAAACTTCCTAAGTCAGCCACTGGTTGTCAGCTGCACGCCCGAGCTGATTTCTATAATTTTCTGTTGATTAACCTGAGCGGTGATGTCAAGGCTTGCAACCAAACTGCTGCCGATCTTGAAAAGCATTTAAATCAATCGGGGCTTAAAGATGTTTATAAAATTACTTTTGCTGAGGTAGAGCCATGAATCCAGACACAGAAAAACTCAAACGCTATGCCATAATTGGCTTAGTGGTGGTAGTTTTTGTCTTAACTGCCATTGGCTTGTTTCAAAAACTAAACCCCAACAGCACAGCCAATCAAGAGCGCCTACCAATCACTCAGCAGGCTTATGAGGAAAAAACCAGTGCTGCTGAAGCTGATGCAATTAACGACCAAGCTAAGCAGTTAGCGAGCATCGAAGAGGTAACTTTGGGCAACACTCAAGAACTGTCGGCTAAATTTCCGTTCTTAACTCAGCGCCGTCAAAAACACATCCGACTGGCTGTTTTTGAAGGCCTGAAAGCAACTGGTCAACGAATTATTAACTTTGATATCACTAAAAGTAATTGCACTGAAGAGCCGATGAGCGCTGAGATGCTTGAGCTATATCAAGTTCAAACTGGTATTTTCCATAATTGCAAGTTATATATTCAATCAATGCCAGCAGTCGTCATAGAAACTACCAACTCTAGTGTCGGCGACAGTGATTTGACTTCAGTCGTCTCGCGCGACGGAGCAACTCTTTACCAAACACCCGGCGATTGGTAAAAATCTTTATTTTTTCCCACTAATCGAGTATAATAGAGCTAATGGCTAGCTATAAAGTTCCCCAAGATGTTGAGGCCGATGATAAATTACTCGGTCCTTTTACTGCTAGGCAGTTTTTTTATTTAGTTGGCTTTACGATTGCGGCTGGTTTAACTTACTTTGCTGGCACGGTTTTTTTGCCGCTAGCTGTTCTTCCACTACTCCCAGCAATTGTCTTATTGGTTTTAGCCCTGCCTTTGAAAAAAGACCAACCGATGGAGTTATATTTCCTATCGATTATCTCTTTTTATCTCAAACCACGAAAAAAACTCTGGGATCCAGATGGAATTATTCAATTAGTTGAAATTTACGTGCCTGACAACACCGAAAAAGAGCCTGAAATTAAAGACCTAACCTTCGAACAAGCCCAAGAACAGTTTTCCTTCCTAGCCAATGTCATCGACTCTGAAGGTCGTTCAATCAGGGGAATTGAACTTAATTCACCATTTAATGCTAATTTCATAAAAGAAACTGACTCAACTCAAGATATTCATGATGATACTGGTTTAGTTAGTCAAAATTTTAATCAAATCATTGCCGAACGCGATCAAGAGAAGCGCCAGCAGTTAGTTGATAATCTTCAAAACGAGACTCCAGCCGATCAATATCCACTGGCCGACCAGGTTAATTATAGTAATCAACTGCCAACTCCACCACAACCACAGCCCATCACTAGCTCGGATTTTACTCAACCAACCCCAGTCCCTAGCCAGCAGCCACGACCAGTTCCTACAAGTCAAACTAGCAATATCGTCCAGCCAAATGAAATAATGTTCGATCAGCCAGACGATGCTCTCAAAAACCAGTCACTCCAGCCATACCAATCAGGGATTCGCCAAACCGTCATTCAACCAACCACCACCCCTCAAACCCTCCAAGATCTACCTCAAGACTTACAGCGCTTAGCCACCAACGAGAACTTATCAATCGAAGCTATCGCCTCTGAGGCCCGCAAAATCAACCAACGACTGTCAGTGGCCGACAATCAAGAAGAAGTAGTAATCTCATTAAGACGTTAAGGAAAACATATGGATAATAAGAAAAAAGATAATAATAACAAGCAACAGCCATCGGCTGGCGGCAACCCTAATTCTACCCAAAACCAACTCAACTTTTCTGAGATTCGGGATAATTTATTGATCATGAAAGACGGTAGTTTTCGGGCAGTGGTCGAGTGTAAATCGATCAATTTCGATTTGATGAGCAACGCCGAACGTGAAGGCGTTGAATACGCTTACCGTAATTTTATTAACTCGCTTTATTTTCCAGTTCAAATTCTAATCCGCTCCAAAAAAGTCGATATTGGTCCATATTTAACTAAATTAATGAAAATTCGATCTCAACAGGATAACATGCTGCTAAATGTTTTAATGGATGATTATATTAACTACATCGACGTCTTGTCGCAAGAAGCTAATATTATGGATAAAACTTTTTATATCACCGTGCCTTACTTCCCAACTGGTGGCGATTTTTCAGAAATCAAAGAACAAACTAAACAAGCTGTATCGAGATTAAAAAGCAGTGCCAATGCTAATGTTGTTCGAGTTAGTAGCAACGTCCTAACTAAAGCCAAAGAAGAGCTCCAGCACCGCACTGACATCGTCTCAAACGGCTTGATCCAGATTGGGATTCATACTAATCGACTTGAAACCAAGCAACTTATGCAGCTTTATTATAATTTTTACAATCCTGATTCAGCAATTAATCAGCCACTAACTGATTTTGAAAATGTATCATATTTATACACCAGCAAAGGTCAGGGTCAGTCACCAAGGTATAACGAAGGGTAGGGGGAAGAGATGGCATTATTTAATAAAAAAGATGAAGTTGTTCAAACTGGCGAACAAATTAATCAACAGAAACTACAACAAGAGCAGGTTGAGATTGAGCAAGCCTATATGGCTGGCACGACTACTTTGCGTGATTTAATCGCACCAAGTAGTTTAGAAATTGCCTCTGATTATTTCCGATTAGGAACTAAATACTGCCGCACGCTCTACGTTTATGGTTATCCGCGCCAAATTCACACTGGCTGGCTCAGTCCGTTAATCAACATCGATGAAGTGATTGATATTAGTTTATTTATTTATCCAGTTGATACTCAGGTGATTATGAAAAACCTAACCTCACAAGTAACCAAACTCGAAGCTCAACTGCAAATCAATGCCGAAAAGCAAAAAACGCGCGACCCAGCCCTCCAAGCTGCGGTTATGGATGCTGAGGTTTTACGTGATCAGCTTCAGCTTGGCTCAGAGCGCTTTTTCCGTTTCGGTTTATATGTGACGATGTATGCTGATAGTATGGAAGAAATGCGTTATATCCAAAACAAAGTCGAGACGATTTTCGGCCAACAGTTGGTCTACTCAAAAGTCGCTTCAGCTCAACAAGAGCAGGGCTTGCAGTGCACCGTTCCACAGTTTTCCGATCCACTCCAGATTCGTCACAACATGAACACTGGCGCGCTCTCGACTAGTTTTCCATTTACTAGTGCTGATTTATCACAGGATCAAGGCGTGCTTTATGGTATTAACATGCACAACAGTGGTTTGGTGATTTTTGATCGATTTACACTTGAAAACGCTAATATGGTTGTCTTTGCCAAATCTGGTGCTGGTAAATCATTTGCGGTTAAACTTGAAGCTCTGCGTTCAATGATGATTGGAACTGATATTTTAATTATCGACCCTGAAAATGAATATCAAAAACTAGCTGAGGCAGTTGGTGGTAGTTATATTCGGCTAAGTCTCAACTCAGCCACCCGCATCAACCCGTTTGACCTGCCAAAAGTTATTGATGGTGAAGAGGCAGATAACGCTCTGCGAGCTAATTTAGTGACTTTGCATGGCTTGTTTCGATTAATGCTTTCAGGCACTGGCGGAGCAGACGGGGGAATTAACGCTTTTGCCCTCAGTCCAGCTGAAGAGGCTGATCTTGATCAAGCCCTGATTGATACTTATGCTCGAGCCGGTATTACTAGCGACCCGCTGACCCACAATTCGACTCCACCGACCATTGGTCATCTGTATGACACGATGCTTCATATGGGCGGCACTGGTCCACAGCTAGCTCAACGCTTGCGTAAATATAATACAGGCACGTTTGCTGGTATCTTCTCTCAGCAAAGCAATGTCGAGATTAATAACCAGATGGTGGTGTTTAATATTCGTGATCTTGAGGATGAACTCCGACCAGTGGCAATGTATATCGTCCTATCGCACATTTGGAATATTACTCGCGCCCAGAAAAAAGCTCGGATGTTGATTGTTGATGAGGCCTGGCAGTTGATGAAATACCAAGATTCAGCTAACTTTCTGTTCTCACTAGCTAAAAGGGCTCGTAAATACAAAATGGGCCTAACTACCATTACTCAAGATGTTGAGGATTTTATGGGTTCTAAAATGGGTCGAGCAATTGTTGCTAACTCCTCGATGCAGTTACTGCTTAAACAATCGACCAGTGCGGTTGATGTTTTGGCTGAAGTCTTCAAACTAACTGAAGAAGAACGCAAGCGTCTATCAAACTTCCCAGTTGGTCAAGGCTTGTTCTTTGCTGGTCAAAACCACGTTCATATCCAAATCCACGCTTCGCCAACCGAAGAAGCCTTGATTACAACTTAATTATTTCGATATCTTTAATTTTTGACAAAACTTTGTCGTCAGTGCTGGTAATAATCAACTGACTATCGCTATTCAAATTCAAAAGTTGTTGGCGCCGTTTTTGATCAAGCTCACTCAAAACATCATCTAGCAAAATAATTGGTGACACACCAGTTGTTTTAGTTATTAAAGCCACTTCAATCAGCTTTAAACTCAGAATCAGACTTCGATTTTCACCGCGCGAAGCTTGGTTACAAGCCAGGCAGTTATTAAATTTAATAATTAAATCATCGCGGTGCGGACCAACTGCCGTTTGAAATAAGTTTTGGCGATCAGTTGATAATTGCTTGAATAGCTGTTGCTCGATTTGACCACTATCACTATATTTAGTTGAATATTTAATCAACAAACTATCATCAACTTGACTAATTTGGTAATAAATTTGATTTATCTCTGCTTGAATTTGCCGAATAATCTCCAGTCGCTGTTTAATAATCATCGCTCCAGCTTGACTCAGCAACACATTCCATGAAAATAAATCTTCGGGCTTCAATATATGGTTCATTTTTAAATTACGGCTAATCAAACTATTGCGTTGTCTTAAAATTTTGTTATAACGATTAACTAATTGATTATGATGCGGATAAATTTGATTAGCTAAATTATCTAAATAACGGCGGCGGCGAGTAGGCGAGCCTGAAATTAAATTCAAATCATCAGGCTCAAATAGCACAATTGGGTAACGATTTTTAAGCGGTAGACGAGCAGTGGTTTGATTGTTGATTATAAATTTTTTAGTAGTAATATTTAAATCGGTTTGATATTTAACTTGCCTAGTTGTCGATTCAGAGGCGAGTTTTAAGTCAATCCGATACCAAACTTCGCCATCACGCACCAGATCGCGATCAGTCGCCTTGAAAGATTTTCCCTGCAGCCCAATATAAATCGCCTCCAAAATACTAGTTTTACCCGAACCATTCGGGCCCAAAATCGCCGTTTTGGGTTGCTTAAATTTTAGATCATAGCTTTGATGACACCGAAAATTAGCTAGCTTAACCCGTTCAATTTGCATAGTTTAAGTTTAACTCTTTAGCGGCATAATAATATGCACAAAATCTGGATCTTTAGTCGCTGGTTTAATCTGACAAGGTGAGATTTTACCACTAAATTCAAAGTTTAATTCCGGCGCATCAATCACCGACAGTACATCAACTAGATAGCGTGGATTTAAAACAATTTTACCTTTATTTTTAACTTTGGCTTCGAGCTCAGATGAATTTTCACCAATTTCTGATGCTACCGATTGCAGAGATAAAATATTTTTCTTCTCGCCAGTCTCAATCGTCACCCCAGCTGAAGATTGGGCCGCAAATAGAGTTGAAATTCGGCTAACTTTCAAGAAATCATCTCGGTCAATAGTCGCCACCACTTCGTTTTGACTACTGATTAACTGTCGATAATCAGGAAATTTACCTTCGATTAATTGGCTAATAATTTCAATATCACCCACCCTAAACCGAACTTGTGAATCACTAAACAGCACTTCGATCTCCTCAATCCCGCCCGAGATTGACCGCAAAACCTCTTGCAAAGTTTGAGCTGGAACAATAGTCGAAATATCAGTCTTAGCTTTGATTAAGCGCTTTTCAGTCAGCCGATAACCATCAGTTGAGGCCAGATACAAAAACCCATCATGAGTTTGCCACAGCACTCCATTTAGCACCGGCCGAGAACTATCATTACTAACCGAAATCAAAACTTGATTAATAGTTTGCTTAAACAGACCAGTCTCAAGCACGTATTTAGTGGCGGTTTTTTCATCAATCTGAGGTAGGTCTGGAAATTCATCGGCTTTTATGCCATTAATTTTCGACTTAAATTTACCTGAACTAATTTCGAGATGATGATCATCACTGGTTTTTAAGTTGACTACGCCTGTCGGCAGGTTAGCGATAAATTCAGTCACAACCTGGGCTGGAATTGTAATTCCGCCTTCTTGTTTGACTTTAGCGCCAATATACTCAGTGACTGCAATTTCCATGTTGGTGCTAGCTAGCATTAATCGATTTTTTTCAGTTTTTAAGAGAATGTTGTTTAAAATTTGTAGATCAGACCTCATATTTGCAATTCTTGCAACTATATTCAATGCTTTAGACAAGTTGGCTTGGGTGACTTCAATATCCATTATTATTCCTTTCTTTGAATTTTATCTTAATAGTGGTTATAGTAGGGCTTGTGGAAGTTGGGGAAAAGTCGTAAGCTAAGCTGTTGTTTTGGTAAAGCAGCTGTTGAAATGGCTGGGTAAGGTTGGTTGAAAAGTTGTGTAAATTAATCACTTTAGTCACAGCTTTAAGTCGCGCACTAAAGTTGTTCACAGTCAGGCGGGGATTATAACCAGCTTTTTGCACATTTATCTCCACTTTTAGGCGGTGGTTTTGCACAAAATTAGACCATAAAATGAGATTATTCATAGAGCGAACCTCGAACCGTATTGATTTGTTCACGGATAATTGGATCAAGTTTAATTTCTTTTTCGATCTTTTCAACCGAGTGAATAGCAGTAGTGTGATCTTTGCGGCCCAATTCATTAGCAATTTTTGGGAAACTCATATGCAATTCACTGCGCAGTAAATACATCGCTATTTGTCGCGGCACCACAATGTGCTTCGACCGACAGCTACCGCAAATCTGATCAATTTCTAATTGAAAATGACGAGCTGTTTTAGTAATTACTTGTTTAGCGGTCAGGTGTTTAGGGCGAGTGGCTTTTTTATTGGACAGTAAACCTTCGGCGGTGTTGATATCAGCTGCCACGCCGCGCATGTCGGCATAAGCCAGTAATTGATTAAGCGCCCCCTCTAATTCACGGACGTTGGTTCGGAAGTTGTTAGCTAAGTATTGAATTGTTTTGGTGTCTAACTTAGAGTCCGACTGCTCGGCTTTGGCTTCAATAATTGCACAGCGGGTTTCGAAATCTGGCATTTGGATATCAATCGCCATTCCCCATTCAAAACGGCTTCTTAAGCGCTCAGTCAAAGTCGGTATTTCTTTTGGTGGCCGGTCACTAGAGATAATAATCTGCTTATTATTTTGATGTAAATCATTAAAAGTGTGAAAAAATTCCTCTTGAGTTTTCTCTTTACCAGCAATAAATTGCATATCATCAACAATTAACACGTCGACATTGCGGTATTTGGTTGAAAAATTCTGTTTCTTAAACCGAATCGAATCTAAAAATTCCTGAATAAAAGTTTCACTAGTGATATACATCACTTTGGTAGCTGGCCGGCGGCGAATAATTTCGTTGCCAACTGCCTGCATTAAATGGGTTTTACCTAAACCAACCCCAGCATATAGAAACAGCGGATTATATTTTGCGCCAGGATCGGCCGCCACTGCCTGACAGGCCGAGTAAGCAAAATCATTACTCGAGCCAACGATGAAATTCTCAAACAAATAGCGTGGGTTTAGGCCTGAATTGTTCGGCTGGTCTTTGATGATTGTGGTTGTCGAGATACCAGCAGTTGGTTCAGTGATAGTAATCGTCTCCTCACGATTAATTGGCTTGCGTTTAGTCTGAAGGTTAACTTTATAATTAACCGCTGGTTGATCAACGCCGTTTTTCTCGAGAATTTTTGGAATTAAATCCTTGTATCGACCCTCTAACTGAGCCTGAATAAAGACATTCGGCACAGTAATTTCGACATTTGAACCATCAAGTTTAGTTAATTGAGCCTTTTTAAATAGCGCTTCAAATGAAGATGATGGCACAGAAAGTTCAATTTCACCAATCACACTTTGCCACAAACCGCGTTCCATTAAGTCTGAACTTCCTTTCTCTTAAGTTTATTAGTAAATCTAGTTAGTATTGTATAGTTTTTCTGAGTTTTCCACAAGTTGATTTTTTACAACACCAATAGGCACTATTTTTATTCAAACCAGAGGGCTGACTTATCCACAATTCAAGTCCCATCTAGAAAACCTGTGTATAAAGCCTTGAAATATGGGGATTATTTTAGTATACTTAAAAACATATTTATTAAAATAACAAGTTAGTTAGTTGCTTTTTTAAGCAAAACTAATTAAGATAGGACGATTATGTCAAAGAAAACCCACCAACCACACAAACGACAGCGCGCTAAAGTTCACGGTTTCCGCAATCGTGTTAAATCTAAAACTGGTCAAAAAGTGCTAAAGCGCCGCCGACTAAAAGGTCGAGCTAGGCTGACTGTCTAAAATCAACATCGCTCGATTTCCGGGCGATGTTTTTATTTAGTATAATGATTCTATGATTCCTTTTAGTCAACGTTTTCATGGTCACGGCGGTTTTAATTATTTATTTAAAAAAGGCTTAACAGTTCGGTCTGATGGTTATTTAATTCGCTATATTCACAACCCACGGCGCAAAACTGGTCGCTATAGTGTGGTTGTGTCGAAGAAAGTTTCCAAAAAGGCCACCGTTCGTAATCAACTTCGGCGCCGAGTTTACGAAATTGTGCGACTTTGGCTCAAAAATCAACCCAATAATTTCGATATTGTATTTTTTGTTAATCACCTGAATCTACTTGATGAGCCATTTACTCAACTTCAGAGCCGAATTGAGGCGGATTTAAACAAAATCATCCAGCCCAACTCTTAAATTTAATCATTTAGTGTTATAATATAGCTCAGTCTATGTTTAAATTATTATTTACTCAACCAGTTTTTAATCTGTTGCTGTTGTTTTATAGCTTGGTCGGTGATTTTGGCGTAGCGATTATTTTGCTATCGATCGTAGTCAAGTTAATTCTCTGGCCGATGACTCGCGATCAATATCAGCAAACCAAGAAAATTCGTGATTTGCAGCCAGAAATTAATCAAATCAAGCGTCAAGCCAAGGGTAATCGTCAAGTCGAATCGTTGATGACAATGGAACTTTACCGCAAACATGAAATCAAAATGGGCAAAACTTTTCTCTCGACTTTGATTCAGTTGCCAATTTTGATCGCCATGTTTTCAGTCGTCCGGATGATGGTTGGTCAAAACCCTGTCAATTTCCACGAATATACATATGACTTTCTGCAATCGCTTGAGCCGGTTAAAAACATCCTGGCTAATCATGAGCAGATGACCCCAATGTTGTTTGGAGCAGTTGATCTAACTAAAACAGCTTTTAGTTTTGATAGTCTTGATTCGTTTATTATTCTGATTTTTGTGGCTGGTCTGTCGTTGATTCAGTGGTATATGATGAGTGTGCAGTCAAAATCAAACTCTGGCGGTCGTAAGCTTAAAGATATTTTTGCCGATGCAGCAGCCGGCAAAGAAGCTGATCAGTCTGAAATCACAAAGCTAATGATGGGTCGGATGAATACTTTTATGCCAATTATGTTTTTCGTCAGCTTTGGTAGTTTATATGGGGCGCTGAGTCTTTATTCATTTGTTAATTCAGCTCTAAGCTTAGTTCAACAGCGCTCAGTTTATGGCCGAGATTATTTCAAGCGTCCACCCAAAACCACCACTATTAAATCTAAATCAGAAACTGAAGTTAAAAAATCTCATCCGAAAGCTAAAACCGGATCGACTGAATTACAGGACGTAAAAAAGCGAGCGCGCAAAGCTCAAGAGGCCAAGATCGTGGAGCAAGATTTAGTTAAACAACGAAAGAAGCGCAAAAAGCGCTAAATCATCGCCGCGAATTGATTTAAAGAAAGGAAATTATGAATCAAGAAGAATCAATCATTTTTGCCACTAAATTCGTTGAAGATTTATTGTCGTTTTTTGGAGTTAATTTGGCGGTCAAATCAAGTTGTGACGAAGACGTTATTGAGTTGAGTATCCCTAGTAGTGAATTAAACGCTATCTTGATTGGCAAAAAAGCTGAGACTTTGCGAGCACTCCAGTTTTTGGTCGCTAGCGTGCTTCGAGTCAAGGAGGCTGAATTGGTGCGGGTGAATATTGATGTAGCTGATTATAAACAGCAGCGAGCCGAACGAATTGCCGATAAGGCCGAGCAGTGGATTGCTCAGGTGCGTGAAACGGGCGAGGATTATATTGCTAATCTGAACGCCGCCGATCGTCGGATTGTTCATAAAGTTGGTCAAGATTATTCTGACATTAAAACCCATTCAGTTGGCGAAGGTCGTGAACGTAAGCTAATTATTAGTAAAGTCACAACCGAAGACGATTAGATGAATCGGGGGCAAATTACTCCAAAACAACGCGAACTATTTGAATTTATTAAGCAATTTATTCAAGAGCATGGCTATAGCCCGAGCTATCGGGAAATTGCGACGATGCTTGGTTATAATTCAGTAGCGACTGTGGCTGAACACATCAATAATTTGGTCACGCTTGGTTTAATTCGCAAAACTAATCATTCGGCCCGGTCGCTTGAAATTGTGCTTGACGATCAGCCGTCGCTTGATTTAATCGACCAATTGAAGTTGCGCTATCGTCAACTTGATCCGCTAGAGCAGCAAAAAGTTAGTCAAGCGCTGGAAATTTTAGATATCGAGCTACTCAAGCAGATTACAGGTTGATTTTTTAGCAAAAATCGGTATAATAAACACACATTCCGGCATAGCTCAGTGGTAGAGCGGTTGGCTGTTAACCAATAGGTCGCTGGTTCGAGCCCAGCTGCCGGAGCCA
>CAZPHO010000002.1:60072-63959 GCA_964586855.1 uncultured Candidatus Saccharibacteria bacterium | reverse complement strand
TTGGCGAGCCAAGAGCTGATAGTGCTGATTAGATAGAATAATCTTGCCCGTCGAGACTGAGCGTAAGACAAATGAAATCACCGCCAGCAAAATTGTGCCCGTCACAATCACCACCGGCAAGGCAAAGCTCTTTTTGAGGCTAGCAACAAGCTTCATGCGCTTGATTCTAGCATAAGCAGTGCAATTTTACCACAAATTTGCTATGATTTAAATATGAATCAATCAACTCAACAACAATTGCTCGATAGCCTACTAGGCGCTAACGGCAATGATCAATCAACTGGCGGCAGCCTAATCAACATGCAAGATTTTATGCCTGACTTTGGTCAAATGATTTGGGACGTGGTCGGGCCATATTTACCGTTTTTGATTGCTATCGCGGCGCTGATTGTTATCGCCTGGCTGGTTAGTTTTTTCTCGAAATTACGGATGCAAAAAGCGGTAGTCGATTTGCGCAAAGAAGTTCGTGAAATTAACCTAAAACTCAATCAGCTAAGTCAATTGAATCCGCCTACCCCAACTAACTCACAACCTACGCCGACCCAGCCGCCAGAGCCAGGTCGGGATCGATATGTCGCCAATCAATAACTAGTAAGCCGTCCAGCCGCCATCGACAACTAGCACTTCGCCATTGACGAAGCTAGCAGCATCAGATGCCAAGAATAGCGCGGCCTCGGCGATTTCACTTGGCTCGCCCATGCGAGTCATACTACTCATGCCAGCTGCTGTGCGAGATGAACCAAACTGATCAAGCTTATCCATCAGTCCTTCCATAATGTTGGTGTTCACGCCACCAGGAGCGATAGCGTTGCAGCGAATTCCTTCTTGAGCGTAAAAATAAGCTATGTTTTTAGTGATGCCGACCACTGCGTGCTTGGAAGCGGTATACATCACGCCAGCTCGAGCGCCATGTAGGCCCCCGACCGAAGCCACGTTGATAATTACACCGGCTGACTTCTGGTCTTTGAAGGCTTGAATCGCTCGTTTGCTGGCCATCAGCACGCCAGTGACGTTGATGTTCATAATCCGTTGCCATTCGTCTTCAGTGACATTTTCGACTGGTTCATTTTTGTCCATCACGCCAGCATTGTTCATTAAAATGTCTAATTTGCCAAAATGTTTAATCGTTTTATCGATCATCGCCTCGATGTCAGCTGTTTTGGCTACATCAGCCTGAATGCCAATCGCCTCACCTCCCTCATCAATGATTTTTTTGGCCTGAGTGTCGGCTTTGGCTTGGTCGCGACCAACTACCACTACCTTGGCACCACGTTTAGCAAATAGCTCGGCAGTTGCCTGGCCGATGCCGCTAGTCGAGCCAGTAACAATGGCCACTTTATCTTGTAATTGTTTGTCCATTTAATCTCCTTTTGCTTGGTTATTGTCAACTTTAAGAAAAATACTTAGTAACATGGCTTTGATGCCAAAAAACAGAAATGCCAGCCCAGTCATAATATTATCAGCCAATCGCTGTGTGGCCGGCCGATACAGAATCACAACTGCCACCAGAACCAAAAGCCAGTTGAGAATTATATTCATCACATAAATCGCCCCGCCGAATTTGCGCCAGTGATGAACATCAACTAAACTAACCATTGCCTCGAGAATGAACCAGCCAGCAACCAAAAATGGCAAATTGGTCGCGATCTTATCCGAAAAATTGCCAATCACGATGATGCCGAGCGCAAAAACCGCCAGCCCGAGAAGGAACCGAGCGACTAATTTGTAATTCTGGCGGTCGGCATGGCGCAGATAATTGAGGACCAAAAGCGTCGCTCGCGCCAAGGCTGTGACGCCAATTAAAACATGAAAATTGGCTAATTTTTGAACTGGAGCCTTAAACACGAGCGTGCCAGTCGCAATCGCTAAAAACCCGAGAAAAGCAAACAGCGTCCGGCGGATGATAAGTATATTTTTGGGGCTGAGTTTCTTGGTTAGCATTAATTATCCGATCTCTGAGTGTTATTATAGACCGAAGTGACAGTTGATTCAAATAATTTAGCCGGCGACCAGGTGGCCCAAGTGGCAATTTGGGCGGCAGTTTTACCTTGCCAAATGTCGGTTGGTTTGGTGAATTTCGTCGAAACAACCTGTCCAGCCTGAGCGATATGTAGTTGACTCTCATGAAACACGACCAGCGTTAGCGGATAAGTGATGGTAAATTTATGAAGCGCTTCAACCAATTTGGCGACCTGAATCGAATGGACCAACACGACTGGGTAGAGAATTTTGCGGAATAATTTTTGCAACTGACTAAACGACAGCACGGCAATCATGTTTGCTTGGCTGGCCACGGTAGCTAGGTTATTAGTGGCTAAATCGACAGCGTCTCGAGTCAGGATAATTGGTTTGGTCGAATCAACTTGTAGTAAATAATCATTGATCAAGCTAACGGTTTCTGGATTTTTACCAAAATCGCCCGTCAACAAACTAGCATCGGTTTCAGCTGCCAGAGCTAGCCAAAACGGCAAAGCGGCTCGGGCAAAACCGCCGCTGGTATTAGAGTCGGCGAAGTTGATATTAGGCAGCGATTTTAGAATTGAACGGAGCGAGTCGGGTGCTAAAATTTTAGTCGAGCCAATCCCAGTTTCTGTCGCCGCCTGCTCAGCAAACGAAATGCTGGCAAAAGCTGATTTTGAGCCGCCGATGAATCCTAGCTTGCCGGCTAGCGATTTTTGTTCAGGCCTGCTCCAAAGCAAATCGCTAAACAACGGCTTGCCAGTTTGCGTTTGCCAATAGTCAAACACTAGACGATCTCCGCAGTTAACTTGCCACCGGCGTCAGACTGGATTTTTGTAATTAAGTTTTTGCGCTCAATCACCATCGGCCATTGATTGGCGATCGCTAGTTTTGACAGCTCGTAGTTTGGATTAAAAGCAATCGGATTATCGACTATTTTTAGCAACTCACTATCGCCGACCGTGTCGCCGACACCATAACTATTCTCGAGCGTAAATTGGCGTTGGTCAAGCCAATCTAATAAAATCTGATCTTTATTCTCATAGGTAATTCGCTTCAATTCGCCCGTCAAATAGCCTTTTTTGGCAATAAATTCAGAACCGATTCCATAATCAAGGCCGTGATGCTCAGCGAATAATTTCACGGCATAATCAAACGAACCTGAAATCAGCAGAATAAAGTAACCTTCGCGCTGGAGTTTTTTAGCCAAACCGAAGCTATAAACATAGTAAAAATCGGCGATTCGCTCGACTGCCGAGCGGCAAGCTGATTCGAAATCAGCCACTTTGATGTAGCTTGCGTATTGACGAAAAGTGGTAATCATGTGATTGTTGTAGTTGTTGAACGAATCTTCGCTTTTGCGAATTCGCCAGTTGTGTTTGTGTTCGGAGAAATCGAATTTATCTTTAACTTCGGGTGGCAACAAATTTTCCTGGAGCAAAACCAGCAACACTTCGGAAAACAACCACGATCGAGCCAGCGTGCCATCGATGTCAAAAATCGCTAATTTTTGCTTAATCATTGAACTCAACCTCGATACTCACCGGACAATGATCTGAGCCCATCTGCTCTGGATGAATTTGAGCTGATTTGATAAATTTCATTAGTTTTTTTGAGGCCAAGAAATAATCAATCCGCCAGCCAACATTACGGGCTCGCGAGTTGGCCCAGTGTGTCCACCAAGTGTATTTTTCAGGAGACTGGTCAAAGTGACGAAAAGTGTCGACCAAATCGGCTGCGATGAAATTACTAAAACCTTTACGCTCTTCGTCAGTAAAACCATGTTTGCCGCGATTTTGTTTGGGGTTGGCTAGATCAATCTCTTGGTGAGCAACGTTGAAGTCACCGCAAGCCAAAACCGGCTTGGTCTGCTCGAGCTGCTTGATGTATTCAAGCAGCGCTGGATCCCAATTGTCGGCCCGCATTTT
>CAZPHO010000002.1:0-59972 GCA_964586855.1 uncultured Candidatus Saccharibacteria bacterium | reverse complement strand
CAGCATTTTAGTCGGCACGATCGTCAAGCCCGACTGCTTGGCTCGGTCAAAGGCCGCAATCTGCTTTTTGGTGGCCAGCAGTTTTCGCGGCTCGGTCGAAACGGTCATGGCCTGAGTTGATTTGTCGTTATTTTTCAGACTGAAGCTAGCGTTGTTTAGATACAATTCGCCACCGCGCAAGGTCACAAACGCGCCCTTAAGACTGACTCGGCCATCGCGAACCGCTCGAACTTCAGGCCCGCTCAGCACCAAACCCACAACTAAATTATCGTCAAGCTGATAATCAAATCGAGCCCGACGATTGACGATGGTCGTTGGTTTGTGAATGGGTTTTTTGGTCATAAAAATTAGAAACTATTTTTAAGTTCGACGCCGTTTTCGCGCAAAATTTCGGTGATAGTGTTGCGATCAAAGCCAAGCACCATCTGGTCTTTAATGAAAGTCACTGGCACACCCTGGAAATTATTATCCAGTTTTTCTAGCAGCTCTTTTTGAGCTTCGGCGTCGGTGTCGATCATTTTCATTTCGTGCTCGATGTCGTTATCTTTCATCCAGCTATCGAGCGCGTGGCAAAAACCACAACTATGCGTCGCATAAATGACAATATCTTCTTTCTTCATTTCTCTCCCTTCTTTTACGCTTTTAATTATAGCAAATTTATAGCAAAAAAGCACTGCTTATGCTAGAATTAAGTCCATGACGGCTTCAAAAAAAGGCTTTGTTTTAACAATTGTAATTGTCGTGGGGACAGTGTTGATGATTACTATTGCTTACGTTATGAGAAGTGTCAATTCAGGGCGAATAATTTTGTCAAACCAGCACAACCAACTTTTAGCGCGACAGGCTGCTGAGTCTGGCATTGCCATGGCCGAGGCTTGTCTGGCTGAAAGTGGCAATGCTGTCACTTGGTCGAATACTAAGCCTTTGCGCCCGAACACTGATTGCTATGGCACCGAGTCAGATGATCCAAATGTTGATAAATGGGTTTACGTCGATGCTGATGAAGTTACCAAAACAACTTTTAGGGTTGAACCAGTTTCGTCTAGTGAAAACAATATTGCCATTAAAGCCAGAGGCAGTGTTGAAATTTATGGCGGTGGCGGTTCGACTTTGACTCGGTCATTTGACCATGAGATGTCGACTTATGTTAAATTCCAATTGAGTTTTGCCGATATTAATTTTGGCAGCACTTACTCTCTTGACCTCAATAGCGACATCTACATGTCAGCCTATCTCGTTACAAAGACCGCGGACGGCACTGTTGAAGGATTCGGTTCGAACCAAAGCTTTCAAACTATTCCGTTTAATTCTACTAGCGACCCTAATTACACTAAATCGACTACGACCCCCCTTCCGGTCCCACTGCCAGCAGGTAAGAAAGTCCGGAAAATTAGGACTAATTTTCAAGGCTATGGCTGGAATGTGGTTTATATCATGACCGATAACTCTATCTATACCACAGGCGGCAACCATTTAGGTCAGGTTGGTAATGGCACAACCCTAGGAGGGGGCATCAATAATTTCACCCCCGTGTGGCCAGCCAATGCTCAAAAAATCTTACCTGCTGGAGCTGAAGTAGTGGATGTGATATTTTCAGGATCTAGTTTTTATACTTTAGTCAAAGACTCTTCTGGAAATTGCTGTGAACTTTATGCAAACGGCTTGCATAAAAATAACACTGGTGAAACTCTAGGATTGGGTCCTGCCCTGCCGGCGCCAATGACTAACAAGGCTTATACGCCACTTAAAGTCAATGTAGGCGGTACGAACAAACTAGTTTCAAAACTCACAACGGACGATATACTAATTGGTGATAGCACCACGCTTGCCTTGCTAGCAGATGGTTCTGTTTGGGGCTGGGGCAATAATGAAAAGGGACAGCTTGCAGTATCACCGACTACTCAAAAATATTTTATGGCGCCAACTAATTTAGTGCCTTTGGCTGGTAGTAGCGACCCTTCAAGAGCTATTGATATCATGACTGACGGCATGTCTTCTTATGTCCTACATCAAAACGGAACAGTCAGCTCGTTTGGCAATAACAACTACGGCCAACTAGGTACGAACAACTACAATCCATCCGCTTACGTTCAGCAAACAATTTCATTTCCAGCTGGAGCCGGAAAAATAATCAAGATGTATACCGACAGCTATTCAGCCTTCTTCCTGAGCGAATCTAATGATCTTTATGGCACTGGCTATAATGTTTCGGGCCAACTAGGAGACGCTTCAACCGCTAGCCGACGTTCGCCAGTCAAATTTCGACTTCCAGCTGGAGTTACTGCCGAGAGCTTTACTACCTGCTCACCTAATATTGAGCCACATGGAGTTTATAAAACAATAAACGGCTTAGTTCAGTGGGTAACAGTGCCAACCACCGCTGAACGAAACGAAAGTCATCGTTACCGCAATACTTTTGTAGTTGGCAGTGATGGCAAAGTGTATGGCGCCGGCAGTAATTATTTCGGTCAACTTGGGATAGGCGTAACCGGCGGAAATTACAGCACACCGCAGGTGATGAGCCCAGCAATTATTGATGGTACAACTGTTCGGGCTAAATATGTGCATTGTGGGTTTGGCACTACAGCAGTCATTAGCACCGATAATGCGGTTTATACTATGGGTAACAACGTCCACGGTCAGCTTGGTGATGGCACAACAGTCAATAGTCCGACTCCAGTTGCTCGGCCATATGCTAATCGAATGTCAGCCGACTTTATTTACTTCTAGTCAAGTGCCAGTTGTGACAAATTGGGCAATGATAAACATCCAGCTCGAGATTCATGTTGGCTAGCATTTGAATTTCAGCGACTTTCTGGGCGGCCTGCTCAGAAGAATAATTGTTTTTTTGCTGACAACTAGTGATTTGACTCAGGTTGATTTTAGCTCGACGACTAACGCCTTTGCCTCGATTGCGGCTAGCGTTGCGATTACGGCGCGGCATAATATCGCTCCAAAATTTGCCGAACTTGGTTGGTCGAATTAGTCAACATCAATTCAGCTCGTAAATCCTTAGCTCCAGCAAAGTTATTGATGTAAATTTTGAAAAACCGCTTCAGCGGCGCAAAAGATAATTGACGACCACTGGCTTGATAATTATCAAACAAATCCAAGTGAAAATGGAGCAAGTCCAGCAGTTCGGCCTGAGTTGGCTCGTGGTCAGTGAAACAAAACGGATTGGCAAATACACCGCGGCCAATCATTACGCCATCGAGCTGGTATTCAGAGGCTAGTTCTAGTGCTTGAGCTCGATTTTTGATATCGCCGTTGATAGCGAGTTTTGTCTGAGGTGCAATTTGGTTTTTGAGATTAACAATTTCAGGAATTAATTCAAAGTGAGCATCGACTAAGCTCATCTCTTTCTTAGTCCGCAGATGGACTGTCAGGCAGTCGATATCCTGCTCGAGTAAAAAACCAAGCCAATTTTGCCACTCATCAACTCGCGAATAGCCAAGCCGAGTTTTGACGCTAGTAGCCAGGCCAGCTTGCTTAGTGGCGGCGATAATTTCAGCCGTCAAATCAGGATTGCGAATCAAATCAGCCCCGCCATGATTTTTGACCACCGCTTTGTCAGGGCAGCCGGTGTTGATGTCGACCGCCTGATAGCCCATTTCCTTCAAGCCAAAAGCTGTGGCTTGGAAGTTATTGGGTTTTGAGCCCCAAATCTGAGCCACAATCGGCTGCTCTTCAGGCAAAAAATCCAAGCGTGCCAGCGCATCATGTCGCCCAGCGGCCGAACCATAACTATCAACATTAGTAAATTCAGTATAAAACACATCCGGCCGCCCAGCTCGTGCCACCACTTGGCGAAAGATAATATCAGTTACGCCTTCCATCGGCGCCAGACTAACAAATGGCTTGGGCAGTGAATCATAAAACTTAGACATCCGCTTAATTCTATCACAAAATAAAATAGGACCGTAAAAATCGGTCCTATCACCTCCCTTTTTTTAGCCTTAATGGCTGTGCAAATTTACTAGGCTTTAGTCAAGCCCTCTCGTCTGCCCTTCTTTAGAGCTTCATAGCACGGATATATATTTTGTCCTCGCTTGAGGAAATACCACTGGTTTTTGTCCAGCGACTTTGGGTCTTTTAAAGCTTGCTCTGCTAGTCTTTGATACTCCTCCTTAGTTCTTGGATCGTAATCAGACACATAATCCACCTCCTTTGAAGCAAGCTAGACCCTACTTTTTGCCACTACCGCCACAAGACGGGCATTTGCCGACTTTGTTTCCTCGATAGACGCCAGAAAAAGCGTCTTTAGTGCCACAATATGAGCAGCCACTGCCGCCGCACTTGGGGCATTTGCCAGTTCCTTTGCAATCAGGGCACGGTGCTTTAAACACATATCTCACCTCCTTTGAGACAAATTTGCAATAAAATTACTCTGAGCGTTCGCTCAGTGACCGAGATTATAAAACAAACTAGGCAATTACTCAACCATGAGCGTCAAAATCATCAATCAGCTGCTGCTCAAATTGCTTAATCTGCTTAAAGATACTTCCGGGCAAATCAGGCTGTTCGATGTCAATATATTTAATTTTAGCAAACACAGCTTGAGCTAGTTGCTCAATTCGGGCCTGCTCGCTGTCGTCAAACTCAAGCTCCAAACTAACAAACTCGCCAGTCGCCGGATCAGGTTCGACAAATTCGATTTGACCGCTCATCACTCGATAACCAGCGTATTTGGTCGAACATTCGATTAAAATTTTGTAAAAATACAGCTGCAGCCGATAATTATGGGTTTTGGCGATGTTACTCCATTTAGTCTCGGGCTTGGAGGTTTTAAAATCAATAATCCGCAAAGTTTTGTCTTTGGAATTTATTTCGATTCGATCGATTTTACCAGTGATATCAGCTTCGCCCAAGCGACAATTTTCGTGATAAAAACTCATTTCGACGTCGGCTGGCCGAGTCAAAAGCTCTTGATGAGCGGCTAGATAGTTAGCCAGCAGCGGCTCGGCATAAGCAATCAAACTATCAATCTCGTCTGCGGTGAACTTGACCTTTGCTCGACTGATTGTCTGGGTCAATATCTGAACGGCGTCGGTGGTAATTTTTGTCCAATC
The DNA here is from genome assembly GCA_964586855.1 of uncultured Candidatus Saccharibacteria bacterium. GTDB lineage: Bacteria > Patescibacteriota > Saccharimonadia > Saccharimonadales > Saccharimonadaceae > CAYLXN01. Next base: position 54,903 of record CAZPHO010000002.1, on the reverse strand, counting down.
AGAAAAATCGGTTTGTGAATTGATCCATTCAAGCGCCTTGTGAACGGCTGAACCGAGCAGTAACTGCGAACCTTCTTGGCTCGGAAAGCCGATAATTCGGTTTAGGTAAAACGCCTCTGGCCCGCCATACTCTAGGTCAATAAAAGCCGTCAGATCAGATGGCGACAGCCGATAATTAGCCATTTTTGCCAGCAAATAATCATGTGCGGTCGTCGTCGGCTCGAAATGGCGACTGCGCCAATCAGTCGTCAGGGCTTTGAGGTCGGCCGCTTCGGCTGGATTGTGCTTGATTGACTGATACTTAGCAGGTAGCTGACTGCTCAACTCCTCATCCTCCATCAAATAATCAAGTTTTTTGACCGCCGCCCCACTATTAGAATAATCGTGATTAGTTAAGTAGAGATGATTTTTGGCTCGAGTGATGGCTACAAACAACAGCCTCAATTTGTCATCATCCGAGCGACTGTCTTTGCGGACGTGAGCCAAGCTTGGTGGCAAACTGATCTTGTCAGTCTGGGTTTTTTGCCAAGTAGCTTGATTGAGTGACGGCAAAAAAACATGCTCGAACTCCAAGCCTTTGGCGCCAAAAACTGTCATCAACTGCACGCCCTGGTCATTGACGGCATAAGGGTGAGTGAAATTAATTGGCGCTTCTAGTTGGCGGTAGTGGTTAACCATCGCCACCAGATCAGCCAATGTCGCCACTCGATCACCAAGATGTTGCTCGGCATATTCATCAAGTTTGTCAAATAAAATCAGCAGCGCAGTCGCTAGCTCGATTGCCGCCGAACTGTCAGCCGCCAAAACTTGATTCTTGAGCGGTGATGTCCAATCTTCGCCATCAACCACCAACGACCGATTACCGATTAAATAATCCAGCATTTGATTTAAGCTCAAGGCGTCAGTTTGGCGATTTAATTCAATCACGACCTTGGCTAACTGACTGATTTTAGGATATTTATTGGTTGAATCTAAGGCAAAGGTCAGGATACTATCGGTTCTAGCCTGTTCAAAATCAGCTAGAAATCGCCAAATTCTCAAAGTTTCAATCTGCCAAAAATCAAAACTGATTAATTTTGCAAACAGAGCGTTGGTTAAATTTGGCTGATCAGCCGCCAAAATCACCTCCGCCCAAGTGACTAGTTGATCGACAATTGGCAAATCTAGGATGTTCGACTTTTGTTCGTAGCTAACTGGAATCGCTTCGGCCTGCAAAAAACCAGCTTGAGCTGTCAGCAGCGCGTGTTTGGGTGCCAAAACAGCAATTTCAGCCGGCGCCACGCCCGAATCAAGCAATTGTTTGATGGTTTTAGCGATAAATTGACGCTCAGCAGCTTGACTTTTGAAGTTAATTCGTTGAATTTGGCAAACTTCGGTCGAGGCTTGATGAGCCACGATTTGTTTAGTAAAGTTCTGATCATCCAGCGGCTGAACACGGTTAGCGATCTGGCCAGCAATCTTGGCTGCAAACTCAAGTACATCGGCGTGTGATCGATAATTGGTCGTCAGATTGATTAATTTGACGTTGCGCCAACGACCAATAAACTGCTGCATGTTCGAATAATCCGCGCCCTGAAAAGCATAAATCGCCTGGTCGTCATCGCCAACCACCATGATGTTTGGCCGACCCTCATTGACTGGATTATCGCCCAAAAGCTCAATAATTCGAGCTTGGCTAGGGTTGGTGTCTTGATATTCATCCGCCAAAATGAACTGGTATTGCTCCTGTAAGCTATAGCGAAAATCGATATTATCCTCGAGAACGTTGATCAGACTGATAATCATATCATCAAAATCATACAGCCCGCGCTCGGCCAATTGCTGCTGATAAGTTCGGTAAATCTGAGCAAACAAGCGCAGCTTGTTGATTTTCGCACGATCAACAAACACAAACGTGTTGGATTTGGATTTGGTGAAAAATCGGTTGCGCCAGGCTGTTAATGACTTAGTTGAATTTGTGACATCGGCGTCAGCCAAAGCTTCAGCTAGGTGCTGATTAGCAATTTGAACTGAATTAGTTTGATCGCCGATGTCAGCCAACAACTGGTTAGCTTGTTGATAAATTGGCAAAACCTTAGCTAGTTTTTGATTGCCAGCTGTGGCCGATAAAATATCGCCTAGCGCTGCTTCGGCCTGATCAAACGCTTGCTGGTCATTATCAAGTGCCGATTCTAAATCATCGGGCTCAAAATTTGCCTGCTTAAACTTGCTAATTAAATCCAAAATTGACTTGGCCTTGATCGACGACAGAGCGTGCTTGTAGCCCAAATCAGCCTTGGCGCTCTCGATTAGTTGATATTTGCTGATGTCGTCAGCCACTTGGTCAAAATTATAATCGCCAAAATAGTCGCGATTGGAGCCAATCATCTCCTGAGCTAAGCCATGAAAAGTAAAAATATTAACCTTGAACGCCTGCTCGCCGATGAATTTTTGTAGTCGCTGGCGCATATTCTCAGCCCCCGTATCAGTAAAAGTCAAGCACAAGATATTTTGCGGTAAAGTGTCGGTCGTCTCGAGAATTTTCATAACCCGAGCTGATAAAAGTTGGGTTTTGCCAGTGCCTGGGCCCGCCAGCACCAAAACTGGGCCGTCAATCGTATCGACCGCTAGTTTTTGGTCGGGATTTAGTTTATCATAAATCTGATCCATCATTGACTACAATTATACCTGATTTAGTGATAAGATATAAGAGATGAGCTTTGACCGATTATACGATACTGTTGCTCTGGAGAAAATTGCGGCTGAGCAATTTGACAAGCCGCTGGTTGTTAGTGAGATTATCGTCTCGAGGCAGCCAGTTGGTCGATTGTTGCGAGTGACCGTTTTTAAAACTGATAAAAATCAGCTGTTTGCTTATTTTGAGGGCGAGACAAAGGTGATTTTGGGTGATATCAAAAAAATCATGTCTTATATGGGATTGTCGGCTGATAAATATCTGCCACCGGCTGGTAAGCCAGATTATTTTGTAGATATTGCGACTGAACATTTTCGCCAAGTCTTCCCTGGACGCCGGCCTCAATCCGAGCAAGAATTGAGCTACTACCAAACGTTGGCACCATATAATCCAGCACTGGTTCAAATCAAAAAGATCAAAAATGGCTTAATTCGAGTCTATGACGCGGATGTCAAGAGTGGCTGGCGCAATTACAAGCGCTATAATTACAATAAAATCGATGAGATTAAGCAACTTTAATCTGCTTGGCAACTAGAAAACAGGCATTAGTCGCCTGTTTTTAATTATTTTGGAGCCGCGACCGAGATTTGAACTCGGGACCTCATCCTTACCATGGATGCGCTCTACCGACTGAGCTATCGCGGCATGTCTGCCATTTTGTTTCGCGCTGCGCTCTATTCTTGAATTGCATTTCACGAAGGAGCTATCGCAGCATGTGTCTGAAAGTCGCTTATGATCTCCACCCAACTTCTCGTTTGGACAAGAGCCATTGTGGCTAATCTTAACACCATTGGTTTAGTAGATGCGACTGTCTGGGATTATATCAATTAAGATCGGTTTTTTCAAGCCGAGCTAGCGCTTCATTTTGGCAAAACTGACTCGCCGACCAATATCGACCAATTTTATTCGTGGATCGTCGTAGCTCAGCGACATAATTCGCTCCACCGTCAACAGGTCATTATCAAGCGCTAAGTTGAGTGTACCGAAATGGATTGGCACAAAATATTTCGCCTGCATCCGCGCAAACATCTCATAGCTCTGCTCAGGATTACAATGCATCGACTCCATTGCCACTGGCTGATAACAACCAATCGGCATAAACGCCACATCGGCCTTGATACCATCAAAATTATTAGTCAAAGCCGTATCGCCAGCGATAAACACTTTAATCTGCGGCGTTTCAACCAAATAACTCAACGTATCAACGCGTTCGCCACGATAAAACCGCCGACCATCGTGATTGCAGCGAAAAGCGGTAATTTTTAAATCATCGTTCAGATATTCTGGCGCATTGGCCCGCAAGGCTTTGGTCTGCTTAAAGCCGATGTTTTTGATGTATTTAGTTGTCCCAACCGGCATAATCACCGTCGCCTTTTTATTTAATAGCCGCAGCGACGGCTTGTGCAAATGGTCGCTATGAGCGTGAGTAATCAAGACATAGTCATAACCATAATCAATACTCTCCCGAGCCAGACGGTCAGTTTTGCGCACTCCCTTGAGATGATTATATAAAACTGGATCGGTAATTATTTTAACACCGTTAAAATTAAAGGCCAAAGTCGCATGACCGATAAAAATGAAGCTATTGTTTTTGAGCTCATCCAGAGCAATTACTTGTCGCTGGTGCAACCATTTGCGAACATTAATAAAGCCAACTTTTGTTAGAAATTTAACTCGATCAGTCGTTCCCAATTTTGCCATACTGATTTATTGTAGCATTTTAGTGGCAAAATTAAACAGCTTCGGCTATAATAAGCTTATGGTAAGGAAAAAACAAGTAAATAATCAAGATCCGCGCCAATTAGTAATTGTCTTTTTGGTAGGATTAGTTACTATTTTAGTCATCACGCTGCTGGCGTTTATTATTGCTAAACAATCACTCAAGTCGAAGCTGGAACCTAGCCAGGCCGCCAAAACCGTTTCAATTGATAAGTGGGGCGTTAGCATCACTCGGCCTGCAGGTAGTCTGCCGCTGACTGTTGAGGCGGTGAAAGATTTTAATGGCGTTGAAACCGCGGAAATTGTGCTAGATCAACTAGAAAATATTGGCTGTGGCTGCGATACTAATCGACTGATTGGGCGTTTGATTCGCTACCCTGCGCTCCAGCCGACCGTGACCTACCAAGGCAATCAACTGTCAGCCTCTGAAGTTAGCGATGATAAAACTTTCATCGCCGGCGATTATCGAATAACTTATGAAATTATTGAGCGCAAACAAGCTTGTCGCGATAACTGCTTCCCGGCCGACGGTAGTTTACCACGTACATCTGCCAATCAAATCATTGCCGGCGCTCAAGCGACAACTGTGGAGATGTTCGAAAGCTTAAAATTAAATCAAAATTAGTTTAGTTTTTTATTTTTAGCGTTGTATAAAATAATTTTTTCAGCGCTTATGCTTGATTTTTTTGCAACTAAATGTTAGAATTTGGCAGTCGTGTATTTTCAGATGCTTTTTTGAGTGTTCTGAAAAAATCTATACCTAAGGAGGTATCACAATGCGACAAAACTCTAGATCTTTAAAAATTTTAGCACTGTTGCTGGCGCTTACAATATTTTTAGCACCAGCAGCAAGCACAGCTTATGCTGTAGCAGAAGGGAGCGGCCCTGATTGGGTCGACACCATTCATATTGGGAATAAAGAAATCACCCAATATAACGGAAGAGATCGATACCATACCGCGGCTTTAGTTGCGACAGCTGGAAACAACAAATCAGATGTCGTAATTTTGGCTTCGGGCGAGGTCGAGCCAGATGCACTGGCGGCATCGATGCTTGTATATAAATACAAAGCACCAATACTGCTCACCAGAGCTAGATCGATGCCTGCAATCACCAGAGCCACCCTTGAAAAACTGGCTCCGTCAAAAGTAATTGTAGTTGGCGGAGAAGTCACAATTGGCAGTAGTCAATTAACTGGTTACAATGTGACTCGCTTAGCTGGGGTCAATCGCTACGAAACGGCTATAAAGGTCATGGAGCACGTTCATGGGCCGGGGTACGACTGGGTCATGTTTGTGTCAGGGGAGAAATTCCCTGATGCGATTAGTGCGGCTGGAGTGGCGGCAAATCTACCGATCGCCATCTTGTTCGTTGGCAAGGATCAGGTGCCGGCAGTTGTTACTGAAGCGGCAAAAAATGCCGACACAGACGTATCGTGGATTGTGGGTGGACCAAGCACAATTAGCGAAAGAGTCGCTGGACAGCTCGGGCTAGCCAACAGAAGAATTTCCGGAGAAAACAGATATAGCACTTCAAATCAACTGTTAAGAGAATATTTTGGAGTGCCGGTAACGGTCGTAATGGCCTCAGGCGAAAACTATCCTGATGCACTAGTCGCTTCTTATCTGGCGAACCAATTCAAGACTGGGATTCGGCTTCAGCCTAACTTGTCTGGAATCCTTGAGATGCCTCACACTATTTTTAAAATAGCGGGAGGGCTAATTGGCGACATCAACAGCCTAGAAGAGACACCACCAACAACCGAACCACCTGTGACTGAACCTCCGGTAACAGAACCACCGGTCACTGAACCATCTAATCCCTATCCTGGAGTCGACCCCGCAGTTGTCAATCTTCTTCCTCGGATAAAAGCTTTGGCTGATAAAGTTAATAAGATTGCCAATCCTGAACTCTATCCGGAGAACATGACTCAGCGGATTAAGCGATCTAGGCTGGTCATGAATGACTACCCAGAGCGATTAAAAGGCGAGCATAAGAATTATTATTCTAGCCTAGTGACTGCCAGGCATGAAATTTGGCTGGCTGAATATGTTCTTGACCTAGTCAGGAGATATGAGGTCGAAGACGGAGCGCTTCGGACTGAATTGAACGACTTTTACGTCGTCTTCAATCAGGCCAAGGACCTGGTTTATAACCATAAGGCGGACTACATGCCTGATAGCTTTAAGCCGCTGGAGGATTTGTTTTATAATGAAGCAAATCCCGCAGCTGAGGATATCGGTGATTCCTATATCGGTCGGTATTTATCGAGCATGCCACCTGAGCAATCGGAGTTCAACCTCTACTCCCAAGCCGAAATAGACAGCTTAACCGCTCGTCTACTCGGCGCCATAGATAATCTGCAGCTTACGGAAGGAGGACCTGATCCGCCCGAGACCGAACCTCCTGTCACTGAGCCGGAAAATCCTTACCAGGGAATTCAACCAGAGGTAATAGCTTTACTGCCAACGATGAAAAACCTCGCAGAAGGCTTCGATCGACTCGAGCCGGAAATATTGTCGGCCACTCTGAGGAACGATTTTGCGAATATCAAATCGACCCTGGAGTCTTATCCTGAATTATTAAAGGATGAAGATCTGGCAATCGTTGCCGAGTATAATAAACTGGAGACAGCCGAGGCGCTGATCGAAAAAGCTCATTATATGAGAAAGTTATATACTCGGTATTTTGACGGCAACGGCGTAATGGAAGCCCAGCTCGAGAGTTTTTATCGAGCAATCGATGGTGCTATTACGATCATGATTTCTGGTAAAGACTACACCGAGGAATCAACAAAGCCTTTCACCGCTGCTTACGAGGCAGCAATGAAAGCCAATTACGAAATAGCAACGACTATTGAGTACGCTATTTCGAAGGGGATAGAGGTCAAAGACTATCCGATCTACAGCTCGGAGCAAACATACAACCTGATGATTGCTCTTGAAGAAGCTACTGAAGGGTTAGTCCCGATCTCCGCTCCTTAAAGTGTTAAATAAGACGTCACGGCACCTCCTCCGTGGATGTCAGACCTAGGGTCAGTTAAACGCTGGCCCTTTTTATTTGGTATAATTTAAAACAATGAAAGATTTAATCACCGCTACGCTTGATCCAATTTTAGCTAATGGCGGCCAAACTATGACCATGATTTCGGCTGGCGAGAACCAGCGTCGAGCTTTTGCCTGGGGAGGATTGCCAAGAGAAACGGTCGAGCTTAGGCTACTCAAAAAACGAGCCGGCATTTACGAAGCCTTGGTTGAGTCTGTCATCAAGCCTTCAAATCAGCGAGTCAAACCAGTCGATCCTGAAACTTATTTATCGACCAGCCCCTGGCAGATTTATGATTTTGATTATGAACAAAAGCTCAAAGCTAAACAAATTCGGCTAGCCTTTGCCCAGCAAAAAGTAGACATTCCCCTACCTGAGATCAAAACTGACCACAATGACTATCATTATCGCAACAAAATGGAATACGCTTTTTGGTGGAACAATGATACTCATCAAATCCAGCTAGCAGTTTATCGGCGCGGCAGCAAAGGTAAAATTACCATCGACCAAGGCTCAAGCCTGGCTCGATCAGCCATCAACCAAGCCGCCATCAGACTGATTGATTTGCTAAACACTAAGCAGATCCAAGCTCGTCAACTCAAAACTCTCCTGCTAAGAACCAACCAAACTGATCAAGTCGTGGCCCAGCTCTATGTCACCGATCCTCGGCTAGCAACAAGCCTTAGCCAAATCGACTTTGATATATTAAACATTTTTGGCCTAGAAATTATCTATTCCAACCCTAAATCTCCCGCCAGCGTGATTAGCGAAAGACTGGCCAGTTTTGGCGAAGCAAAACTAAAAGATAAAATCATAGGCCATCATTTTACCTATGCGGCTGAAAGCTTTTTTCAGATTAATCTAGGGGTTTATCAGTTGGCACTTCAGGATATTCAAGAGCAGCTGCTGCCCAACTTGCCAATCGTAGATCTTTATAGTGGCGTTGGAACAATTGGGTTATCGGTGGCTAGTCAGCAAACTCAGCTTGACTTGATTGAAATCAACCCAGCCGCCGTAACTGCAATTAAGCAAAACATCCACAAACTAGGGTTTAATCAAGCTCAGGCTATTTTATCAGCTAGCGAAAACGCAACCAGCCATATCAGACATGAGGCCAACTTAATTGTCGATCCACCCCGAGCAGGCTTGCACAAGCAGGTTATTGAAAAAATCAACCAAGCCCTGCCATCACGAGTGATTTATCTAAGCTGCAACCCCACTACTCAAGCCCGCGATATCAGGTTGCTAGAGCATAACTATCAAATTTCTCAAGTAACTGCCTACAACTTCTTCCCGCGCACGCCTCACGTTGAGAATTTAGTCATCTTGGATAGAAAGTAAATACCACTAGCGAACTAGCGGTATTTTAAAGCAAGACGGTTACTTAGCTCTGGAGTTCGACTTCAAAACTTAGCGGCCGATCGTCAGTCTGGTCATCATTCGCAACTGGAGCTGACATAATTTCTGTCAGGACTTTTTGGAACTCCTCGACCAAAGATTTAAATGGCGTAGCATCGGTCGGCTTGTTGATCTGAAGTGCATTCTCAGGAATCGAAGTTTCTATATATTCAATGTCCCCTAGCTCTTCGGCGTCAGCTTTGGGCACCATTTTGACAGTCTCAACCTGATAGCCATCGCCAATTACCAGATAGAGGTCAAATTGGTCGTTTAGTGTTTTCTGATCATCACTCTCGACGGCTTTCTTAAACTCACATTTATCAAGCACAGCTTTCAGGCCATCGTTTTCGGTAGCGACAGCGTCGACGTAAGCTTCGAGCTTAGTTTGGTCAAGTTTAACTTTGAGTTGGCGCTTACCGTCGGCATTTTTTTCGTCTTTCTCGACTGGCAAAAATTCATTCTGCTTATAAAGCTTGCCAACATCAATCTTGGTCAATTCGTTATAATTGAGGGCCGCAAAAGCGTCCATGCAGGCTTTGTCCTCAGGGTCGGTTGAGATTGGAGATTCATCGCCGAGATCATCAGGTTCAATTTTATACCACTTGCCGACTAATTTTTGATTAATCAGCTCAACAATCGGAGTGTAGCCAGCGGCTCCACCACCAATTAACAATAGTTGCTTGCCAGCATCATTAAGATCGAGCTTGAAATACTGCTCTGTTTTTTCTAAATCATTGTAATCAAACAATAGCTCGACGCCGCCACTAATGGCCGAACCTTCGGCTGGATCCATGCTTACTTTCGACATCAGCAGTTTATTGGCGTGATGAACTGAAAAATCGAAGTAGATATTTTTGGCGTATTTGCCAATTGACCAATCACTGTCTGATGACTTAAAGGCCACCTTGGTTCGAACATCCGATTGATCTTTTTTGGCCGACTGAGTCATGGTTTTGGCGATCATGTTTTTGGGTTGACTGGCGTAAACATTGTAGCCGACGGCCCCGCCAATGGCGAGCAAAATCACAATTGCGGCAGCAATAATCGGCTTTTTACGACCAGATTTCTTGGGCGAAGCGGTTGCTTCTGGCGTGGCATTCGAGCGACGAATCGCCTCGTCAATGCCAGAAGTGCTAGCCGGCGGCGGTGTGTTTGGTGGTTGAATAGGCGCCGCTGGGCGCAAATCGTCTTGCGCTGATGGGCCTGTTGGGGTTGGGTTGTTATTTAATTGATTATCCATTTATTCTCCTTATGCCAATAATTATACCAAACAAAATCATTTTCTTAACTAATTTGACTAAGACGAACTAGTTTGTTTATCTTTCTGATTTATGTCATAAATAGGTCATAACTTTTTCAAAAAAGGAGAGGTGATTGATGAAGTTCGCATATTTACTGAAACGACTTAAGCAGCAGTGGTTTGTGGTTCGAGATAAATTGTCCTACAGATGGTTTTTGCTACGTTTATCTGAGCCACAGATCGAATTTGTCGAGTCGCTCAAGGATCTATCAGTTGAGCAGTGTTTGGATCGAGGAGGCATCGCATTGCTTATCGGCGACGTAGATTCGGCTTTTCTCTGTTTCGAAGTGGCCCTCTACCAGCCCCATAATCTAGCTGAGCATGTTCATTATTACTGCTCGTATGCCAGATTGGCCAGCGAGTTAGGAGACTATGAAACCGCCATCAACAGCCTCCATCTTGGCTGGGTGATTGCTGACGAACATCATGCAGGTAACCTGTTCGGTCTCCGTTCATTGACAGAACTTGCTACCCTACTAGAAATAACGGGCAGATATGAGGAGATAGACCTCTTAGCCAGCAACCCGGAAGCCTATTTTTGGCAAGAAGTTCTTTGTTCATGAAGAGCCCTATCAAGGGGCTCTTTTTAATGGATAATTACTTCGTCAGCGTATTTGAGCATCAAACGACGAATCATCTCAAAATCAACTTCCGGAAGCGTATTGGCCGTGCTGTAATCGGGGTCGAGAGTTTTGGCCGGCCGAAAGTGCTGCAAGGCGAAGCGTTTAATTTTTTGGCCATCAGCGGTCAACTGCTTGCCAATATCTTCAAAATCAAGCACCTGATGCAATCGATCAATAATAGTAGTCCGAAATTCATAATCTTTGCCCGAATTTTTGATCAATTCTATGCTCGATTTTAAGCGCTCGATATCAGCCTCAACTCCGACTGTTTTTGAATAATTAGCGAACGAGTTTTTGATATCCATCGCCACAAAGTCTAGTAGTTTATCGGCAAATAGCCGTTCTAAAACCTGTGGCTGAGTGCCATTGGTGTCGAGCTTGACCAGAAATCCCATTTCCTTGATTTGTTTGATAAAGTCAGCCAAGTCTGACTGCAGAGTCGGTTCGCCACCAGAAATTGTTACCGCCTCGACCAAACCCTGGCGAGATTTGATGAAATCAAGCACTTCTTGAGTGTCAAGTGATGACGGAAATCGCTCAGGCAAAACCAACTCTGGATTGTGGCAAAACGGGCAGCGAAAGTTGCAGCCAATCGTAAAGAGAGCGATGCAACTTTTGCCCGGATAGTCAACCAACGATAGTTTTTGTAGACCGCCGATTAGCATTTAGTTTTGACAGCTTTACCAACGTTAACTTTTTCTCGCATCGCAAATTCGGCTTGTTTGCCGTTGTTCCACGAAGCGACTGGGCGCAAGAAACCAACGACGCGCGAGTAGACTTCGGTTTCGCCGTTGCACTTTGGGCAGCTGGCGTGTTCGCCCGACAAATAGCCGTGATTTTTGCAAACTGAGAAACTAGGACTGAAAGTGAAATACGGTAGTTTATAGTTTCTGCAGACAGTTTTGACTAGGTTTTTCAAAACTTCTGGATCGTCAATTCGCTCACCCAAGAAGAAGTGAATGACTGTGCCGCCGGTGTATTTGGTTTGTAGTTCATCCTGTAGGTCCAATAATTCAAACAGATCATCGGTGTAGTTGACCGGCAGATGAGTCGAGTTGGTGTAAAACGGCGCTTCGACTTCGGCTCCAACGCCATTAGCAAAATGAGCTGTTTTGGGGAAATCTTTCTGGTCAATTTGAGCCAAGCGGTAGGTTGTGCCTTCGGCTGGAGTAGCTTCGAGATTGTAGTTATTGTTAGTTTCAACCTGGAATTTGACTAATTTAGCCCGAACGTGATCCATGATTTCCTCAGCCAACTTACGGCCTTTATCTGAGCCAATATCTTCGCCAATTAGGTTGAGCAGAGCTTCATTCATGCCAATAATCCCAATTGTCGAAAAGTGATTGGTCCAGTAACTACCAGTTGATTGCTTGATTTCGCGTAAATAAAACTTGGTGTAAGGATAGAGATTGGCCTCGGTCAAGTCTTCAAGCGTCTTGCGCTTGACCTCGAGGCTTTCGCGAGCCAACATCAATAGCTCATCGAGGCGAGTATAGAAGTCTTTCTTGGTTTTGGTTTTTAGGCCAATGCGAGGCAAATTAACCGTCACCACGCCGATCGAACCAGTCATCGGATTGGCACCGAACAGGCCGCCGCCCTTGTATTCAAGCTGGCGATTATCGATACGCAACCGACAGCACATCGAACGAGCGTCTTCGGGCTTCATATCAGAATTGATGAAATTGGAGAAGTATGGTAAGCCATATTTGGCCGAAGCTTCCCACAAATTAGCAATTACTGGATTATCCCAATCAAAATCTTCGGTGATGTTATAGGTCGGAATTGGGAAGGTAAAGACTCGCCCACTAGCATCGCCCTCGGTCAAAACTTCAAGCAAAGCTCGATTGAAAATATTCATTTCTTCCTGAAAGTCACCGTAATTTTCCTTTTGCCACTCACCACCAATAATCACTGGGGTTTTGGCGAGATGAGTCGGGGCGTTAAGATCCAAGGTGATATTGGTAAATGGCGTCTGAAAACCAACTCGAGTCGAAACATTAACATTAAACACGAACTCTTGCAGCGCTTGTTTGACCGCCTTGTAATCCAGCTGATCATAGCGGATAAATGGTGCCAAGAGCGTGTCAAAGTTAGAAAAAGCCTGGGCGCCAGCCGCCTCACCTTGCAGGGTGTAGAAGAAATTAACAATCTGACCCAAAGCCGAGCGAAAATGCTTGGCTGGCTTGGACGAGATTTTGTTGGGCACGCCCGTGAAGCCAGTTTTGAGCAGATCAAGCAAATCCCAGCCGACACAATAAACACTCAAAAGATTTAGGTCGTGAATGTGGAAATCACCCGCTTTATGAGTATCACCAATTTTCTTAGAATAAATTTTGTTTAGCCAATAATTTTTACTAACTTCAGTTGAAATGTAATTATTCAAGCCCTGAAGCGAGTAGCCCATGTTCGAGTTTTCTTTGACTTTCCAGTCGAGCTTAGCGAGATAAGAATCAACCAGCGCAATTTGATCCATTGACGAAATTTCACGAATACTACGCCGCTTTTCGCGATACAAGATATAACTCTTAGCAGTTTCAGTGTAGCCAGCTTTCATCAACTGCTCTTCGACAATATCTTGAACTTGTTCGACGGTTGGTGTCTCAGTTTTGAATTGCTTTTTGAGCTGCGACACGACCTTGGCGGTGATTTGTCGAGCCTCACGCTTACCGAATTCATCTGTATCGACCACCGCTTTTAAGATTGCTTTACGGATTTTGTCGTCGTTAAAGCGAACGATTTTGCCGTCGCGTTTGATGATTTTTGTTAATTGACTAGTTGCCATAGCCTCCCTTTCTGCCGACGCCAACTTGCCTAGGTTAGTTCTCTAACCTGGCGTAATCTTGGCTTGGCATGTTTGTTTATAGTTGTTAAGTTTTGCATAAAGTCTCTCAAACTAAAATGCAGTTTTTGTTTGCATTATTTGCGATAATGCTTAACTTTAATAATAATCAAACTGCTAGTGTTAGTCAATGCGTCGTTGTAAATAATGTGCTGTAATTAAAACACGTTGGTGATTGATCTGTTTTGGCTTATAATGAAGGCAAGATGCAAGAATATCTTAAGATTGCCCAAAAACATCTGACGACACCGATTACGTTGGCAATTTTTTTGGTGGCGGCAGCGCTTTTGGTGTTGGGTGAGCGCCAAGATGCATTTTTCGTGTCAGTGGTGGTGTTAGTTAATATCTCAATTGGGATTATTCAGGAAATTCGAGCCCGAATTGAATTGCGCAAATTAGAAGTGCTGAGCAATCCGAAGATTAAACTGCTGGCTGGCAATCAAATTCAGGAAATCGAACCAGAGCAGCTAAAAGTCGGTGATTTGATTCGAATTGAAGCTGGTGACGAAGTGCCGGTTGACGGGCAGATCCTCAAGAGTCAGCAAGTTGAGATCAATGAAAGTATTTTGACTGGCGAGGCGGTGCCGGTCAAAAAGAAGATTGGTGAGGTGGTAATGGCGACTTCAATCGTAGTTAGTGGTTTGGCTGATGTCAAAGTTCAGGCGATTGGCCAGCAAACTCGAGCCGGCAAAATGGAAGCTAAGCTCAAAGACTACAACCCTGAAACGACGCCGATTCAAGCTTTTATCACCAAAGCTGTTCGCTGGCTGACAATGTTGGCTTTTGCGCTGGCGGTGATTATATTGGTGGTCAATGGCTTTCAGGCGCGGCCGTTAGTTGAATCGGTCAAGACGATTGCCTCGGCAGCGATTACGATTGTGCCTGAAGGTCTGCTGCTAGCTAGCACCTTGCTGATGGCTTATGGCTCAGTCAGGCTAGTGCAGGCTAAAGTTTTACCTCAACGACTGAGTGCAATCGAAAGCATGGCTCTACTTGATGTGCTGTGTGTCGATAAGACTGGCACGCTAACCAGCCCGGAGATTATTTTCGACAAACTGCATTTTTTCAGTAAGCTTAGCTCAACTGATGAAAAATTACTCCGCCAGCTACTTTGGATTCTGAGCGAAGAATCGGTCACCGCCACTTCTACTTCGCAGGCTATTACCAAGGCCTTGCCTCGAGTGCATAGTTATAAAATCATCGAAACTTTGCCGTTTTCATCAGATCGCAAGCTCAGTGGAATTAAAGTTCGCCGCTTGTTCAAAACTTATTCAATCATCATGGGCGCACCAGAATTTGTGGCCAAAATTGCGCCAATCGACGAAGCCAGCCAGCAACTAATCGATCAGCTGGCGGCCGACGGCCTGAGAACATTACTAGTCGCCTACACCCCGGCTGACCTGCCACTTGATTCGCCTAAATTGGTTGGCCAGCCGATGGGAGTGATTAGCCTGCGCAACGATTTGCGTGACGGTGTGACTGAAGCAATCGAATTTATGCAGACCAACGGGATTAAAGTCAAGGTGATTTCTGGCGACCATCCACAAACCGTAAGCTTCATCGCCAAAAAAGCTGGGATCGATGACTACGAGCAGCTCACGACTGGAGCTGAATTGGATAAAATTGCGGCTGACAAAACTCAAAACTGGGATAAGTTTGTTTTGCAGCACACGATCTTTGCTCGTATTTTACCAGAACAAAAGGAGCAAATTGTCGCTGCCTTTCGGCGTGCTGGGCTGCACACTGGAATGGTTGGCGACGGGATCAACGACGCTCTAGCGCTCAAGCGGTCTAATCTTGGCATTTCGATGAAAACTAGCGCCCCAGCCACCCGCAAAACGGCCGACATCGTGCTGATGAACGACGCCTTCACTTCGCTGCCAGCTGGCATGAAGCTTGGCTACCAAATTATCCAAGCGATCGAACTGGTCGCCTGCCTGTTTTTTCATAAGATTATTTTCAGCTTGACACTGTCATTTCTGAGTATTTTGGTGATGAGCCGCTATCCGTTTGGGCCGCGACATGTGACATTTATGAACATCTTTTTGGTGACTTTGCCGACGGTGCTGTTTACGGTTTTTCAGCCAACTCCGCGCCATCGAATTGATCCAGAGCGTTTTTGGCAAGACACCTTCAAAACCATGCTGCCGCTCGGTGTTAGTTCTGGCTTAGCGATCTTTTTATCTTATCAATTTATGATTTTGTTTTCGCCCGAAACTTCAACTGGTGAATCAACGATTGCCGTTCTAGTCGCGACCTTTTTTGGGATGTTTATGGTTTTTCTAACCAACTTGATGTTTGATACCAAGGCCACCGAATACACCAAATTAGCCAGTGTGACTTATATTTTTGCCTCAAGTTTAATTATGATTACTAGTTTTAGCTTCAAAGTCACTCGACTGTTTTTTGACTTTTATCGACCAGAGGGCTTCGGTTTGCTGCTGACTTTAGTGACGGTTGGTGCGGCGGCTTATTGGCAATATCGCTATGCCCGTAAAATCCAATTAACCAAGCGCCAGTTATCACGTTCCAAATAGCCATTCTTGACTTTATATATTATTATTATAAAATAATAGTTAGTAAGGAGAGCGATGAGGAAATCACTACGCAAAGTTTTTCAAGATTGGTATCAGCTCAATAACGAGCGGCAAAAGCTACAGAGTATTTATATGTTGATTGTGTTTGCGGCTTTGGTGGCGGCTGGACTACTTGGATTGGTTAATTATCGGCTCGGCCAAAACGTGCTGCTAATCTCGGGAATTGGTGCCATCGTCTATCTAGTCAATCTCGTGACTTGGGCGCTATTTGATTCGCTGTCGAACGAAATCGCCGCCAAAAATAAGCCACCAACTAAGAAAAAATAAAAACTGCCACAGAGGCAGAATTAATGGTGCTGGGAGAAGGATTCGAACCTTCGAAGGCGAAAGCCGACAGATTTACAGTCTGTTGTGTTTGACCGCTTCACTATCCCAGCCAAACTTAGCTGTTATTATACGGCAAAATTGGATTTTTTCAACTATTAACTGATTAATTTGCGTTTTTTGGACTGACGTTTGGTTGGCAAATGCGGACGCGATGCTTGTTTGCGCTTGGTTTGAGGTTCAGCCTTGAGTTGATTGTTGATCATTTTGGCCACTTTAGCCTTCAGTTCAGCCGCTAAACCATCTTGGTCGATTCGCTCGTAAGCACTAGCTAATTGCTTCAGAACCTGCGGATTCGGGTCAATCGCCACCGCTTTTTCAAGCAAGGCCGTCATTTTATGATAGTCACCCAGTTTTTCCTGAACTTTTGAATAGGCCAAATAGCGGACCGCCACGTCGTCCTCCAGCTCCAGCGACTGCTCAAACGCCTCAGCCGCCTTGACGTAATTGTCATTATTGTAGTAAATCAGACCGATATTGTGCAGATTAGCGGCGCTCGGGTCAAGACTTTGAGCGATTTCAAAACACTCAATCGCCTCACGCACCTTGCCCTGTTTGGCGTAAATAATCCCGAGACGATTATAGGCGTTGGCGTTTTTCTCATCAACCCGCAAAATCGTCAGTAGGGCTTTTTCGGCCCGCAATAATTTATTATCACGAATCGACTCCTGCGCCACTTGCCAATAGCGCTCCAGGCTATTGATAATCTTCGCTGCATCCAAACTAATTTTTTCGGATGGACTGCGATAAATAATCAAATAAATCCCAATAATAGTGATAAAAATTAAACCAATCATACTGAGATAATTATACCACAGCCTGAGTCAAGACGACATTGACGGCCTGATTGGCCTCGAGTCGATCAATCACGTCCAACCAAGTTTCAATTTGGCGAAGATGGGCTGGTTGATGATTGGTTTTGAGACTGACATAGAGAATTTTGACGATAATCTGGGCTAAATCAATGGCCGCCTGGCGATCTTTGGCTAACTTTCTCACTTCAACTAGTCGCTGATACCGATCAGCTGTCAAGATAAACTTGGCCTGGGTCGCAAGGCTAATTTGCTGCTGACGAGCATCGGCATCGCCAACCAATCGCTGCCAGGTCCCGAAATCATCGCCAGCCAAAAAGGCAATTTGGTTTAGAGACTGAGCGTCCAAATCATCAGAGTCAAGTTGCTGCTTAATCGTCTTAACAGCTGGTGAAGCCAGCTGAAAAATAGCCGCCCGCGAGCGAATTGTTGGCAAAAGTTTATTTAAGCGATTAGTCAGAATCACAAATTGGTTGTTGGGATTTGGCTCCTCGAGGGTTTTGAGCAGCGAATTCTGAGCCGGCACAACCATTCGATCGGCTTGATTGATAATAAACAGCCGCTGAGTAGTGTGCTGAGTGGTGGTCAAGCTGATAACTTCACGAATCGCCTCAATTTTAATCTTGCCTTGATCTGGGTTGAGGCTAATCGCCTGTTGAGCTGGCAATTGCGACAACCATTGACTGACTAGCTCCAGATTGCCAAGATAGCGATTGGTGATGATTAAAGCGTGATTGCTTGCCAGCGCCCGCTTTAAACGCTCGGCTTCAGTTTTGGCGAACACAGCTAGGAACATTTTTTGGAAAACTCCGTTGGAATTGGGGCTTCAAATGCCATCTTTTGACCATTGGGATGATCAAATTTGATTTGATTGGCGTGGAGGCACAGCCGATCGGCACTAGCGCCGCCATAAAGACCGTCGCCAACAATCGGATTGCCTAGGTGAGCCAGATGGGCTCGCAGCTGATGTGTTCGGCCAGTTTTAGGCTCGAGTTCCAGCCAATAATATTTATGAGGGCAGCGCTTAACGAGCTTGATGACTGTCTCAGCTTGACGGCCAGCGGCGTGAACCACAAATTTGCCGCTACCAGTTGAGCGCTTAAGCGGCAGATCAATTTTGAATAAATTATGCTGAAACGGCCGACTGACCAAAGCAGCATATTTTTTTTCAACCTGACGATTTTGAAATTGACGCTTGAAATACTCTCGAGCAGCGACTGTCTTGGCACCAATCATCACGCCCGATGTCTCACG
Organism: uncultured Candidatus Saccharibacteria bacterium; assembly: GCA_964586855.1. Taxonomy (GTDB): domain Bacteria; phylum Patescibacteriota; class Saccharimonadia; order Saccharimonadales; family Saccharimonadaceae; genus CAYLXN01. The sequence continues at coordinate 36,318 of CAZPHO010000002.1, read as the reverse complement.
GTCCAGCCGATGCACCAAGCCGCCACGCAAATCATCAGCGGCAAAATCACCACGCTGACGCAAGAAATCCGCTACCGTGGCTTCAGACTGATCACTCGGCTTGGCCTCTGATAGTACGCCAGTTGGCTTGTTGATGACTATAATCAGCTCATCTTCATAAATAATCGGCAAATCAAGCTTAGTAACGGTGAATTTCGGCTGAAGTAGCTCGATTTCAGCCTCTGGGCTGTGCTTGGAGCTCGGATCGGTCACAACCCGACCATCAACTTTAACTTGGCCTGATTTGATTAATTTTTTAAGCTGGGTTCGGGTTTGGTCGGTAAATTTTTCAGCCGCCAGCATATCCAGCCGCTGCTTACCAGTTGTAACTTTGACGAGATAAGCTGTCTTGTTCTGCCACGGCAGACCAGCTAGTTCTGGTTGATTAGGATTGGCAATTAATTCAGCCGACTCGAGGCTTAAAATTCGCTTAGCTTGCTCTAGATCATCGTTGACCGACTCATCAAACAGCACGATCCAAGGCTGATGACCGAGCTCAAACTTGACGGCGACATTGTGGCTTTGGGGGTTGAAAACATGAATCTGACTGATTGGTTGGTCGGCGATATCGAGGCTAAATTTGGTCAAAATTTGGCGAATTTTGACAGCGTTGAGGCGCATTATCGCCTCAAGCCAACGGCTGTTTGAACCCGAAGCAAAGTTGCTTTAGCCTGTTGATCCATGGCTGCCTCCGAAGCTTCAAGTTTAGCAACCAACCGAGCCTCGTCGACAGCTGCCAGCCTAATTTGAAAATCACTCAACCAATCGGCGACGACCTGCGCCACAACTTTTTTAAAATCACCATACTTATGTTTGCCCTGCCAGTCAGCAACGGCTTCATCCAGCGGTCGAGCACTCAACAGCGCCAAAATCTGCAACAAATTAGAAATGCCAGGCTGGGTTTGCCAGTCAAAATTAATCGACGCTAGATTATCGGTCGTGGCCAACATGATTTTTTGATAAGCGTCATCAGGTGCATCAGACAGCATGATTTTTGACTTTGGACTGTCGGCCGATTTGCTCATTTTTTTGGTCGGGTCAACCAAATCACGAATTCGAATGCCTTCTTTGAGATCCATGAATTCAACCTGTTTTTTGGTCGGTTCGGGCACGATAAACAAATCACCAAACTTTTTGTTCAGCCGCATGCCTAAATCTCGGGCTAGCTCCAAGTGCTGAAATTGATCTTCACCAACTGGCACCCATTTAGCGTTGTAGAGCAAAATATCAGCCGCCATCAACACCGGATAATTAAACAAACCGACCGTCACAGCTTCAGAAAGTTTGTCTGATTTTTCTTTGAACTGAGTCATTCGGCTGACTTCACCAAAACCAGCGAAGCAATCCAAAATCCAAGTCAACTCACTGTGGGCCGGGATGTAGCTTTGGCGGTAAATGAAAGTGCGAGGATTGTCCAAATCCAAGCCAGCCGCCACGTAGTATTTCAAATTCTTGAAGATATTATCCTGGAGCGTCGAGTGGTCGATTGGCGTCGTGAAGCTGTGCAGATCCGGCACGAACATATTGATTTGATAATCTTGACCGTGCTTCTTCTGCAGCTCAACCATCGGCACGAAAGCACCAATATAATTACCTAAAGTTAACTCATCATTGGCACGAATGCCAGTTAAAATCACATCTTTCATAGCTTAATTATACCACAGCTACTTGACGAAAAAATCGACGATCTTGTTGAGTTCGGCGCTAATCTTTTTGAACATCAATCGGTTAATGTCGTGACTGCCGATAATTTTATGGCTCCAGATAAACGGCGACTTGTCATCAACCTCAACTAAATTAGCGTCAATCACGAGCGGATCAAGCGCACCGTAATAGATCAAACTCGGAATTTGTAGACTTAAAATATCCTGGTAAGAATCCTGTTTGACAATCGCGCTTTCGAGAGTGGTCAAGAAAACATCCCGCGCTTTGTCGTCTTCTTTAGCGTCAAAATGCATAAAATTATGGATCGCCAGCCAAGTTCGCTCAAAAAGAGCTGGCTTTTCAATCATTAAATTATAAAATCGGAGCAGAGCTTGTTGCTGTAAATTTTGCTCAGTTTTGTCCAGTTTATAAATTGGTGGCGAAATCAACAGCAGGTAATTCACCAAATGGGGATACATTTTGGCAAATTTAATCGCCACCAGCGTGCCAAGTGAGTGACCAACGATCAACAACGGATCCTTCTTACCGATAAAAATTAAATTATTAATCAGCGTGGTGTGAAGTGAGCGGGCTTGAGTTTCGAGATTAAAAGTCTGCCAATCAGACTTGTTGGATTGGCCAAAACCAATCAAATCGACTACAATCGTCCGAACGTAATCTTTCTTGGCAATTTTGTCGAGATGCTTATTCCACAAATCGCCACTGACACCGATGCCATGAATAAAAATAATCGTCAGCTGAGGTTTTCTGCTGCCACGGACTTTAACCTTCATCGAATAGGGAATGTTAAACGTCTGGCGTAATTTATCTTCAATTAAATTCATAATTTCATTATACTATGAGCTGGCCAATTGGCGCCAATCAAAAACCACCGCAACTGACGGTGGTTTTTGTTGAGATAGGATTTAACGCTTTGAGAACTGTTCTTTCTTGCGGGCGCCACGCAAACCATATTTTTTGCGCTCTTTTTCGCGCGAATCACGCTTGAGATATTCGGCTTGCTTAAGCACTGTGCGCAAATCTGGGAACTGAGTCACCAGCGCTCGGGCAATCGCTGCCTTGATCGCGTCAACTTGACCGTTCAGACCACCGCCACTGACCTTGATCGTAATGTCAAAATCTTTTTGCTTGCTGACGAGAGCTAGCGGGTCGGTAGCTTCTGCCACCAAAGTTTTATTTTGGCAAAAATAATCTTCTGGGCTTTTATCGTTGATTGTGATTTTACCAGTTCCTGAGTAAAGTCGAGCCCGAGCGGTAGATTCTTTGCGTCGACCTAAACCGTAATAGTATTTTTCGTCTGCCATTATTTGGTCTCCGTTTTAGCTGAATTGACTGCAATTTTAGTCGGGGTTTGAGCAGTATGATTGTGCTCAGCACCTGGATAAACCTTGAGCCGCTTCATGCGCTCGGATCGAAGTTTATTGCCAGGCAACATTCCTTGAACTGCTAATTCAATCACTTTCTCTGGCTGTTGCTCACGCAACTCAGCCAAAGTCTTAAATTTTATCCCACTTGGATAGCCACTGTAGCGAAAATAGCGTTTAGCTAACTCTTTGTCGCCAGTCACTTTCACTTCTTTAGCATTGATGACGACTACGTAATCGCCACCATCAATGTGCGGAGTGTAAGTTGGTTTATCTTTACCAATTAAAGATTGGGCAACTCGAGCAGCAACTCGACCTAAGGTCGCTTCGCTGGCATCAATTAGTAGCCATTGGCGCTTAACTTCAGTTGGTTTTTGGCTATAAGTTTTCATTATTTGTCCTCCTTGGTCTTGGCTGGGGTCGCTGGAGCTTGGGTCGGTTCGTCAACTGGCTTGTCGGTTTTAGCAACTTCAGTTTCAAAATTAAGCTCGTCGACAAATTCAACAACCGCTAACTGCGCTCCGTCGCCAACTCGCACATCAGTCCGAGCAATCCGCAAGAAGCCACTTTGGCGATCCTTGAGCTGGGGCGCAATCGTATCAAACAGCAACACCGTGGCGCTGCGCGACCCCAGTCGAGCCTCGACTAAACGTCGATTGGCTAAACCGCCAGTTTTGGCTTTAGTAATTATTTTCTCTACTTTTGGCGCCAAATCTTTGGCCTTAGGTAGAGTCGTTTCTATTTGGCCGTTTTCAATTAGACTGACCGCCAATCCACGCCAAAGAGCTCGGCGCTGATCGCGTTCACGACTAAGTTTACGACCTTTGTATCCGTGTCTGTGCATTTAAATCTCCAACTCTGCCAATTTTTCTTTAACTTCTTCTAAGGCTTTGGAGCCAAAGCCTTTTAATTCTCGCAAATCTTGATCATCAAGGTTAATCAAATCACCAACGGTTTTGATATCGTTGTTGACTAACGCATTAGCGGTTCGGGCCGATAGACCTAGGTCTTCAATTGAGGTCGTCAGTTCAGAATTAGCGTCGTCACCTTCGGAGCCAGCGCTTGGGCCAGCGTCAACCATCGTGGTTCCGGCTAGAGCCCGGTATTGATTGGCTAAAATCGCTGCCGCCTCCTCAAAGGCCTCAGCTGGAGTGATCGAGCCATCGGTTTCAATCGTCAATTCAATCTTTTCGAGATTGGCGTTGTCGCCCACTCGAGTGTCGGCTACTTTGTAGCGAACTCGACGAACAGGGCTAAAGACCGCATCCATGGCAATCATGTCAGAATGCAATTGCTTCTCTGAAGATTCTTCAATTGAGCGATAGCCACGACCCGACTCGACTACCAGCGAGGCTTCAAATTTAGCTTTTGGATCATCGATTGTAGCAATAATCTGATTAGGGTTAACCACCTCAACATCAGCTGTTGTTTTAATATCAGCCGCTGTCACTTGACCAGCACCTGATTTCTTGATTGAGACTTCAACTGGCTCATCGCTGTGAACAATCAGATGAACGTTTTTGAGATTAAGCACGATATCAAGCACATCTTCTTTGACACCCTTCAGGGTAGTGAATTCGTGAGTCGCGCCAGTAAATTTGGCGGACACAATTGCGCCACCTTTAATGCTTGAAAGCAAAACTCGACGCAAGCTATTGCCTAGAGTATTGCCATAGCCCCTATGAATCGGACTAAGCACAATTGTAAAATTCGTATCTGAATTTTTGACAACTTTTTCTAATGCTGGATTATGAATTACTTTTGACATTTTCCCTACCTATCTTGAGTAATACTCAACTATCAATTGTTCGTTTATATCATCTTCAACTTCGTCGCGTTTGGGTAAATCAGTAATTTTAATCGTCATGTCGGCTGGATTCTTTTCAAGCCAACCTAAGACCTGCTGATTGGAGCTGCCGACAATTTCCGGTAAACCTTGAAAGTAGGCCGTTTTTTGGCTAGTTTTGCGCACTACAATCTCATCACCTGGCTTGACAGCAATCGATGGAATGTTGACTCGGCGGCCATTTAGCTCAAAGTGACCGTGACTAACTAGTTGCCGAGCAGCTCGGCGTGAAAGCGCGAAGCCAGCCCGATAAACGGTGTTATCCAAACGCTGCTCGAGCAGTCGAAGCAGATTTTCACCAGCTAGGCCATCTTGCTTCTCAGCTTTGCGCATCAAAGTCGCGAATTGCTTTTCCATCAGACCATATAGTCGACGAACTTTTTGTTTTTCGCGCATCTGAGTCGCATACAAACTAGCCTTGCCTTGACGACCATGAGCGTGCTGCCCAGGAATGCCAGACTTGCGCACCATAATCTTGTGAGCCTTAGGATGCAAAGCGTAGCCTTCGCGGCGACTTTGCTTGGTTATTGGGGAACGATCACGTGCCATTATGCTCTCCTCTCTTTCTTCGGTCGAACACCGCCGTGCGGAATGCCAGTTACGTCTTTGATTGAGTTAATTTTGATGTCGCTAGTTGCTAGCGCTCTGATGGCCGCATCACGACCTAAGCCAACACCGTTGACAAAAACATCAACGCTCGATAAGCCGAAATTAGCTTTGGCCTGCTCGGCGGCTTTTTCACAAGCGACCTGAGCGGCGTAAGCGGTGCCTTTTTTTGAACCACGGAAGCCGCAAGCGCCGGCGCTTGATTGAGTCAAGACATTGCCTTGCTTGTCGGTAAAGCTAACAATCGTATTGTTAAATGTTGCCTGAACGTGCAGCTGGCCCGAAGTGACGGCTCGCTTAGCAGTCTTTTTCTTGGGAGCTGGCTTGGTGGTTGGTTGGGAATCAGTTACTTGTTCTGCCATAATTCATCCTATGTCTTTGCCGCTGCTTTTGGCTGTGCTCCGCCGACTGCGATCGCCTTGCCCTTACGAGTTCGTGCATTCGTTCGGGTTCGCTGACCGCGGACCGGTAAACCAGTCCCGTGGCGCACACCTTTGTAGCTTTTAATGTCTTTGAGACGTTTAATATTATTGGTTACCAAGCGCTGCAAGTTACCTTCGACCGTGTAATTGCCATCGACAATGTCACGAATGCGTTTTTCTTCAGCCTCGGTGAGATCTTTCACCCGAGTGGTCGGCTCGACTTTAGCCGCCGCAAGGATGTCTGTCGCAAATTTCGGTCCGATACCATAAATATAGGTAAGCGCAACTTGGATTTGCTTGTCAGATGGGATGACGACCCCAGCTATTCTAGCCATATTTAACCCTGCCTTTCGTTAATTATTAAACAAAACAGAAAACCTGAAGGCACTAGCCCTGCCTCTGCTTGTTTTTAGGTTTTTTCTTATTGATAACATAAACTCGCGACACTTTGGAGCCGTCTTTACGGCGACCTTTGCGACGCACAATCTTGTCATCGGGACTAATTTTTTTAACACTCGCACGAACTTTCATGAGTGCAACTCCTTTGTCCTTAAAGTTGGTATTAATCTTTGAGGCGGAAGCTGATTCTACCCTTTTCGAGATCATAAGGGCTCAACTCGACTTCAACCCGATCGCCTGGCACCAAGCGAATGTAATGCTTGCGCATTTTGCCTGATATGTGAGCGAGAATTGTATGACCATTCTCGAGTTCAATTCTAAACCGGGCATTAGGCAATGCTTCTATTACCTTCCCGACCAGTTTGATGACGTCCTTTTGTTTGGCCATAAATTACAAAGTATCATTATAGCGGATTTTTACAGATTGTAAACCCCTAGAACGATTATTCTAAATTATCGGTCAAAACTGCACGTACAAACGTCCGATGATCGTAGGTTTGTTGGGCTGGAATCCAGCGGCCAGAGCAAGAAATGATTGTTATTGTCTCTTGACTATCGACAGTGCGATTAGCTTTTTGCATCTCTTCGTCAGTCACATCTCCTAGTTTGAGCTCATACTTTTCAGCCACTCGATAAGTCGAAATCTGACCATCGCCGCGCTCGATCACCATTAAATCGCCATTGGTCAAGTCGGGCAGATGTTTAAACACGCCATCACGCGTCGGGCCGCCGTTATGACCGTTGAGCATAATCGATTGCTGACCGCTATCACCTTGGCGTGCGCTGCCGTTAAACCAGCCAACATCAAAAATACTAACTGGTGAATCAATTTGATTGCCGTTAATCAGGCCAACATTGATAATCCGGGCATTTTTAATTCCTAGCCGAGAAACACTCAAATAGCGCGGATCTTTGGCCGGCACAGTGTGTTCAGTTTTCTGCTCTTCGGTGACATCTTTTTCATTGACGCTTGGATTTTCCGGTTCGGCCTTGGGTAATTTGACGATTTCAATCCCCGTATAGTGGTAGTAAATATAAACTCCCAACATCCCCACACCAACCACTATTAGTAACGTAGCAATAAAATTGACGAGACCAAAGCGTTGTTTGCGATTAATTTTCATCAGCTAAACTTCGTATTCGTCATAAGTAATCATCAGTGCCCGCGAACTGACCTGGCGTAAGCTTTCCAGCGCAACCGTGACAATAATCAAACCTCCTGAGCCAGCGATTGCTAAGTTGATATTCTGCTGACCAAACAGCCAAAACAACAGCCAATCAATCAAAAACGGTGTCAGGGCAATCAAACCCAGCGCAACAGAGCCAAACAAAGTCAAGCGAGTGATGATGCTCTTGAAGTATTTTTCAGTCTCACTACCTGGCCGAACTCCAACCACGAAACCGCCCTGTTTTTGGAGATTATCGGAAATTTCTTTTGGATTGAAAGTGATACTGGTGTAAAAGTAAGTAAACATCACGATCAGCAAGAAATAAGTAATCGGATAGACAAAAGCTTGCCACCGACCAGTCGCAAAATCAGTTGCAGTTGGGGTGGTAAATAGTTCCACCATCCGATCAGCAACCGAGATCAAACCTGGGCTAGCATTATTCATCGATTTGAGTGCCTGACCAACAAATGACGGCAGCGACAAGAGAGCAACAGCAAAAATAATCGGAATCACGCCAGCGGTAATCAGCCGCAGCGGCATGACCGAGCGCACATCGCCATATTTAGAATTGCCATGAACGCGCTTCGCATAATTAAGCTGAATTAAGCGCTGAGCTTCATTAATTTTAACCAAGGCAAACAGCAAAATTAGGCCAATCACAGCAATAAACAAGATCATCCACAGCACGTAAGGGTTAATCGGAACTGTGAACCAGCCGAAAACATCAAGCTGACCGCCAGTCGTATCAAACAAGCCGCCAGTCAAGGCCGCCACCATTTGCGGCATTTGTGAAACAATACCTACGAAGATAATGGTCGAAATTCCATTGGCTATACCTTGCTCAGTGATTAATTCACCCAGCCACATCAACAGCACCGAGCCAGCGGTCATCGCCGTCACTGCCAGAATCCATTGCTTTGGATCCATGTCGGTCAGGGCCGTGACTGAGCCAGCTACAACCGTCTGCCTCAAGATAATGATGTAAGCTACCGACTGCAAAATTGCCAGCGGCACAGTGATCAGCCGCGTCCATTGATTGATTTTGCGCCGACCAGTTTCACCGTCCTCTGATAATTCCTCAATTGATGGAATCGCCTTGGTCAGTAACTGGGTCGCGATCGAAGCTGTGATGTAAGGACTAATACCAACAGCCACAATCGAGAAGCTCGACAAGCCACCGCCAGCCAGTAAATTGACAAAGCCGCCCAAATCAGTTGATTCAAGCGCGTCTTTAATCGCCTGCTGCAACTGAGTTGGCTCAGCCAGCGGCACTGGAACTTGGGCCAAAAACCGAAACACAGCCACAATTGCCAAGACAGTCCCAATCCGGCGGAGCATATCTTTGTTTTTTAGTGATTTAAAAAATAGTTTCCAGTGCATTGAGTGCCCCCTTATTTTTGAGTTGGTTTAACTTTTTCACGAGCTGGTGTGGCAGTTTCAATAAAACTTCCGCCAGCCGTTTCTAGCGCCTTTTTAGCGCTGGCCGAAATAACCTGAACTTTAAGCGTGACTGGCACTCTCAACTCGCCTCTGGTGATAACCTTAGTTTTAGTAAATGGCGAGCGAATGTAGCCCTCATCAAATAGAACAAAGTTGTCAATTTCTCGGCCTTCAAAATCATTGAGATGATCGAGATACACGATCTGCGAGCGCTGCTTTTTAGACTTAAAGCCTTTGATTTTAGGGACTGCCTTTACAACTGGGCGCGACCCACCTTCAAAGATCGGACTTTTCTTGCGGCCTGAGCGGGCGCCTTGGCCTTTGGTACCACGACCAGCGGTCTTGCCGCGACCAGCGGCGATACCACGGCCAACTCGAATCGATTTTTTGCTAGACTTGATATCTAATTCATGATATTTCATTATTTAGCCTCCTTCGCAGCTGGTTTTTTAGCAACCGCTTTTTTAGGCTGATTGACATTTGAAATCCAGTCTTCTTTTGGCACCATCTGTTTTAAGGCTTCGATTGTAGCGTAGGCCACATTGACTTTGTTTGATGAGCCAAGCGATTTCGACAGCAGGTTTTTAATACCAGTCAAGTCAATCACCGAGCGAATAACGCTTCCAGCAATCACTCCAGTTCCTTGCGCAGCTGGCTTAATCAAAATTCGAGCACCAGCAACTTTAGTTTCGATTTCGTGCGGAATTGTCTCGTTGACGACCGGCACTTTAATCATGTTCTTGCGAGCTACATTGCCAGCTTTGGCAATCGCACTCTGGACATCAGCGCCTTTAGCCACGCCGACGCCAACCATGGTCTTTTTGTCACCAACCGCTACCAAAGCTTTGAAGCGAAAGCGGCGACCACCCTTGACGACCCTTGCCACACGATCAATACCAATCACGGTTTCTTCAAACTGATCGGCCTTTTCGTTGACTTGGCGGCGACGATCATTACCTCGGCCTCGACCACCTGGACGACGATTACCTCCAGCCGCTGGTCGAGTATTAGCTCGATCTGCTGGACGTTGTGCTTGTTGTTCTGCCATATTAAAACTCCAATCCTTCCTTACGAGCCGCATCAGCGAAAGCTTTGAGTCGCTGAGCGTATTGTCGACCATTGCGATCGAAAGCAACTTTTGAAACCTTAGCTTTCTTGGCGGCTTTGGCAATATCAGCTCCGACTTGGGCCGCGATTTCTGATAAACTGCCAGTAGCTTTCTTGCCAACCGAAGTCGCGCTAGCTAAAGTTTCGGCTACTGAATCATCGATAATCTGCGCTGAAACGTTCTTGTTTGAGATTCGAACACTCAAGCGAGGACGTTCGGTTGTGCCCACAATCTTAGCTCGAACCCGCTTTTTGCGTAAGCTGCGATTCTGTGCTTTGTTAATTTCTGCCATAATTATTTACCAGCCTTTCCGACTTTGCGTATAATCTGCTCGTCTGCATATTTAATACCCTTGCCTTTGTATGGCTCTGGTTTTCTAAATGCTCTGATTTCTGCCGCCACCTGACCAACTTGTTGCTTGTCGATGCCGTGAACAGTAATTTGATTTTTGTCAATCTTTAAATCGATTCCCTCAGGAGCTTCAAACTTAACTGGGTGTGAAAACCCGAGTTGCATTTCAAGATTGCGACCGCCGCCGCTAATTTTAAAACCAACACCGTTGACCTCAAGTTGCTTCTGAAAGCCTTGCGTGACGCCAACAATGGCGTTGTTGATTAAAGTTCGTTGCAATCCGTGAGCTGAACGCACCCGATCTGATTCGTTTTGGCGCTCGAGCGTCAGCTGGCTGTCTTCGATCTTAACTTCAATTCCTGATTGCGATTCGACCCGATTTTCCCCTTTCGGACCTTTGACGATCACAACTCCAGAATCGACCGTGATTGTCACGCCAGCGGGAATCTCTATTGGTAGTTTTCCGATTCGACTCATGTTACCTTCCTTTGTTTAATGCTTGTTAAATTATAATTGATTGTTAATCTTTAGTAAACCTCAAGCAGCAGTTCGCCGCCCAAGCTTTCTTTCTTGGCTTCGGTGCCAGTCATCACGCCCTTAGAGGTGCTAACCAAAACCAGTCCACGGCCATTTTTGACCTTTGGAATTTGATCAGCTTTGACGTAGCGGCGTTGACCAGGCTTGGACAAGCGCTTGATCTCGGTGATGTTGGCGTTGTCGCCAGCTTGGTTGATGGTGATTAACAGCACGTCGTTAGGCTTGGCCGCTTCAAGCTTGACGTCAGCCAAGTAATGGTTAGCCTTGAGTTGGTCAGCGATGACTTTTTTCATCCGACTTGATGGCACTCTAATCTCGGCTTTGCCAACCATGATTGCGTTGCGGATCCGAGTAAGGAGATCTGCGATTGGGTCTGTAGTTCTTAGTGACATAGTTTCTCCTTCCTACCAACTACTCTTAGTTACGCCTGGGATTTCACCCTTTGAGGCTTTTTCACGAAAACTAATTCGACTTAGTCCGAACTTACGCATGTAGGCTCGAGGACGACCAGTTAATTGATCGCGGTTTTTCCAGCGAGTTGGGCTGGAGTTACGCGGTAATTTGGCCAAGCCCTCACGATCACCCATTGCCTTGAGTTCAGCTCGTTTATCAGCGAACTTAGTAATCATTTTTTGTCGCTTAGCATCGCGTGCTAAAATTGATTTCTTAGCCATAATTAACGATCACTTCCTTTCTTGTTAGTCTTTTCAAACGGCATCCCGAAAGCTTCAAGCAAAGCTTGTGATTGCTCTCGCCCGCCATTTTTGATGACAAATGTTACTTGCAAACCATGCAAAATCTGAGTTTCTTCAAAAGTCAATTCTGGAAAAACCGACTGTTCGTTTAGGCCGAGGCTGTAGTTGCCGTCCTTGTCAAAAGCTGTCGCCTTCACACCGTGAAAGTCACGCACGCGTGGCAAGGTGGTGTTAATCAGCCGGTCGAGAAATTCAAACATGCGAGCGTTGCGCAAAGTCACACTTACACCAACTCGGTTCATGCCGGCTCGAATTTTAAAAGTTGCAATTGATTTTTTAGCCATTCGGTCAATTGGTTTTTGGCCAGTGACTTTGGCTAGAGTATTGGTGACCAGCTCGTAGTAGCGCTTGTCGTCTTTTTTCTTGCCGACACCAGAGCTAACGACAATTTTGTCTAATTTTGGAACTTGGTTGATATTTTTTAGCCCCAAATCTTTCTTTAGCTGCTTGGCAATCTTAGTCTGATACTCAGTCTTTAGACGTGGAGCAGTGGTTATTGGTTGGGTTTTAGGCATTATTTTGCTCCTTTCTTAGGTTTCTTAATTTGGTCAGTAATTAGCTTATCGTTCGCTTGGCGTGCGATGCGCTGCTTCTGACCTTCGCTGTCAATTTTAAAACCAACACGCGAAGTTTTAGCAGCTTTTTCATCGTGGACCAGCGCTACCTTGGACAGCGCTACTGGCACTTGAATTTTCTTTTTACCACCATTTGGGTTGTATAAACTGCGCTTTTGGTGACGAGTTCGTTCGCCAATTCCTTCAAGTAGAACTTGGTTTTTAGCCGGCAGAACTTGAGTGGCTTTGGCAATTTTGCCTTTGTTGGCGCCGGAAATAATTTTGACTAGATCGCCAGTTTTAATTCGACTTGCCATTAGAGGACCTCCGGAGCTAAGCTAATAATCTTCATGTAGCCTTGGTTGCGTAATTCGCGTGGCACGGGGCCAAAGACTCGAGTGCCTTTAGGCAGCTTGTCGTCACCGATAATCACCGCCGCATTTTCATCAAAGGCTAGGGTGCTACCATCTGGTCGCCGAATTTTGTCTTTAGTCCGAACTATCACTGCCTTGACGACCGTCTTTTTCTTGACTTGGCCAGTGGTGCTAGCATCTTTAACGCTGGCGACAATCACGTCACCAACTCGAGCATAGCGTCGACGAGTGCCGCCCAGAACTTTTATACACAAGATCTCTTTGGCGCCAGAGTTGTCAGCGACTTTGAGTCTAGTTTCTTGTTGAATCATTATTTACTCTCCTCTTCGGCAGTTTCAGCTTCTTGATCTGACTTACCAAATTTTTCTTCGACTTCATCGCGAACCTCAACTGCTTCACGAGCTTTTTCGACGATCGTAATTAGTTTCCAGGTTTTAGTTTTGGAAATTGGTCGACTCTCTTCGATTGTCACTTTATCACCAGTGCTAGCTTCGTTCTTCGGATCGTGAGCGGTGTATTTGCGATTAACTGTATATTGCTTTTTGTAAAGTGGGTGCGTTTCACGGCTAGCCACGGTTATGGTGATAGTTTTGTCGGCCTTGTCGGAAGTGACAACGCCAGTTAGGGTTTTAGCCATCTTACTTTTCCTCCATTTCTTCAATTTCCATTTGATTGACAGCCGTCAAAATTCGGGCAATCTCGCGCTTGAGATTATCAATCTGGCGCGTGTTGGCCAGCTCACCGCTCAGTAAAGCCAGTTGGGCGTTACTCAGTTCGGTTTTTTTGGTCACCAAATCGGTGCTTAACTCTTCTAAAGTTTTGGTCTGATAATCAGCTTTTTTAGCTTTAGTCATCTTATTTTTCTCCCTTGCTGACGAAGCGAGTGCGAACTGGCAATTTGTGGGCTGCGAGCGTCATTGCTTCTTTAGCGATTGTGCGATCAACACCGCGAATTTCAAACATGATAGTGCCGGGTTTGACTTTGGCTACGAAAAATTCGGGGTTGCCTTTGCCACCACCCATCTTGACATCAAGTGGTTTTTTGGTGACTGGCGTATGCGGAAAAATTCGAATCCAAATCTGGCCGCCACGCTTGATGTGACGAGTCATTGCTTGACGAGCTGACTCGATTTGGCGCGAAGTCACGCGCTCATTATCAAGACTCATCAAACCATGTTCGCCAAAAGCGATTTCATTGCCGGATGTAGCCCGTCCAGCATTGCGACCTTTGCGAACTTTGCGGTATTTGGTTTTCTTTGGTAATAGCATTTTAACCCCTTTCTCCCTTGTAAATCCAGACTTTAATCCCGATTGTGCCAGCTGGCGTGAAAGCGGTTGCGCAGTGGTAGTCGACGTTAGCTCGAATCGTATGTAGCGGCACCGAGCCTTCAATCATTTTCTCACGGCGACTCATTTCAGCGTTGTTGAGTCGGCCGGCGACTTCAATCCGAATGCCTTTGGCGCCAGCCTGAATCGTGTTCTGGAGCGCCATTTTCATGGCTCGACGGAAATTAATCCGATGCTCGAGTTGATGAGCAATATTTTCAGCCACTAACTTGGCTGACAGGTCTGGACGGCGCACTTCCTCGATGTTAATTTTGACTGGTAAATCAACTATTTTCTCAAGTTCAGTTTTCAATTCCTGAACTCCGGCTCCACCTTTACCGATAATAACACCAGCTTTGGAGGTAAAAATCGTCACCGTGATCATATTTGATGAGCGTTCGGTTTTGATATTACTGATAGTCGGACGTTGATTAAATCGTTTTTCGATCAAATCACGCATGTCGGAATCTTCTTTGATAAATTTAGCATTTTCAGTCTTGCTTTGAGTAAACCATTTGGCGTCCCAATCTTTTTTGGTTTGCAGGCGAAAACTGCGTGGACTGACTTTTTGACCCATTACTTGGTCTCCTTTTCATTTTTAGCTGCCTGGGTTGAAGTTTTGACGCTAGTCTTAGCAACTGGCTTTTTAGCCGCTGGCTTTTGTTTACCAGTTAGTTGAACTAAAATATTTGACGAAATAACTTCATAGGGCAGAGCTCGACCTTTTTTGGCTGGCATGTAGCGTCGATAGCGTTTGCCGCTCGAGACGGAAATGACGTTGACGACTAAGCCGTTAGCCTCAAAATTGTGGTTATTAATCGCATTAGCGCGAGCTGACTCAATTAGTTTCTTAATTGGTCGAGCAGCGCGGCGCGGAGTGTGGTCCAAAATCACCAAAGCGTCTTCAACCGACCGACCACGGACTAAATTAGCAACAATGGCGGTTTTGCGTGGCGCTTGATCAACACCTTTGGCGTAAGCTCGGACAAATTTTGGAGCGACCATTATTTATCCTTCCCCGCATGTTTGCGGAATTTACGAGTCGGTGCAAATTCACCCAGCCGATGACCAATCATATTTTCAGAAATATAAACTGGCACGTGAGTTCGGCCATTGTGAACCGCAATTGTGCGGCCGACCATTTCAGGGCTAATCACGCTGTGGCGAGCCCAAGTTTTGATAACGGTGCGATCGTCGGCAGATAAATTAGCAACTTTTTTAGCTAATTTAAAATCAACAAACGGACCTTTTTTCAGTGAGCGACTCATGTTCTACCTCTTCCTCTTCGTCTCATGTCGAGTTTTAACTATCATTTTGCTAGTTGCTTTGTTGCGGCGAGTCTTGCGACCCAGCGCTAACTTGCCCCACGGAGTTCGGGGTGGCTTACCAGCACCGTGCCGACCACCATCACCACCACCGTGAGGATGATCAACTGCGTTCATAACTACACCTCGAACTGATGGTCGAATGCCTTGACGACGCTTCCGACCAGCCGAACCAACTACCACATTTTGGTGTTGAACGTTTGAGACCACCCCAATTGATGCCATAGCATCAACTGGCACTCGGCGAACTTCGCCTGATGGCATTTTGATTTGAGCGATTTTGCCTTCTTTGGCCATCAGCTGAGCTTTGGAGCCGGCAGCTCGAATCAATTGAGCGCCACGGCCAGGAGTTAATTCAATCGCATAAATCTGCGAGCCAACTGGGATTTGCTTGATCGGCATACGGTTAGACACCTCAACCGTCGGCTTAGCATCAATTTTAATCTCTAAACCTTGGCGCATATTGGTATCAGCCAAAATGTAGTGCAGCTGATTTTTCTGATCACGCACTCGGGCAATCCGAGCTGAACGATTTGGGTCGTATTCAATTTCCTCAACTGTGACTGTTGTGCCAACCGGTAAATTATAATTAACCATCCGGTAATGTTTTTTAGCACCGCCACCTCGATGACGAACCGTAATTCGACCAGAGTTATTGCGGCCAGATAGTTGATTTTTGGTTTTGAGCAAGCTCTTGGCTGGCTTTTTAGTCGTGATTTCTGAAAAATCCTGACTAGTCATGCCACGTCGAGCCGGCGTGGTAGGATTGTATTTTTTAATCGCCATTACTTGGTCTCCTTTTTGGCTTCAGCTGTTGAATCAGCTGGAGTGACTTCTTGGTTAAAGACGGCAATTGAATCACCTTCAGCCAAACGCACAAACGCTTTTTTGGTGTCGGCTTGATAAGTTGTGCCTGGGTAATTGCGCTTGCCGCGACTAAATTTTTTGGCTTTGCCTTTGTGTTTTGCAATCGTTACGTTGACTACGGCTACGCCATAACTGTCTTCGACTTCAGCGGCGATTTGGGCCTTGGTGGCGTTAACCGGCACGTTGAAAGTGTAGATATTGTCAGTCAGTAAGTCGTAAGTCTTTTCTGTCAAACGAGGTGAAATAATAATTCGATTAACCATTATTTTGCCTCCTCAGTTGTTTTATCACCTAGCCACTTATCAACCGCCTCAAGTCCAGCTGAATCGATTAAAATCATGTCAGCATTGAGAATATCAAAAACGTTGAGATAATTAGCGTTAATTAATTTAACGTTGGCTAAGTTATTGGTTGAGCGCATCAATTCATCAGTTTTGTTGGCAGTGACGACCAAGACATTGCCCTCAGCTTTTTTGTCAGCTAGAATTTTGGTCATGTCTTTGGTTTTGCCTGAAACTTTAAACTCAGCTTCTTGAATCAAGCCAGCTTGAGATTTCAAACTCAAAGCTTGGCAGACCGCTAGTCGCTTGTCGCGCTTCGATAGGTTGATTTTGTAGTTTTGCTCGCCAGTTGGCCCAAAAGCAATACCACCGCCACGCCAAATTGGGTTGCGGATTGAGCCGAAACGAGCCCGGCCAGTGCCTTTTTGGCGCCATGGCTTTTTGCCGCCACCGCGGACTTCGCCTCGAGTTTTGGTTTTAGCCTGAGCTGAACGAGCGTTCGCCAAATAAGCCGCGTAAGCCTGCTTGAGTAGGTCGTGGCTTTTGACTTCTAGCCCAAAAATATCTGGGTTCAATTTTGATTCAGCCATTATTTTGCTCCCTTGATCATTACTAAGCCACGCTTTGGTCCAGGGACAGCACCTTTGATGGCAATCAAATTAGCGTCTTTGTCAATCAGCGTCACGACTAGGTTCTTGACCGTGACCTGCTCATTGCCCATTCGGCCTGGCATCTTTTTGCCCTTAAAAATCTTTTGTGGATACATCGATCCAATCGAGCCAAGCCGCCGAGTGTTGCCTTTGCCACCGTGACTCTTTGGCTGACGCTTGAAGTTGTGCCGCTTGATGGTGCCAGCAAAACCTTTACCTTTTGAGGTGCCAGTTACGTCGACTACATCACCAACTTCAAACTCGCTGACGTCAAATTTAGTGCCAATTTTTAAATCGGCTGGCAATTCGTCAAGACGAACTTCTTTGATATTTTTTGGCGTCACGTCAGCTTTAGCTGTATACGCGGCCACGGCCTTGCTCAGGTTCTTACCCTCACCAAATGCCACTTGAACTGCCGTATAGCCGTCGGTGTCGACGGTTTTTACCTGAGTAACAGTTACCGGGCCAGCTTTAACCAACGTCACTGGAATCGTGTCGCCGTTGTCGCTGATGATTTGGGTCATACCAATCTTGGTACCGAGAAGTGCTTTCATTCCCTTTTCTCCCATTTAAAAGCCTTGATAAACGGATGGTTTCGACCGCTAGTGCGGGGACCTTTCCTGTCCATCAAGTCTTTGTAGCTTAGTTTTATATTATTGTGTAACGATAAATTACAGATTAATTGTATCACGAACAATCTGACAATACAAGTGATTTTATCGACATAATTGTGCTAAAATTAAGTAAATGATGAAAATTAAATCGACACCGTCAAAATTACGACTAATTGTAGCTGTTTTGGCCAGTTTAATCGCCTGTGGCCTGGCTGGACTAGCGGCTTATTGGCTGCTGCAGGGTAAATTTAATTCCAATCGACCGCCAGAACCAACTCCGCCAGTCATCGAGCCGCAACCCCAATCTCAACCAGAAGTCAAGCCTCCAATCGTCGAAAAACCAGTCGTGCCAGAGAGAAAAAAACAGCCGGCTAAACCTGCTTCGCCACCAGCCGCTAACGGTCCAACCTATGTCAATGGTCTGTTGGTCGTCAATAAAAGCTACAGTCTGCCCTCGACCTATGCCCCAGCCGACCTGACAACTGGGATCGGTGGCCGTCAATACAGTCGATCAATTGATGCCGACCTGAAGGCCATGCTCAAAGCCGCTTCGGCCACAGGAGCCAACATTATCATTACCAGCGCCTATCGGTCTTACAGCACACAAGCCGGCTTATACAGTAATTACGTGGCCCGCGACGGCCAAGCTGCGGCTGATACTTATTCAGCTCGCGCTGGACACTCAGAGCATCAAACTGGTCTGGCGCTTGATTTAGGTGGCGCCAATTTATCATCTGATTGCAATTTTTCAGCCTGTTTTGCGACTTCGGCCGAAGGCAAATGGCTAGCCGCCAACGCCACCACTCATGGCTTCATCATCCGCTATCCTCAGGGTAAAGAAGTCACAACTGGCTTCATGTATGAGCCTTGGCATTTTCGCTACGTTGGCAAAACTGTCGCTCAGGACATGAAAAATAAGGGCATCGTTGCGCTTGAAGACTACCTAGGCGTCAAAGGCGGCCAAAGCTACTAAATCACAATCCCAGCTGGCAAAAAATAAGTCATAATTCCGACAATCACCACTACCACATACCATAATTTACGATTTTCAGGACGCTTTTCCATAACTCGGGCTAGTAGAAGCGCAGCGAACAATCCTAGCGGTAAAGCATTCCAAATAAAGTTAGAGTTTTGAAACTTAACCCAGACTGAACTCACAATCAGCACAACCAGCAGCTTTAGTAAAAATACACCGTCTGGTTCAGTAAATTTATCATAACCTCGCCGTGACAAATTTGTCCGATTGCGAGCATAAGTTCGGGATTTCTGTTTCTTGGATTGAGCTTTTGACATTAGCATTATTATAGCAAAACAGCCTAATAAATAAAACCAGCCTCAGGTCACTCCCAAGACTGGTTTAGCTCTATAAGCTGCTCTTAAATCGCTTCCATCTGAATTTCAGCATCAACGCCTGAAGGCAAACTCAAATTTTGCAAGCTGTCGATTGTCTTTGGCTTGGCGTCAGTGATATCAATCAGACGCTTGTGAACTCGCATCTCAAATGCCTCACCGCCCTTTTTGTAGACATGCGGACTCTTGTTGACGGTATACGAGCTGCGCTTAGTCGGTAGCGGCACTGGGCCAGAAACTCGAGCACCAGTTCGAATTGCCGTATCAACGATTTGCTTAGCTGACTTGTCGATCACTCGATGATCATAAGCCTTGAGCTTAATCCGAATAGTGATTCCGTTTTTTTCTTCTGCCATAATAAAATAATCCTTTCTGTCAGTGTAACTTTGGCTTTGCACCAAGACGGCAGGCCAAATTCTCACTGAAATTTATATTGCTTGGTTATTATAACTAATTGGCACTCAAAAGTCAAAATAAAATAGCACCCGAGAATCGAGTGCTATTTTCATCAATTAGCGAAAAACTATTTGATAATCTCGGTCACCACACCGGCACCGACAGTTTTGCCACCTTCGCGAATAGCAAACTTCAAACCGTTTTCCATCGCAATTGGGCTGTGCAGCTTGACCGTGAAGGTCGCGTTGTCACCAGGCATAACCATTTCTTTGTCAGCTGGCAATTCAATTTCACCAGTCACATCAGTGGTTCGGAAGTAGAATTGTGGCTTGTAGCCCTTAGTAAATGGCGTGTGTCGACCACCTTCTTCTTTGGTCAAAACATAAACTTCACATTTAAACTCAGTGTGCGGCTCAATTGAACCTGGCTTGGCTATGACTTGACCACGCTCGATGTCTTCGCGCTCTAGGCCACGCAGCAAGATGCCAGCATTGTCGCCAGCTTGACCTTGGTCAAGTGACTTGTGAAAAGCTTCAATACCAGTCACGACTGATTTCTGAGTAGCTCGAATACCGATAACCTCAACCTCGTCGTTGACTTTGACGATGCCTTGCTCGATACGACCAGTAGCAACTGTACCTCGGCCCTTGATTGAGTGGACGTCTTCGATTGGCATCAAAAATGGCTTATCTAAATCACGAGCTGGTTCTGGAATGTATTCATCCATCGCCTCGACCAACTTCATGATGTTATCCATTTGCTCTTCGTCGCCTTCAAGCGCCTTTAAAGCGGAACCTTTGATGATTGGGCAATCTTTGTCAAATTCGTTCTTCTCAAGAATTTCACGGATTTCCTCTTCAACCATTTCGGCCATCTCTTCGTCAGTCTGATCCATTTTGTTCAAGAAAACCAAAATCTTTGGCACACCAACTTGGCGAGCCAACAGAATATGCTCTCGAGTCTGAGGCATCGCACCATCAGCCGCTGAGACCACCAAAATTGCACCGTCGATCTGTGCCGCACCGGTAATCATATTCTTGACGTAATCGGCGTGGCCTGGCATGTCAACGTGCGCATAGTGTCGCTTTTCGCTCTCGTATTCTTGATGAGACGAAGCGATGGTAATTCCACGCTGCTTTTCTTCTGGGGCGTTATCGATCTGGTCGTAAGCCACAGATTTGTTAATTTCACTCGGCAAACGATTTGCCAAAGTAGCGGTAATAGCTGCTGTCAAGGTAGTTTTACCGTGATCAACGTGACCCATTGTCCCAACATTAACATGCGGTTTAGTTCGGTCAAATTCTGCCATTGTTATTCTCCTTTATTTAATTTATTATCCTATTTCGCGCGCAATAAAAAATAACGGCGTGCGACGTTAGAGCACATTATACAGATAAACTTTGATTTAGTAAAGTCTAAACTTTAATTAAAGAAATTTAAACAAAAAATAAATTAGCAGCAAAGCGCCCAAACCAATTCGATACCAGCCAAAAATCTTAAAATCGTGATTTTTGACGTAATTGAGTAAGAATTTAATTGCTAGGAGCGAAACTACAAAAGCCACCACACAGCCAAAACCTATCAGCAACCACTCAGCCGCAGTTAAGTCAAACCCAACTTTGATCAATTTAAGCAAACTAGCGCCAAACATGACTGGGATTGCCATGAAAAACGAAAACTCAGCAATTACCGTTCGCTTAATTTTTAATAGCAAACCACCGAGAATCGTTGCCCCTGAACGTGACGTCCCAGGCACCAAAGCTAAGACTTGAAAGGCGCCGACCAGCAGAGCCTGTCGATACGTGATCTTATCCAAGTCCTTGGTCTCGGCTGGCCGTTTTTGATTTTCGACGACAATAAACCCGATCCCGTAAACAATCAACATCACTACTACGACTGGTGCATTAAACAGATATTCATCAATCAGATCATCGAAAGCTAGACCGATAATTGCCGCCGGAATTGACGCCACCAGCACCTTTTTCCAGAGCTCAATCGTTTCTGGCTTAAACTTTTTTTGCTTAAAGTCAACCGGATTTAGTTTGTTGAAAAACAACACCACCACCGCCATGATTGAGCCGAGTTGGACTAGAATCAAAAACAGCTCCTTGAACTCCACTGATTGCCCGAGCTGCAGAAATTCATCAACAATAATCATGTGGCCGGTACTCGACACCGGCAGCCATTCAGTGACTCCCTGAACCAAGCTCAAAATAAAAACTTTTAGATATCCAAACATGTAGAATATTTTATCATTTTACTAAAATTTAAGCCACAACCATCTGTACTATCCGCTGAATCAAATCAACCACCATGATTGACCCCAGTGTGTAAAACAAAACCGAACGAGTCCGATTAGAGATCTTAGCCAAACAAGATTCTAAGCCCTGATAAACCACATAATAAAGAAACAGCCCACCGATACCAAAATTACGAGCTGCCTCAAACTGAATGTAGCCGTTGTAATTCCACGGCGTGCCTCGATAGCCCCACAAGCGTAAATTAAAAATCTTGTCAAAAATAATCCCAGTAATCAATTCAACCGTGGCTGCCAGCACCACAATCGTCACAAGTACGATTAGTGGTCTAACTGGGATTTTAGCCACCGTAATTGGCTTGGGAGCAATTTTTTGCAACACCAAAACAATCAGCACAAAACCAAAGCCATAAACTGGCAAATATGGCCCAAACAAAAAGCCTCGATTCTCAAAAGGAATGTTTTTGACATAGCTCAGCCCGACTTCATACAGCCAGCCAATCACCGAGCAGCTGAAAAAGATTAAGAAGTAATTTTGAAAGGTCTGGAGTCGTGTTGGATTTTTAGATTTGGTCTTTTTCGTCATAATACTTAGGTTTATCATACAGCCAAGACCCTGCCTAGAGCTCAGGTCTCAGTACTATGAGCTAATATACAACTTCAAGCTATCAACCCGCTGCAAATATTTGCTTTTTAAATAAAAACATTGTATCATTTTGAACTAGGGGGTAGTATTTTAAAAAAGGAAGTGATTCTATGATCAAGAAAGTACTTGCTGCATTGATGATTTTGTTGGCAGTCCTATTTCTTGGCCAATTTTTAATGCATTTAACCGCTAAGAGCGAAGGCGCTGCAAAAGAAAGCCAACGGCTGCAATCGACCAAAGATATGGAGCCGAAGCCTGTTCCTGAACTAACTCAGGAATCACTGGAGCTGGTAAAAACAGTTGAGGAAGCTACAAAAGAGGAAGCCGCTGAGGAGATAGAACAAGAAGTAATCGATGATACTCTAGGCTTACCAGCTTCTTGGCCAGTTGAAATAATACTGGCGCCAGGAAGCAACCAGGAGTTGAGGTCTTCAATCTATCCAATGCCGAATAGTTGCACGGAGATAATTGAGCCACCGTATGATAAATACAACCCAGATCATTTGGAGATGTTTGTTTGCGGAGATCCTTTTGAGGCCGCTGGACCAAATTCCAACTTGACAGTTTTGGCGGGTCATTCTTCGTCGATTATCGATTTTAAGTTGAATTTCTTAAGCGAAATTAACTTAGACAGTCTAGTCGGTAAAGATGTAATATTGACAACAGAAGCTGGACATCAACTAGTTTATGGGATCGATGGCATTTACACACCAGAACAAGAAGAAGCACCATATATGCCAGAAATCTGGGCCCGCGAACCAGGAAAGCTGGTAATAGTCACCTGTCAGCTGGCAGATAATGGCTTTAGAATCTATAACACCTCAAAGAACATTTTTATTGT
This sequence comes from uncultured Candidatus Saccharibacteria bacterium, assembly GCA_964586855.1. Classification (GTDB taxonomy): domain Bacteria; phylum Patescibacteriota; class Saccharimonadia; order Saccharimonadales; family Saccharimonadaceae; genus CAYLXN01. The sequence continues at coordinate 13,136 of CAZPHO010000002.1, read as the reverse complement.
CGCACATTTTAAATCCATAGCAGAATAATTGCTATGGATTTTGACTTTGTTGAATACTTGACATAAAGTTGACTTTATTAAGAAAGTGTTATAGTCTTAGCTTAAGGCGTGCTTAACATGCCTAGAAATTTAAAAAGAAGGGGTGATGTGATTGGAAGCGGTAGAACGGAGAATCTCTGTTCTTGTTCCAGCACACAATGAAGAAGAGAATATCTTAGACTGCTTAAGTGCGCTGAAAAACCAGACAGTTCCAGTCAATCGAGCGATAGTTATCGCTGACAATTGCACTGACAAGACAGAAGAAGTAGCCCAGCTGGCTGGAGCAAAGGTGTTTATAACAAAAAACAACAAGCTTAAGAAGGCAGGGGGCTAAACCAATGGCTAGACAAAAATCTAGCCTTAATGGAAGACCGAGAGTTGATTATGGTAGTCGATGCTGATAGTATTTTAGAGCCAGACTTTATTAATTCTGCTCTGAGCTACATTCGTAAGGGCTACCACGCAGTTGGCGGAGTGTTCCTTGGAAAAGAGGGCGGCGGATTAGTCGGTTGCCTTCAACGCAATGAATACGCTCGCTACAAGGAAGATATTAAACGGAGGCAGGGGCAGACACTGGTTTTAACTGGTACAGCCTCAATTTTTACCGTTCAAGTCTTAAAAGAGGTGATAGCAGGGCGACAGGATGGGCGATTGCCCGCTCCTGCGACCGGTCAATCAGCTCAAGTATACGACACCAAGGCTCTAACTGAAGATAATGAACTGACATTTGCTATTCAGCATTTGGGATATTCAATCATTGCTCCAGTTGAATGCGGCCTAAAAACGGAAGTTATGGAGACATGGCCTGATTTGTTGAGGCAGCGATTACGCTGGAAGCGTGGCGCAATTGAGAACTGCCTTCACTATGGGCTAACTGTCCACACAGCAAAACACTGGGGGCTACAACTTTGGGGATTCTTGGGAATTCTAGTAGTGCTGTTTTTCTTAACCACTACTACTATTTCGATTCTCAATGGCTCACTGAGACTCTTGCCTTTTTGGCTAGGAGTAACAGCAGTGTTTATCGTAAATCGGATTTACACCGTAAGAAAGAGAGGCCTGTCGATGATGTTTTTGGCAGGCACGCTAATCATAGAAATGATCTATGATATTACTCTGCAGGGTGTGCATTTGCGAGCTATTTACCAAGCACTCTTCAGCTCAAACAAAGAACACGCCTGGTAGAAAAAGGAGGAAGAAATGTATTCGAATGTCAATGGGCCGCTCGGTCCTGCTGCCGCTACTGGAATCGTCGGTGGTGGAATTGGCTGGGAAGTTTTTCAAACTCAGCCCAATAATCTTTGGCTATGGCTGTTTTTAATCGCAGCTACCTTTACTCTTATTGCAGCTATTGGAGCTGCAAGAGAGATATTGCCTTCGACTTACGGATTGCGGCAATCTTTTGTGCGTCGGACCTTTCGCGAAAAGCCTTTGGCACCTGCTTATCCAGCAAGAAAGAGATACTTGCATCGGCGTTAATAAGTAACAGCGCCCCTTCTAACTCCGCCTCTTAAGAGGCGGAGTTTTCATTTTTACAGAACCATCACCTTTTTACCACCAAAAAAGACGCTTGCAAATGTCAGCGTCTTTTTTATTATCAGTGGTCGCTTATTTTGAGCGACTACTGATAATCTCTTGAGCAACGTTTGGTGGAACTTCTTCGTACTGAGCCAGTTCCATCGAAGATGCGGCTCGGCCTTGGCTCATCGAGCGCAAGTCAGACGTGTAGCCAAACATATTGGCTAGCGGCACAAAACCAACAATCAACTTCGTCCCAGCCGACAAATCCTCCATCTTATCAATTCGGCCCCGACGAGAGTTCAAGTCCCCGATGATATCACCCATGAAATCCTCAGGAGTGGTCACTTCAACTTTCATCACTGGTTCAAGCAAAATTGGTTGAGCGGCCTTGATACCATCGCGAGTCGCATAACTTCCCGCCATCTTAAACGCCAACTCCGATGAGTCAACGTCATGGTAACTTCCGTCATACAGCGTCGCCTTGATATCAACCACAGGATAGCCAGCGATCACGCCGTTGTTAAGTGTCTCGGTAACACCTTGCTCAACTGGCTTGCGATATTCTTGCGGCACCACCCCACCTTTAATCTGATCAATAAACTCAAAACCTTTGCCTGGCTCATTTGGCTCAAACTTAATCCAAACATCACCATACTGGCCTCGACCGCCAGATTGCTTGATGTGCTTGCCCTGAACTTCGGAAGTGCCTCGAATCGTCTCGCGGAAAGCCACTTGTGGCTCGCCAACATTGGCCTCAACGTCAAATTCGCGGCGCATACGATCAATCAGAATCTCCAAGTGAAGCTCACCCATGCCCGACATTATGGTCTGGCCGGTCTCTTCATCGGTATGAACTCGGAAGGTTGGATCCTCTTCAGCTAGACGCTGCAGAGCCACACCCATCTTCTCTTGATCGGCCTTTGATTTTGGCTCAACTGCAATTGAAACTGGCGGCTCAACAAAATCGATACCCTCAAGCACAATTGGAGAATTGACATCGGACAAAGTCACACCAGTGGTGATTTCTTTCAGCCCAACTACGGCCGCAATATCGCCAGCCCCAATCTCTTCAATATCAGCTCGTTTATCAGCGTGCATTCGGACAATTCGCCCAATTCGCTCTTTATTGCCAGTCATGGTGTTTAAAACATAACTACCGGCTTTCAAAACACCTGAGTAGACTCGAACGAAGATCAATTTACCAACAAACGGATCAGTCGCAATCTTAAAAGCCAAAGCTGCCATCGGCTCTGAATCTAGCGGTTTCCGCTTAATTTCTTCGCCAGTTTTTGGGTTGGTGCCTTTGATCGAACCAATATTCAACGGATTTGGCAGATAATCAACCATCAAATCTAGCAACTTCTCGACGATCACCCCACGGCCATCGCCACCCGTGACCAAGAAAAATTCACCACTCAACACTCGCTCACGCAAAGCATCTTTTAGCTCTGCTACGGTGATTGCATCTTCGCCTTCGCTGAAATACTTTTCCATCAGATTGTCATCGGCCTCAACCGCCGCTTCAATCAACTCCGAGCGGTGCTGTTTGGCCTTATCAATCATGTCAGCTGGAATTTCACTTTCGATCAATTCGTGATCGGTAAATTCCTTGTAAGTGTAAGCTTTCATCGCAATCAAATCGACGATTCCATTGATGTCTTTTTCAAAACCAACCGGTAGGTGAACCGCAAAAGCGTTTTTGTTTAAGCGCTTGCGAATGCTGTCCAGTGACTTATAAAAATCACCACCTGTTTGATTGATTTTGTTAATAAAACAAATTCGAGGCACGCCATATTTGTCGGCCTGACGCCAAACTGTTTCTGACTGGGCCTCAACGCCAGATTTACCATCAAAAATCGTCACCGCTCCGTCCAGCACTCGAAGTGAACGCTCGACTTCAGCCGTAAAATCGATATGTCCCGGCGTGTCGATGATGTTGATCTTGTGATCTTTCCAGAAGCAAGTCACCGCCGCCGAAGTAATAGTAATTCCGCGTTCTTTTTCCTGCTCCATCCAGTCGGTGGTGCTTTCGCCGTCATGAGTCAAACCAATTTTGTGGTTGATGCCAGTTCGGTAAAGAATGCCTTCGGTGGTAGTAGTTTTGCCAGCGTCAATATGGGCAATAATCCCAATGTTGCGAACTTTTTCCAGTGCAAATTTCTTTTCTGCCATAACTTAACCCCTCGCAAAGTGAGCAAACGCTCGGTTAGCTTCGGCCATTTTATGAGTGTCGTCTTTCTTTTTGAAAGCCGCACCGGTTTGATTATAAGCGTCAACAATCTCAGTCCCCAAACGCTTCTCGTAAGGCATGCCTGACTTGGCTCGGGCAGCCGCCACCAGCCATGAAAAAGCAAAATGCTGTTGACGATGACCCTGAATCGGATACGGAATTTGGTAGTTAGCGCCACCAACTCGAGTCGAACGAACCTCAAAATTAGGTGAAATATTTTTCAACGCTTGCTCTAAAACCACTAGTGGCTCGTCACTTTTGAGCGTGCGAGCGGCGTATTCCATGGCTTTGTAAACCGCAGTTTCAGCCACTGTTTTTTTGCCATCAAGCATCGATTTGTTGATTAGTCGTTGCACCAGCACGCTATCGTATTTACGATCTGGCTGCAACTGACGTTGGAGTTTTTTAGTAACTTTACGAGGCATGACTACTTGCTTCCTTTCTTGGCGCCGTATTTAGAACGGCCCTGTTTGCGGTCGGATACACCCTGAAGATCAAGCGCTCCACGCACAATATGATAACGCACGCCCGGCAGATCTGGCACTCGACCACCACGAACTAGCACCACAGCATGCTCTTGGAGGTTGTGACCCTCGCCACCGATATAGGCCCAGACTTCTTGGCCATTAGTCAACCGGACTCGAGCTACTTTGCGCAGAGCTGAGTTTGGTTTTTTCGGGGTTTTGGTAGTGACTTTGATGCAAACTCCACGCTTTAGCGGTGAGTTTTGCTGATTATAACGATTCTTGATCGTATTGTGGTTAATCCCGAGAGCTGGCGATTTGGATTTCTTCTTGGCCGACTTTCGAGGCTTACGCACCAGTTGATTTACTGTTGGCATTATTCTCCTTAGAATTTATATTATTAACTAGCTGGCTGTGAAAAATAAGCCACAGCCAACTTATCGTCTAGATATTTTACGCACACCTTGAATAAAATTCTAAACTTGAAACTCATCAAACATTGTAACAAAAATTCCACAAAAGTAAAGTTAGGCAAAAACAATAACCTCGAGGCCGAGGTTATTGTTAAGTTTCAACAAACCAAACTAATCTAAGTCCGAAAACTCATCTTCAGTTGGACCGTAAGAGGTATCTTCCGAAACCTCGGCCTCAGCTTCGTCGGCAACAATGTCATCACCATACGATTCTTCAACTTCTGGCTCTGGCAAATCAAGCTCATAGCCTGGGGCACCAGTGCCAACCGGAATTTTGTGACCGATGATCACATTTTCCTTCAAGCCTTTGAGATGATCAATTCGACCACTAATCGCGGCTGAAATCAACACACGGTTTGTGTCCTGGAAAGAAGCCGCTGACAAGAAGCTGTCACTATAAAGCGAGACTTTGGTAATACCGAGCAAGAGCTGGTTATAAACCAGTGGCTGCTTGGCTTGAGCAATCAGAATTTGGTTCTGAGCGTCGGCGGCGGCTTGCGACACCACATCGCCAACCACAAACTCTGAGTCGCCAGCTTCTTCAATCTGAACCCGACTAAACATCTGCTTGACGATTACCTCGAGGTGCTTGTCGGCCACGTCTTGGCCTTGAGTAGCATAAATCGGCAAAATTTCTTCAATAATGTAGCGCTGAGTCGCTTCGACACCCTTGAATCGCATCAAATCCTGAAGATTAAGCGAACCAATTGTCAAAGCATCACCGGCCTGAACCTGATCACCAGATCGGACCACCAACTGAGTCAAGACTGGCATCTCGTAGCGCACCGGCCCACCAGCTGCACCAGTGACAATCAGCTTGTCATCTTCGACTTTGAGCTTGCCATCAAACGGCGCCATCAGCTTATCGCCATCATCATTAATTGCCAAAACTTCACCAAACTTAACATCGACATTTGACTTGAGTGACGGCTTATATTGACCAAGTTCAATTTCTTCCACTTGCTTGTCGGTCGGAGTAACTTGAACCACGTATTTATTGCCATCTTCCCAAACCTCAACTACACCGCTGACTTCAGTCATCACCGCCTGACCTTTGGGATTGCGAGCTTCAAGCAGCTCCTCAACCCGCGGCAAACCTTGGGTAATATCACCACCAGCCACACCTGACAAGTGGAAAGTATTGAGCGTCAACTGCGTTCCCGGCTCGCCCAGCGACTGAGCGGCAATCACGCCGACTGGCTGGTGTGGATTAACTAATTCACCAGTTGCCATATCAATACCGTAGCTCTTGCGCGGGATGCCATTGATCGTCTGCGCGGAGAGCACGCTCATAATCTTGACCGAATCAACCGAACGATCAGCATCGATTGCTTGGGCAATTTTATGCGTAATCAATTCACCACGCTTGACATAATCTTTAATATCTTCAGCCGCAAACCGACCAAAAATTCGATTAACTAGTTCAATTGAAGTCCGTTCAGTTTCAGACCGATAAATTGTAAATCCTGGATCACTGTCTTCGCTAGCTTCGTCATCAATCGTAAACACGTCTTGGGCGACGTCAACTAGTCGCCGTGTCAAATAGCCTGAGTCAGCCGTCTTGAGGGCAGTGTCAATCGAGCCCTTGCGGGTGCCTCGAGTGACAACATAAGCCTCAAGTGAACTAATGCCGTCATGATAGCTTGAGCGCACTGGCAGCTCAATTTCACGGTTGGTCGTATCGACCATCACCCCAATCATCGAACCAGACAGTTTGATATTGGACAGCGTGCCCCGGGCGCCCGAATCAACCATCATGCTGATTGAATTATCCATGGTTGGCAGTTTGCCTTTTAGAAAATCAGTAATCTCACGGTCGACGTTGCGCCAGTTTTCAACTGTCAATTCATAGCGCTCGTCTTCGGTAATCAAGCCATCATCATATTGCTCAGAAATCAGTGACTCGCGCTTATCGCCTTCCTTGATCATATCGTCAACTTCAGTATAGTGAATATAATCATCTTTGCTGGCCGACAGAGCTGCAATTGTAGCGTAGCTGAACGACAGTTCTTTCAGCTTGTCAGCCGTTTCAACGGTCGCCTCGGCACCCATCGTATCGTAAATTTCAGCCAAAACTTTCTTCAAGTTTTTCTTGCTTTGCGTCACTTCCTGATACGGAAAATCTTTCGGCAAAACTTCGTTTAAGTAAACCCGACCGAGAGTGGTATTGCGAATTTCGCCTTTGGTAAAGACCCGAATTGGCGATTGCAATTTGATCAAACCAGCATCATAAGCCATCTCCGCTTCATAGACTGAACTGAAGACCTTCAGCTCCTGATCATAAACTCCTAGTTTTTCGTAAGTTAAATAGTAATTACCTAAAATCACGTCCTGACCAATGTTCAAAACTGGCGCACCATCAGCTGGCTTGAGTAGATTTTCCTTGGCAGTCATCAGATGCTCGGCTTCGTATTGAGCTTCGCGCGACAGCGGCACGTGGACGGCCATTTGGTCACCATCAAAGTCAGCATTAAAACCGCTAGTCACCAGTGGGTGCAGCTGGATCGCCTTGCCTTCGATCAGTTTTGGTCGAAAAGCTAGCACGCCCAAGCGGTGTAAAGTTGGAGCTCGGTTTAGAAGCACAAATCGATCTTTGACCACCACGTCCAGAGCGTCCCAAACTTCCGCTTCACCCAAATCAATCAACCGAGTGGCCGAACGAATATTATGAGCGTAGCCCTTGTCGATCAGCCATGAAATCACAAACGGCTTAAACAGCTCCAGCGCCATTTGCTTTGGCAGACCACATTCATCAATTTTCAGCTCGGGACCAACCACAATCACCGACCGACCAGAATAATCAACTCGCTTACCGAGCAAGTTCTGACGGAAGCGTCCTTGCTTGCCTTTGAGCATATCAGAGAGTGACTTGAGTTTACGCCGACCATTGGTCGAGGAGGCAGTTCGACTGCCTTTAGTCATTGAATTATCAATCAACGAGTCAACCGCTTCCTGCAGCATTCGCATTTCGTTGCGGCAGATAACTTCTGGCGCGTTCAGATCGAACAGTTTTTTCAAGCGATTGTTGCGGTTGATCACCCGACGATACAAATCATTTAGATCTGAAGTTGCAAATCGACCACCAGCCAACGACACCATCGGCCTTAGATCCGGAGGAATCACCGGCAAAATCGTCAGGCACAAACTGCTAGGCTTGATGCCAGCGTTGTCCATGCTTTCGATCACCTTCAGGCGCTTGAGAAGCTTCTTGTGGCGCTGACCTTTGGCGGTTTCAGCCTCTTCTTCAAGCTGCTTAATCAATTCCTTGACATCAATTTCATCCAGCAAACGCTTGATTGCTCGACCACCCATACCAACTTCGATCAGCTCTTCCAGATCATCTGGCAAGTTGCGATATTCAGTTTCGGTAATTAAGGCCATCTTGACTAGACTCTGAAGCTGACTTTTTTTGGTTTTGTAGTCTTCCTCTAATTCTTCAATTTCTTTGGTCCGGTTGCGGGCCAACTCTTCGATTGTTAAATTATCAATTCGCTCCTCTTCGGCAGTTGCAACTTCCTCCTCCTCGACTTGAGTAGCAGCCGTTTCATAGCGCAACTTGATCGCTTGACGAGCAGCTTCAGTTGTCGCCTCTAAATTGTCGAGCATTTGCTGCTGTTTGTCTTCATCAACTTTCAAAATCACATAGCTGGCAAAATAAACCACACGCTCAATATGCTTGACCGTCATGTCGAGCAGCAAGCTAATTGCACTCGGTGTGCCGCGCATAAACCAAATGTGCGCTACTGGCGTCGCCAGCTCAATATGCCCCATCCGCTCGCGTCGAGCCAGGGCCTTGGTAACCAACTCACCATGCTTATCAATTGCTGCTTCGCGAGAGCGAACGCCTTTGAGTTTGCTGTCATGTGGGTTAATATCTTTGACCGGACCAAAAATCCGCTCACAAAACAAACCATCACGTTCTGGCTTCTGAGTTCGATAATTAATCGTCTCAGGCTTAGTGACTTCGCCATAACTCCAATCCAGCACGTCCTCAGGCGCAACTACCGCCAGTCGAACCGCATTAAAATCAGCTTTATTTTCTTTTACTTGGTAATCCATTTTACTGCTCCTCCATTTCTTCTTGGCCGGAGGCGTCGCCCTCCTCAATTTCACCGTCTAAGCCTTCGTCGTCAAGCGCTTCTTCATCAGCTACAACTGTCAGCGTCTCCTCAATCTCAGCGTCAAATCTTGGCTGGCGATCAGGGCGATCAAACTGGCAAGCGGCCTTGGCGTCTCTTTCTTTAACCTCATCAATGTTGGTTCGGCTTTGGATTTTGCCTTGCTCATCAATTGTCAGCAAGTCAACCCGCAGCCCCAAACCTTGCAATTCTTTAACTAAAACATTAAATGACTCAGGCAATCTTGGACCAACAATTGGTTGGTTTTTAATAATTGATTCATAGGCCTTGGCTCTACCCTGAACATCGTCAGACTTAATCGTCAGCATTTCCTGCAAAGTGTAAGCGGCGCCATAAGCTTCGAGCGCCCAAACTTCCATCTCACCAAAGCGCTGACCGCCGTTTTGGGCTTTACCGCCAAGCGGCTGCTGAGTGACTCGAGTGTATGGCCCAATCGACCGAGCGTGAATTTTATCAGTCACCATGTGATGTAGTTTCATCATATGCATCACTCCAACCGTAACTTGCTGTTCAAATTTTTCACCAGTGCGGCCATCGAACATATCAACTTGACCGTCGCTGTCGTAACCAGCCTTTTTTAATTCTTCATTAATAGCCGCATCCGACACACCATCGTAAGAAACAGTTGCAACCTTGTAGCCTAGCGCCTTAGCAGCTAAGCCAAGATGGACTTCAAACAACTGCCCTAAGTTAACCCGACTCGGAACACCCATCGGATTGAGAACAATATCAACTGGGGTACCATCTTCCATGAACGGCATGTCTTCTTCAGGCAGGACCTTAGAAATAACTCCTTTGTTGCCGTAGCGTCCAGCCATCTTGTCACCAACCGTGATTTTAGCTAACTGAGCTACATAGACCTGGATCTGCATCAAAACACCAGCTTTTAATTCGTGACCTTCATCAGCTCGAAAAATCTTTACCCCAACCACCTTGCCACCGCCAGAATTATCAATTCGCTTGGAGGTGTCGCGAACATCTTTGGCCTTTTCGCCAAAAATCGCCCGCAACAGTCGCTCTTCGCTTGACAGCTCTTGCTCGCCTTTCGGGGTAATCTTACCAACCAAGACATCACCTGGAGTAACTTCTGAGCCAATCTGCACAATACCCTCTTCATCGAGGTGACGTAGACTCTCCTCTGAAACGTTCGGGATATCACGAGTCACAATCTCAGGACCGAGCTTGGTGTCTCGAACTTCAACTACATAATCTTTGATATTGATGCTAGTCAAAACATCATCTTTGATTAATCGATCAGAGATTACAATTGCGTCATCCATATTGTAACCCTGCCATGGCATAAACGCCACAGTCAAGTTGCGCCCCAGCGCCACTTCACCATCAGCAATTGAAGCCCCCTCGATCAAAACATCACCTTTTTTAACTTTGTCGCCACGACTAACCGCCACTTTCTGATTGACGGAGCGACCATCGTTCGACTTTTCAAAATGAATCAATTCATAAGTCTTGATGCCATCTTTGTAAGCAACTGACACCAAGTCAGCATCAGCTTTGACAACTTCGCCAGCGGCCTCTGCCACCACCAGCTGTGATGAATTACGAGCAATATCCTCTTCAATACCTGTGCCAACTAGCGGCGCTTCAGGCTGGACTAGCGGCACAGCCTGACGTTGCATATTGGCACCCATCAGTGCTCGGTCAACTCGGTTTTTCTCAACAAACGGAATCAAGCCAGCAGTCGTGCCCAGAATTTGGCGATGAGCAGCGTCCATCAGCGTCACTTCGACAGCGTCAACTTGTTCAGGGTTAAAATTCCGTCGAGCTGAAATACGCTCGTCGATAAACTTACCCTTGTCGTCAATTTTTTCACCAGCATCAGCAATCACTTCACCCTGTTCACCATCGGCGTCCAAATAAATCAACTCATCAGTCACTTTGCCGTCCTTGACTCGCAAATAAGGTGTTTCTAGGAAACCATATTCATTAATCCGAGCATAAGTTGCGAGATTGAGCACCAAACCAATAGCGCCACCTTCAGGGGTTTCAACCGCACAAATTCGACCATAGTGAGTCGGGTGGATGTCACGCACCTCCAAGCCAGCTCGCTCACGAGTCAAGCCGCCAGGACCGGTTGAGGTCAAGCGACGCTTATGAGCTAATTCTGCCAACAAGTTCGTATCGTCCATCAACTGGCTCAGCTGTGAAGTGGCGAAGAATTCGCGCACTGCCGCCACAACTGGCCGGGCATTGATGAGCTGCGATGGCGTAACTGACTCGAGGTCAACCACACTCATCCGGTCCATGATGTTGCGCTGCATCCGCAAAATACCTTTGCGATATTGCCGCTCAACCAACTCACCAACCAAGCGAATTCGCCGATTAGACAGCGAGTCGATATCGTCTGATTCACCCTGCTCGTTATTGAGTCGAATAATCTCTTTAATAATCAAAACTAAATCTGTCAACTGTAAAATTCGGTTGACATGCTTGTTCTCTAAATTAACACCTAGGCGCTTATTTAACTTGTAGCGGCCAACTTTACCACTATCGTAGCGCTTGAAGTCAAAGAACATTTTCTCAATCATTTCTTTGGCGTTGTCAACTGTAGCCAAATCACCAGGTCGAATTGAGCGAAAAACTTCAATCAAAGCTTCGGCGGAAACCGACGAAACGTCTTTGGACAAAGCCTGATCGATATAATTAAACTCACCAGTGTCGACATCAGCAAACAATTCTTTGATTTCTTTATTAGTGCCGTAGCCAAAAGCTCGAAGCAAAGTCGTAATTGGCAATTTGCGTCGGCGATCAATTTTGACATAAATCGTGCCATTGGCGGCAGTTTCAAATTCCAGCCACGCACCTCGGACCGGAATCAATTTAGCACCAAAGTGTTTTTGCCCAGCAACATCTGTCGTATTGAAAAACACGCCTGACGAGCGCACTAGCTGGCTAACTACCACTCGCTCGGTGCCGTTGATAATGAAGCTCGCCCGATCAGTCATCCATGGATAATTACCGAGATAGACTTCTTTTTCATCAATTGCACCAGTGGCTTTATTTAGCAACTCAACAGTAGCCATCAGCGCCGCTTCGTAAGTAGCGTTATTGTATTTAGCCTCACGGTCGGTCGTTTTTGGCTCTTCAAATCGATAATCTTTAAAGCGCAAAGATAATTTTTGACCAGTATAATCCTCGATCGGATTAACCTCCTCAAACACCTCTTTTAGACCATTATCGACAAAATCCTGCCACGACTGGCGTTGATGACCAATCATATCGGGGATGGGCAAGTTGTCGTCTTTTTTTGTAAAATAAATTCGCTGTTGCTGATTTTTTGCTTTAGCCACTCTTGCTCCTCGCATCTTAAAATTTAGTGTTGAATCGGCGCCGAAGATTCACTAGCTACAACTCCTCTGTTCCGTTTGCCAAACGAAACAAAGCACAAAAATCGCAGCTACACTACTTCTAACTTACTATCTTAGCAAACTTTTCTAAAAATACAAATAGTTTTTTCGAGTTTATTTGAGATTTTTAATAATTTCGTCAACTAGACCGTATTTTTTGGCTTCATCGGCGCTCATCCAATAGTCGCGATCAACATCTTTCTCAATTTTTGATAACTTTTGGCCGGTATTTTTAGCGAGAATTTTGTTGAGCTGTTTCTTGAGAAAAATACCTTCTTTGAGGTCAATTTCTTGATCGGTAATTTTGCCTCGTGTGCCGCTTGAGGGCTGGTGAATCATAATTCGCGAATTGGGCAACACAAACCGTTTGCCCTTAGCTCCGCTTGAGAGCAAAAACGCCCCCATGCTCGCCTGCAGACCAATTCCGATCGTCTGCACATCGGGCTTGATGAATTGAATCGTGTCATAAATCGCCAAACCATCGTAAACAATTCCGCCCGGACTATTGATGTAAAACTTGATGTCTTTGTCGCTGTCTTCGTGGGCCAAAAATAAGAGCTGAGCCACGACTAAATTAGCGGTTTGTGGGTTGACTTCTGAACCCAAGAACACGATTCGTTCCTTGAGTAGGCGCGAATAAATATCATAGGCGCGCTCGCCTTGACTGGTTTGTTCGATTACAGTTGGAATTAAGTAATTAGCTGATGACATGGCTCTCCTTTGTTCTTCACTTCTATCATAACATTGATTAGTTTCTAGGTCAAAAACATTGATTTTTGAAGAATCTTTTGCTATAATGGAAAGACATAGCCCATCACATGCGCGAGTGGTGAAATTGGTATACACGTATGCCTTAGGAGCATATGCCGCAAGGCGTGGAGGTTCAAGTCCTCTCTCGCGCACCA
>CAZPHO010000001.1:25614-90075 GCA_964586855.1 uncultured Candidatus Saccharibacteria bacterium | reverse complement strand
CTTTAAGTTAGTTTGATCATAACCAAAATTAAAACCAGTCAAGCTGACCGTCATGGCTTCACCATATGCTACAAACTGGCCGCTAAAAATCGCTGGCTGGCATAATACTCTCCAGCCACAGTCGCAATTCTTGACCATAAAACTGTTGGTCTTCGTCGCCAGACTGAAGCATTTGCTCGACTTTGAATAAATAATCAGGCCCAATTGCCTGCAAAGTCGCCAAGCGTCGTTCGTCCCAGGCTTGATGCTCGCTGTCGGTGAGCTGCTTTTCAAATGACCTCGCCTTGTAACCAAGCCAGAGATCATTTAGCCGCTGATCTTTGAATTCAGGATTGAGCGTAGCCAAGCGAGCAGGAGAAGCGTCGCGAATTTCTTGCATCATCGATTTATCGCCAAGATGATTGACAAAACCATCATACAGTTTGGTTTCCGCCAACTCAGGCAGGAGAGTGGATTTGGCTTGCTCTTCTAGATGGCTTTTTAGCTGCTCTCGCTTCAATTCCATCGCCTGTTCAAATTTATTAACCAGCTCTGGATGTTGTTTCAATTTAGCTAAATTCTGCTTGACAGTCGCTAAGTCTAAATCGATATTTTGCCAAACCTGATCACTATTAACCACGCCCAGTGGCGCCACCGCTGGACAGCGGTTAGTGCGGAGAGTTTTGACGTAAAGCCTGGTCGGTGGTCGATCCTCAACTGGCAAATCATAATCTGGCGTCATCTCCGCTAGCAATTCTTCAGCCGATTTTTTTAACAAAGCTATCGGATCATAGCGCAAATCATAAACCAGCAAATCTCGCTCGCTAACGGCAATTGGGAAAGCCACGGTCGTAGCGTTGTGATCTTTGCTGTAGCGACCGCTAGCATAAACAAACGGCTGCGGATTTTGCAGATTCACCAATTGCTCAACTGCCTTTTTCTGACGCATGCTTAACAAATAATCCCACATTTTGGGCTGTTTTTGCTGAATCATTCGAGCGATAGCGATCAGGCCCTCGACATCACTCAAAGCGTCGTGAGCTTTGGTGTGCTCAAGATTATTGGCTTTGGTTAACAGCTCAAGCTTGTTGACGGGCTGACCGTCTTCATCCACTGGCCAATTAATTCCCTCTTGTCGAATCGCTCGTACTAACCGAATAATGTCTAATAAATCCCACCGCCCACGCTCATCAAACGACGCCCAAGCATATGGATCCTGATAGTTACGCCAAAACAAATAGCGCAAAAACTCATCGTCAAACCGAATATTATTGAAACCAACCGCAATTGTGCCAGGCGTGAAGACATTGTTTAACAAATGCTTGACGGCCTCATCTTCAGTCAAGCCGTCACTTAAAGTCTTCAGCGGCGTGATTTTAGTCACCATAATCGCCTCTGGGCTAGGCAAGATATCAGTCGCCATTTTTATTAAAAAGTTTTCGGGCTCAGCAATCGGTCGAAGCTTCAGATCGGTCCGCTGGCCAGCAAATTGCATAATCCGATCGTTTTTGGGCGACAAGCCACTAGTTTCTAAATCATAAAAGAAAAATGTTGGCTTCACTAATCTTGCTCCTCAAAAGTAAATGGCTCCGTTTCGCCAATTTGAACTAACGATTCACTAGTTGCACCTTGATGGGTTAGCTCTCGACTAATTTCAAGCTTGCGCATAATATCCCGCAACCGCTCAACCGCTTGATAATTGCTAAAATCAGTTCGGGCGGCAAACTTTTCAATTTTAGCACCCGTAACCAAAAATACACCATCTTTTTGCTTGTCAACTCGCCAAGCCTCAAACAACTGTTGATCCGACAGAGTGATGGTTGGCATATCATCTTGACTGGCAGTTTCTACTGCTTCTTCGGCGCGGCGCTGTTTTTCGGCTGCCACCACCTTCACTAATTCACGCAAAACTGGCTTAAGATTAGTTCCTGCTTGCGACGAGACTGCAAAAATTGGGCTCTTCGTGACTTGCTTGAGTTGATTAATTTGCATATCCAACAATTCTTGATCAAAGCCTTCAGTTTTGGTCAAAGCAATAATTTCTGGCCGCTGGTCTAAACCAGCCGCGTATTTTTCGAGTTCAGTCCGAACTGTAGTGTAATCCTGAGCAATGTCATCGCTATAAACATCAATCAAATGTAGAATCACCGACGTTCGCTCAATATGTCGCAAGAAATCCAAGCCCAGTCCTTTGCCCTCACTAGCTCCAGCAATCAACCCAGGAATGTCCGCCAGCAACAAACTAGCACTGTCAATATCAGCTACACCTAAATTCGGAACTAGCGTGGTAAATTCATAGTCAGCAATTTCGGGCTTAGCGTTGGTGACCACGCTCAAAAAAGTCGATTTGCCAGCATTTGGCAAACCAACCAAGCCAACATCAGCCACGATCTTGAGTTCAACTTGAGCCTCAAACTCCTCGCCCTTTTCGCCTAGCTCACCAAATTTTGGCGATCGGCGAGTGGCTGATTTGAAATGAGCATTGCCAAAACCGCCATCACCACCCCGAGCAATCACTGCCGTCTGACCTTTTTCAACCAAATCCGCCAAGATTTCGCCATCACGGCTGACCAACGTCCCAATTGGAACTTTAACCACCAAATCCTGACCGCTCTTGCCTCGACGATTTGATTTATCGCCATTTTGGCCGTTTTCAGCTTCAAGAATCGGCTGATAGCGCAGGTCAACTAAATTATTCAAATCATCACTGACTTCAAAAACGATATCGCCACCCCTGCCGCCATCGCCGCCATCTGGCCCGCCTCGATCAACATATTTTTCCTTGCGAAAATTAACTCGCCCATCCCCTCCGCGGCCAGCCTTGAGATTAATTTTGACTAAATCAACGAACATTGACTCTAATTATAACATTAAACCCCACCAGTAACTACCAGCGGGGTTTAATTTGAGTTGTTAACTTTTAGTGAATGTAATTGTAATTACTGACGTAGGCAGCTTTGATGGTGGCGCCCGAAATGACGTTATAGCCTTGATAGTTCATCTCAGTCACATAGATATCGCCATTTGGATAAACCTTTTCAACAACCCCAACGTGACCATAGCCACCGTGATTCTGGAAAATTGCACCAGGAGCTGGAGTCTTATTGACAGTAAAGCCGTTAGCTCGAGCCGACGAAGCCCAAGAAGTGGCATTGCCCCATAGACCACCAATCGGTCGACCAAGCTTGAGCCGGCGCTCATAAGAATACCAGGTGCAGTTACCGTAAGCATAGCGATTACCGCCAGAAGTAGCGCCACCGTAACCGATGGTTGACAAGCCAAAGCGCCCGCCGCCGCCATTGGCTGAATAATTATATGATGAATAGGCTGGAGCTCGAACTGGAGCCGCCGTCACGATTGCTGGCGCCTGATAGCCAGGTCGTTCGTTTTCTGGCAACACTCCCCCAGGAATGATAATTTCTTGGCCGCTAGGCAATGAACTGACTGCTTCAAGGTTGTTGTAAGTAATTAGTCGTTGAGCTGAGGCTTTGTATTTAGTGGCTAGTCGATCAACTGAATCGTCCGCCCTCACCTTGTAAATCAAGCCATCGACCGGTGGAATCTTCATGGTCGTGTCAGCCGTTGGCTCTTTGCTCGACTCCAAGTCATTGGCCCAGCGAATCGTTTGCTCGCTTACACCATACTGATTGGCCAAGTCAGCAATTTTGTCGCCAGATTTGACTTTGTGCAGCTGAATTCCAGTTACCACCTGATCAATACTGACGATGGCTGGTTTATCAACCACGGCTTGAGTGGTTTGAGCAATTTCTTCTTCAGCGGCAGCCACGGTTGAGGCAATCGCAGCCTCAGTTGCTACCGGTAAAGCGGCGGTTTCGGCAATGGTGGCCGTCATCGCCACATCGTTGACTTTGGTCGCGATCAGCGAACTGGTAGTAGCTTGAGTTTGGGCGGTTTCGACTTGAGCTGAAACTAATTGAACTTCTGGATTTGGCTTGGTCGATAGATTGAACTGTGGTAAATAGCTTTGAACTGCAATACCTAAAACCACCAAAAATCCAAAACTGTAAAATAAGCTGGATTTCTTGTTTTTAGCTTCACCAGCCTGAACCAGCTGGCGCATAATTTTCTTTTGACAATTATAATCACACCAAGTTTTCTTGGCACGATTGATTTGATTAGATAAAATTCGTTTTATGAGAATACTCCGTGTCAAAAATCACTTTTTGACGCTTACCAGACAGACTTACTTTTCCAGACGGAAAACATCACACGTAACTCGACCACTTATTGTTATTATATTGTTGAATTAAGCTGTGTCTTGCGACTTATCTGGTAAATACCCTTGGGGACTAATTACACAAACTCCACCTGTAGTCAGAACTCAAAGATACGCCGACTATTTTAGCAAATAAGCGTTATGATGTCAAGTTTACATCGCTAAACACTTGACTTTGCAGTGTTGACGAACGTTGGCTTCGTGTTCGGCATTGGTGTTTGCAAAATAAGTCAAATCATCATCACCATCAACAAAATAGAGGTAGTTAGTTTCGGCTGGGTTAGCAACCGCCCTCAAGGCATCAACTCCAGGCGAGCTAATTGGCCCAGGTGGCAGACCTGGATATTTGCGCGTGTTATAGGGCGAATCGATATACAAATCGTTCTCAACCCCCGCCAAGCGGCTGGCATATTGATAAGTCACATCCGAGCCAAGCTGCATTCCCTCTCTAAAGCGCCGCAAGAAAACCTGAGCTACTTTGCGCTTAGTCTCAAAGTCAATATTAGCCGACTCGCGCTCGACAATCGACGCTAAGATTATTCCCTGATACGAGGTTAGTTTTTGATTTTTAAAGCCCTCTAAAATCTGGTTTTTGTCTAAAATCTGTTGATAGTGATCAAAAGTCGTCAGCAAAACTTGATCAATTGGCGTGCCAAGAGCAAAAATATAAGTCTCGCCTAAGATCAATCCCTCAAGAGATTTAGCTTCCGGAAAATGTTTTAACAGCGGATGATCGTATTTTTTGGCAAAAGCCTGAGTGATTTCTTGATCGGTGTAGCCAGCTTTTTTAAGCGATTCACGATGTGAAAGGGTTGGCGCGTTCAGAGTATTGCGAAAATTGAGCGGCACGCCAGGATAGAGAGTGACTAACATTTGTTTGGTTTTACCAGTGATGATGTCGTTGATAATCTCGGGAGTTGACATACTAGGCCGTAGTAAAAAAGTCCCCGCCTGAAACTTATCGCCCAACGAGTTCAACCGCGCATACAGCGAAAAAACTTGCTGATTTTTGATCAAGCCATCAGATTCGAGCTCAGCCGCAATTTGACTAACCATTGCCCCCTGTTCGATTACGAACGCTTGTGGCTGATCTTGTCCAGGGTGAACAGCCGTCAAATTATCGTTGTAATACCAAAAACCAACTCCGCCAGCAGCCGCAACCAACAAAAGCAGCGCCAAGAGCACCCACGGCCACTTGCGTCGTTTTTTAGGCAGCGTCATCGGTGAGGCTGGCTGGCTGACAGTCGAAAAATCCTGAGTTAATTGAGGTTCGTTCATAAATTATCCTCCAAATAATCTTCTAAAATTATTGCAGCAGCGCTGGCATCAATATCTTCCTTTGAATAATTTTTATGATAAGCCTTGAGCCGCTCTTCGGCCAAAACGCTAGTTAACGATTCATCCTGGAACATGATTTTTGGAAATGATTGCTGAAGCTGCTCAACAAATTGCTCGACTTCAGCCGTCTGTGCGGTCGGCTCTCCCGCTTGATTACGCGGATAACCGACGACCACTAAATCAATTTTTTGCTCATCAATTAGCTCAGTGATCTGGTCAATTTTATGTTCATCATTGTCAATCACGCCATAAGGAATAGCGATTTTCACCTCCGAATCAGCAGTTGCTACGCCAATTCGTTTGGCGCCATAATCAAGACCGAGATAGTTTTTAACTGACCGACCAAAAACCATTATTTAAGCTCAATTTTAACGTTGATTTTCGATGGATTCTTTGGCACCCGACTGACCCAAAACGGCTTGACCTGGACATTGACGCTACTGACGCCTTCGATTGATTGGTAATGTGATTGAATTTCACCGACGGCTTTCCCGCCAGCAAACTCACGGACACTGGCTTCATCGATATTGGGCCCGATCTGAATTTGAACAACGACTTCAGCTGAAGCTGGGTTGCTCGTGGCTTGGTATTTGTTGAATTGAATTGTATCTAAACCATGATCAAAAATCCGCTGATTATCACCAAGCTTGGCCTCTACCTCTTGACTTTTAGCCGCCGCCTCAATAAACTGCTTGAGTAAATCACGACTAACAGCCGAAATTGAATATTCAACTTCTTGTTCAAGTCGGGCCTTGCCATCCTTGGCCTCACTATCGACTTCGTTGCTGGCTTTGATGTCACCAGCTTTAGTCTGAAGACTCTCTTGGATAACAACCACACTCGAGTCAAATTTGTTGGTCAGCTCGGTTTTAGCCTCGTCAGATGATTGCTTTTCAAGAGCCTGCTTGGCAGTGTCTAAATCTTTTTGAGTCACGACCTTGACTTGGCGCTTGCTGCCGCCTGCCATGTCCGTGCCAGTCGCCTTTACATTTCTAATTGATGACAAATATTCTCGTGCGCTTAGATTGTATTGGTCACCAATATCTTGAGCTTGAACCTTAACTGAGGCTCGGCCAGGAACGTTATTACCATCTTCGGTTTCGCCCGTGCCAGGGACAGTCACGTCACTAACGGTGATGAAGTTAAGACTGTTGCTCGAAAAAGCGGTACCAGCTGGAATTGTAGCCGGATTGCTCCCCTGATATTTCTCTAGTGTGATCGTGCCGGTCGCCTTGGAGCCAATTTCTTTGTCGCCAGTCGCATTAAACTCGATTGAGCGCTGCTTTGTCAGGCGCTGAGTTTGAAAATGCAAAATCCCATTGTCGACATTGGTAGCAGTTGAGTCCTCTGACAATTTTAGATTAGCGGTCACATTTTCGGTCTTTTTGGTTGAGGCAATAGTAATTTGAGCATTTGGAGCTAGGACAATTGCCCAGATAAGAAACAGGACAAGAGCAACAATTCCACCAGCAATCAACAAAACTTTCTTTTGGAATTTTTTGTGGTTTGGGACTTTGACTGGCTTTTTGGGTGCGGCTGAGTCAGCTAATTTTTTGCCTGCAATCGGAGCTGCCGCAGCTTTGGCGCCTAACTCAGGCTCGGGCGCATCACTGGTAATAATATCACTCTCGCCATCAACTTTCAGCGCATCGATTTCGGGCAGTTCTGGTTTGCTTTGGAGAGTAGCCGCAATCGGCACTCGAGCCAGAGCCGCCAATTTTTTGAGGGCCTGATTGTTGGTGATGACGACTAAATATTTATCATTAGCCTTGGTGGTTTTAGCCAGCAACTTCAGATTAACCGAACTCTGTAGTAAACTGATTTGCTTGGACGGCACCAAAGCAATAATTTTCTCGGGGCTAGCCTTGATTTTACTAATCAAACTAGTTATATCATCGTTGGTGTCAATATAAATAACTTCTTTGCTCATTTAAATTCTCAATATTTTATTTAACTTCTCTTTAAAATTAAAATCAACTTCTTGGTCGTCCTGGACAGTGTCATAACCGACTCGCAACAAACCAAGGCCAGTAATCAAAGTATGATCGGTGATCAAACCGGTATCGTCAATCACGCCCATCGCATCCTTCGGCGAAATGTGTTTCACAACTGGACGGCGACTAAACGGCAGTGACCGATCCCAGTCATAACCAGCCAGCGCTTCAACCAGTAGTTCCAAGCTAGCACCGCCACCACAGAGTAAAATCTGACTCGGCAGCTGATCGACATTGGTAAATTCAGATAATGACAGCTCGATACCCGACAGCCAGACAGCTAAAGTTTTTTGAATTGCTGCCTCGGCATCGGCTCGAATTTCGGGCTTCAGTTTGTCATTACCAAGGTTGAGCTTGACTTTTTCCGCTTCTTCAAAAGCTAAGTGCAAATCGTTGGCGATAGTTTTAGTGAAACTACGACCGCCAATGCCAAACATCTTCGTCCCCTCGACGCCACCATCATTGACCACCGCAATATCAGTTGTCCCGCCACCAACATCAGCTAAGATTGCTGTAAAATCACTCGCTGAATCAGTACCAATCACCGACCGACTAACCGCAAACGGCTCAGCCGAAACTGCAATCAACTCCAACTCAAGCTCATTAGCCACACTTTCGAGTGCCCCGATGTGGACCATTGGCGCAAATGCATTGTAAATCTGAATCGCTACGTCTTTGCCTTGAAAACCGATTGGGTTGGATACTTTGTAGCCATCGATATGCAGGCTGACCAAAGCTGAATTGACTAGTTTAATCTCAACATTTTCATTGCCAGTCTCCAGGCCAATTTCACGCTGCGCCCTGGCCAAAGCTCGATCCTGGACTTTTTCAATGATAAATTGCATCTCGTTTTCGTCCAACACTCGATCAGGCTGTGGTCGACGGTAGCGGATGGTGTCAGTATTGCCCTTGACTAGTTCGCCAGCGATACCCATAATTGCTCGCTTGACCTGAAAACCAGCCTGCTCTTCAGCCTGACTGAGCGCCTGTTCGCAATTGCGAACCACGCCAGCAATGTCAGCAATCGCTCCAGCGTGCATATCGCTAGCGCCTTGCCGTGACCGACCAACACCAACTACCCGTAACTTTTCGCCTTCAACCTTGGCGATAATAGCCTTGATGTATTCAGTCCCAACATCAATCGCGACAATTGAATTGTCGCCCTCAGTCGGCTGCTTAGTTTTTTTGAGTTTAGCAAAAACCATATATGGCCTTTATTATATACTACTTAAGCTAATTTTAAAATTATTTGGCCTGCAAAACTGCTTTGACTCGACGAACACCCGCTGAAGATGACTCTTCTTTGATAATTTTGAACTGCTCATCATTTGGGGCAATATCGCCAGTATTGGCAACATGTGGCCCGCCGCAAATCTCTTTGCTAAATAGCTGGTCACCTTCGCCAACTTGATAAACTTTGACCTTATCACCGTAGCGCTCATCAAAATCACCATGCGCCCCAGCTGCATAAGCTTCATCTTTGGACATTTCAGTCATGGTCACAGGCAATTTGTCCGCAATTGCTTGATTGACCAACTTTTCAATTTCATCCAGCTTGTCCCGAGAGACTTTTTCTGGATAATTAAAATCGAACCGCAGCCGCTCGTCGTTAATATTTGAGCCTTTTTGGTTAACGTCGTCGCCCAAGACTTTTTTCATCGCTGCCAACATCAGATGAGCCGAAGTATGCAGGCGCAACTGCTTGTCAGTTTCACCCTCAAGACCGCCTTTAAACATGCCTTTGGAGGCGGTTTTGGACCGCTCACGCTGCTGGTCCATTTCAGTCTCGAACTCAGCTTGCCAGTCAGTAGTCAACTTAATACCTCGCCTAGACGCTTCTTCAGTTGATAACTCAAGCGGAAAGCCGTAGGTGTCATACAGCCGAAACAGCTCTTGCCCGCCGACAGCCTCGAGCTTGCCAGCCGCCACCAGTGAGCTCAAGCGTAAAAACTCTTTGACGCCTTTGCTCAGAGTCTTGCGAAACGTTCTTTCTTCTTGCGCCAAGATCTGAACCACCATCTCGCCGTATTCTTTAACTTCTGGAAAATCATCTTTATATAAATCAATCACCACTGGCCCAATTTGCTCAAAGAAATCCTTCTCAATTCCAAGCTCATAAGCCTGAACCATCGCTCGACGAATGAATTTGCGCATCACATAGCCATGCTCCTTATTGCTCGGCACGCAACCATCGACTGCCAGAAAAGCGGCTGAACGAACATGATCAGCGATAATTCGCATACTGACTAAATTATCAGCGTAAGCTTTGCCGCTCAGCTCTTCCAGCTTATCAACAATTGGCTTGAGTAAACTAACCGCAAACACATCTGGATTGCCGATTGAAGAGGCCGCAATTCGCTCGAGACCAGCCCCAAAATCAATATTTTTCTGCTTAAGCGGCTCAAAGCTGCCATCCTCAAGGCGCCGATATTCCATAAATACTTGGTTGCCAATTTCCATAAACCGCCCACCATCGCTGGCAGGATGAGATTTGCCAAAACTTGGGTCTTGGTTGTCCTCGCCAAAATCATAGAAAACTTCGCTGTCAGGTCCACATGGATCACCAATCGGAGTGTTCTCGATACTACCACCGCGACTCCACCAGTTTTCTTTATCGCCGTAAAGGAAAATTCGGCCGCCCTGCAAGCCAAGCTGATCACCAGCTTCAGCTGTGTCTAGCTCGACCACCTTAGCGTCAATACCGTGCTTAGCAAATACTTCTTTCCAGATTTCCACCGCTTCCGTATCAGCTGGGATCCCATATTCTTCACTACCAATAAAACAAGTTGCATAAATCTTATGCGGATCCAGACCAATCTCCTCGGTTAAAAACTCAAAAAACCAGTTAATTTGATCACGCTTAGTGTAATCACCCAGACTCCAATTGCCCAACATTTCGAAAAAAGTCGTGTGGCGATTATCGCCGACATCATCGATATCCTGCGATCGCAAACAAGTCTGGCTATCAGTCAAGCGCTTGCCCTTGGGGTGAGCCTGGCCAAGCAAAAAAGGCAACAGTGGCTGCATGCCTGAGCCGGTAAATAAAGTTGTTGGATCGTCTTTGAGGATTAACGGTGCGCGTTCAATAACAGCGTGTCCACGATCTTCAAAGAATTTTAAATATTTCTGACGAATTTGTTGTGCATTCATGTTTGAGATTATATCATAAATTACTCCTGAAAGCAGCGCAAGAACTGGCCCAGTGTGACAAAAACATGACCGATTTGCTAAACTGAATCGTCTACTTTATAATCTTTAGTATTAAAAAATATCAAGCGTTTACTATCGTTGAATTAATAATTGTGATTGTGGTCATTAGCATATTGACGCTTGTGATCATGGTCGGCTCCAATCGGGCCCGACTTAAATCGCATAACGCCAGCGTAGAAGCAGATGTTGCCCAGATGGACAAAGCCCAAAAAGTATATATATCTGAGACTAGCCTACCAGCTATTGCTTATGATCCAAGCGGAGCGCCGCTTGATGTGCTCTTTTTTGAGTTTAGCACTGAAAATAAAGTCTATGTTAAGCTAGCCGCCAACGGCTACTGTGTCTTTGGCGTTAACCCGAAGTCAAAATACAAAGACCTGCAGACAGCTTATGTTAAAAAATACAAGACAGCTGATTGCGAAGCGTTGCGCCAAGAATTAATCAACCCACCACCGACCAAGCCTAAAAGCGACACCTACTTGACAGTGGCTGAGATCGGTCGACGACTAGAAGCTTTCCGTAACACTACGGGCGCCTACCCAAGAGTAAATGAGATCGAAAGCATCGGTTTGGTCATTTCACCGAGCGACGCTGGCGCCACTCAGCATCAACTCTACTGCCGCAACGACTCCAAGGCACTATATCTGCAAGTGGATAAGCAAAAAAGCATCGTTTATGCCTGGGACACCAGCAATAAATTTGTCAGCGAACCACAAATCTTAAGCAAACTTTCACTAGTTAATGTCTGCCCTGAGTTTGGTATACCTGAAAATTCACCAGGCTACGAATCAACTGGTATTAAAACACCGCGTCTTTAGGCAGCTAGAACAACATTGGCGCGACGTGCCATTTCGGTCTGCTCATCAGTTCGGATCATGTAAAGTGGTTTTGAATTTTCTGTAGCAATATTTACAACATTATCGACCTTAGCGACATTATTATTTTTATCTAAGTCAAGCTCAAATCCAAGATAAGCTAAATATTGGCAAATATTCTCGCGCACATCTGCTCCTCGCTCTCCAACCGTCGCTGTGAAGACAACCGCATCGACACCGTTCATTCCAGTAACCAGTCCGCCTAAAGTTTTTGCTAGGCGATAAATATAGGTTTGATTGGCGACCTTAGCCTTCTCGTCGCCTTTTTGTTCAGCTTCCAAAACCAACCGCATATCATCTGATAATTCCGACAAACCCAAAAAACCAGCTTGCTTGTTCAGATATTGCTCTAATTCATCATCCGACAAACCCAGCTCTTCCTTGACCATCAATGCCACCGAAACGTCAATATCACCCGAGCGAGTCGCCATCATCAAGCCCTCAAGTGGCGAATAGCCCATCGAATTATCGATGCTTTCGCCATTTTGAACCGCGGTAATGCTAGCACCACCACCCAAATGACAGACAATCAGTTTTTCAGGCAAAATCCCTTCACGCTTCATGGTTTCAACAATTGAACTGACTGAAATTCCGTGATAACCAAACCGTCCAATATCTAGTTTGTCCTGCAGGTCAGCACTAATCGCATAGCGAAAAGCTTTCATCGGCTTGGTAGCATGAAACGACGAATCCGAGACTGCAATCACTGGCAAGTCAGGATAAACTTGCTTGAAGTATTTGATTTCTGCTAAATTTACACCTGTGTGGAGTGGGGCTTTGGACTGAATTTTCTCCAACTTAACAATGATTTCATCCGTTATTAATTGATCTTTTTGAAAATCTCGACTCGGTGCCACCAACCGTGCCGCCACTGCATCAATTTGCTGGTCGTCGCTTAACACGCCCTGCTCACGCAAAATTCGTTCACACTCACTAGCCGCTTCGGCGATATTATCAATCTGCAGTTCAACTGGTTTTTTTTCACCACCAGCAACTGAAATTTCACAATAAGCCCGATCATTAACATATTCAAAATGAAGCGTCGCTAAGCATTTTTCGCCTCGATACAAAGCATATTTTCGACTGGCCGAACCAGGATTGGTTGCCAAAACAATTCTATCCATTAATTACTCCTACTTCTTTAATTACAGATTAATTATAGCACGCACAAACCTACCAACCCGCTTGATATAAAACCAAAATTAAGCAAAATTCTCTACTGCCAAACTTGGTCAGTAATTTCTGACAAATCCTTACCGTATTTCTGGATATGCTTAGTGTTAGCGTCAAGTTTTTGCTGGATTTTAGCGGTTAAACTAATTTGTTGTTGTGCGGTTATTTTGCCTTTTTCTGCCAATTTAGCCAATGCATCAAACATCAGGTGATAACGAGAAGCTTGGTTACGGACCATCATATCAAACGGTGTCGTAGTCGAACCCTGCTCGATGTAGCCATGGACACTCGCCCGATCGGTTGTCAAATAGTTAAACAAAATCGCCTTCAAGCTCTCTGGATAGCCATGAAAATTGAAAATAATTGGCTGATTCGGAGTAAAAATTTGGTCAAATTTCTCAATCGATAATTGATTATCGGTCGTGCCAATCGCTCCGCTGGTCAAGGCTGACACATAAACGAATCGCATTTTAATCTTTGGGATAACCTGACGCAGTAGTTGCATCGCATACAAACTCTCGCGAGCCATATAATCGCCCACTGCTGCGAAAACCAAATCTGGCTGATCGTCGCTAGCAAATTCCCAAATACTAGCGGCTTGCTCAAAGTCAACCTGGGCCTCAAGCAACGAACGCCAGCGTGGCTCTTCGGTTTTGCCCGAAACAATTGCCACAATCTGATCTTTTTGTCGCAAACCCCAGTCAAGCGCCACCACTCCTAAATTATCGTCCGCTGGAAACAGCACTGTGCCTAAATTATTTTGGCGACGCAAAACTTCATCAACAAAACTCGAGGTTTGGTGCGAAAAACCGTTATGATCTTGTCGCCAGCCAGTCGAAGTCAAAAGATAAACTGGTGCCGGAATCGGATCGCGCCATGTCACATCTCGACTCTGCTGGATAAACTTCGCATATTGAATCAGCATCGAATTGATCACCGCCGCAAATGCCTCATAGCTGGTCAACACACCGTGTCGACCAGTAATCTGGTAGCCCTGCATCATTCCCTGCAGGCTTTGCTCGCTCAAAATCTCCATTGATTTGCCATCTCGCCCACTCGGCCCGTCCCAAGACTTGATTTCGGCCGCCCAAGCTTTAGTGGTTTGATTGTAAATTGCGCCCAGCTTATTTGAAGTCGTTTCATCAGGTGAGAAAAATCGAAAATTATGCTTTTCATGATTTAATTTAAAAACCTGCTCTAAATAATCACCCATTAAATGCAGTGGCAATGATTTAACCTCACCGACTCGGTTCAGTCGCTGCTCAAAGTCAGCCACTTTCGGTAAGCTTAATTTATCAATCGAGCTGCCATCAAGTTTTTTAGTCAAAGCCATCTGGTTATTGCCCGGTCGAGACCTAGTTGGCGGAAGAAATTCTTCCAACCAATCCCCAAATTTATCGCCAGCCATTAATTCTTCCAGCCGATAACTACGCAACCATTTTTCTAATTCTTGCAAATGCTGCTGATCATCCATCGCATGATCAAAAATCACTTGGTGAGATAAATTATTACCAACTAACTTCTTGCCTTTGAACTTTTCGGGTCCAGTCATACCTTTCGGTGACTTCAAGACAATCATCGGCAGCCGCTGGTCTTTGGCTTCACCGGCTTTAATTTGCTCAATTTTGGCGTAAACCTGATCAAAAACAGCCGCTAATTTAGCGTCGTCGTTTGGCGAATTATAATCAACAATATGCGGCTCATAGCGCAAGCCACTAAAATAATCAAACAATTCTTTGTCACTCATCCGACCAAAAACTGTTGGGCCAGTGATTTTATAGCCATTGAGGTGCAAAATTGGCAAAACAAAACCATTTTCTGGACTAGCAACTAGCTTATTGAGGTGCCACGCACCCGACAAGGCGCCAGTCTCGGCCTCGCCATCGCCAACCAAACACGCCACCAGCATATCTGGCTGATCGAGCACCGCCCCAAACGCCGTCGCCAAACTATAACCGAGCTCGCCGCCTTCAGAAATCACGCCGGGAGAATACGGACTAGCATGCGATGGGAAGCCATACGGCCAAGAAAACTGCTTACAAATATATCCAATCCCCGCCTCATCACGAGTCGCTTGAGAATCAACCTCCGCCAGCGCTCCCTCAAGAAACAAGTCCGCTTGCAACCCTGGAAAACCATGCCCTGGCCCCAAAATAAAAATATTATTTTGCTGTTCGGGATGATCTTTCAACAGTCGCAAAAAATGAGCATAAGCCACACTAATCCCTGGACATGACCCCCAGTGCCCAAGAATTCTTGGCTTGATATGTTCAAATTCTAGTGGCTGCTTTAATAAATAATTATCTTTTAAAAACATCTGCGCCACCGCTAAATAGTTAGCCGCCCGCACAAATTTCTGCAAATTGTCTTTGGTTTTCTGATCTAACATAAGCTTTATTATACACGATAGTTTTAGCGAGACATAACTGTTCGGGCTCAGACTTTTTAAATGACTGCATCTATGCTAAAGTTTACTTATACGAGCCAGACTAAACAAAGGAAGCAGATGAAAAAATAAAGCTATTATATCAAAATAACACTAAAGCCCTAGAAGGAGAAACATGACCCGGAAAAAATATTTTAGAAAAGTAGTCGTCGTGACAGCGCTCATTACTGGCTTGTTTTTTGCCAATCAATCATTGCGAGTAGAGCAAGCGTTAATGATCAGTGTGTCGATACCACAGGCTAGACGAGCCGTCACTCCAGAAAAAGCTACTTTTACTATCAAAAACGTTAAACCACCTGATGTCAAGAAAATAGAGCTGTTAAGCTCGCTTCAAGCTTATATTTTTTACAACGAAAATGAAACTTACGGACGAAAACCATATGCTCTTGCCGATAGGCCATGGATTAGCTGCACGACCTTTGGCAAACAATATGCTAAAATTCCAGACAGTAAGATCATCCCTAAATTATCAGAGATAGAGATTGACCAAATTAGTGACTGCTAAAGAATAAGTCTCTTATCTGAAAAAAATAAGGATTTAAGGCCTGGCTACTGGGAAGATCCTGTACGATCTTCGATTGTTGACTACAGAGTAAGTGATTTGCAAAAATACGCTATCGTAACTGAAGCTAGCGAAGTCAGCTTCAAGAACAATCAAGCATCAATCACAATTCAACCACAAAAAGTTGATTTCAACCAACTACATCTCCGAATTGAAAAAGCTAACGGAGAGATTGTATATTCTGAAGGAGTGATTCCAATTGAAATTGAATATGGTGAGATTGGCACGGAAAATTTTGACCACTCACCGGAAAAAATCGCTGAGATTAACTATGAGGTCAACTTTGAGCAAATCAAAAGCACCAATCGGTTCAACTTAGATAAAACCGTCAACAAACAGTCGCCTCTTACTGCTTTGCTGGTTAGAGTCGGGGTCGGGCTCGGACTAGCACTGATTGCGGGAGCTGTTGCTGTTGTGATTAGCAAGAAAAAGAAGACTTTGCGACCTAAGATTGGCCGATCAGACTCGACTCGCCGCAAAAAGAAACGATAACACTTGATCCTCAAGACACTTCGTGTAAGAAAAAAGCAGCTAGGTTCTAAGCCTAGCTGCTTTTAATAATCTCTGGCTGGGTTCTTCTGATTGCAACCAGGAGCGGATTTGCACCGCCACGATCAGTGAAAAAACTGCTGCCAATCGCTTTGCCCAGCGTTGTGGCAAGCTCTGCCGTTTATTCTAATTGTTAAACTGTATTTACAGCCTCGTTTGGGCAATGAAAAAACGGCTACTTGGAAAAGTAACCGTTTCTAATTATTTTATAAAATTGGAGGGACCACCGGGACTTGAACCCGGGACACCCTGCTTAAAAGGCAGGTGCTCTAACCAGCTGAGCTATGGTCCCAAATCTAGACAAATTTTACGCTGTTTGGGTGCAAAAGTCAAGGATCTTATTGACGAGCAACTTTGACCGATGCCGGACGCATGACTTGATCATCATACCAATAGCCCGGCTGCAACACTTCGGCAATCACCTCCGCTTCGCCCTCAGTCTCTTCGTCTATCAACAGTGCTGAGTGCTGATCAGGGTTGAATTCTTGGCCAATTTCAGCCTTGATTTTTCGTACACCGATACGCGACAAGTCATCAACTAGTTTTTGATTTAGTTTCAAAACTCCAGTTGCCCACGAATTATCCTCAAGCTCAGCTGGCAGATGATTAGTAGCTTGGTCAATCCCGTCAATTACTGGCAATAATTTCAAAATCATAGCTTGTTTGGTTGCCAAACTTAAGCGATCTTTTTCAGCATCAACATTTTTACGAAAATTCTCAAAATCAGCCCGAGTCCGCTGCAAATCTGCCAGCAGCTCTGCATTCTCAGTTTGCAATTTTTCTAATTGTTTATTAATTTTAGAATCTTTTTTCATAATTTCCTTCAATCCTTAGCTTTAAAATAATAGGCAAAAGTAATCAGCGAGCCAACAAACAATATACCATAAAAAATCACTCGCAACAGCTCGCCTTCGCCGCCCATAATCATAAAGTTAGCAGCTCGCATCAAACGAGTCATCGAAAAAATAGTCAGAACCAGTGCGATCAGCGATTTTAATTTGTTGGTCATTTGCCACTCAAGCCTCGCTCAACACTTCTTCTAAAGTCATGCCCGTCTGTTCAACCAATTGCATCACCTGAGCGTAACTCTGACGAGTTGGCCCCAACACGCCAATGTAGCTTTTATCGCTATAGGGCGAGCGAAAGCGGCTGATAACCAATGTCGCACCAGAAGCCTTGCCGATTGGATTTTCCGAGCCAATGAATACACTCACCCGCTCAACCGGCTTGGCTTCTAACAGCCAGGGCTCGAGATTGTCAATTAGATTAGATAAAGCCAACACGCTTTGACGATCATCAAGTTCGGGCCGATCGAGCAAATTAGTCAAACCACAAGTGTAAATTTGATCACCAATCGTCGCAAAGCCCAAATTATCAGTCAACTCTGAGAGCATCCGCACTGCCACTCGGATCATAGCACTAGTTTTACCAGAAGTTGCACTCAGTTTACGCTCAAGAGCTCGATTGGCTCGATGCTGGACGACCACTGGATGGATTTCTGATTGGCGCTTTTGATTAAGATAATTAACATAAGCTCGATAGCCTCTATCAGTCGGAATCCGACCAGCCGAAGTGTGCGGTTGTTCAACTAAGCCAAGGTTTTCTAATTTAGCCATATCTAGTCTAATAGTCGCGCTTGAAACATTAAATAATTTAGCCAGCATCACACTGCCAACAGGAGCTGCCACCTCTGAATATTGCTCAACAATAGCTACCAAAATTTCAAGCTGACGATCACTTAATTTCATGCTCCGATTATAGCATTTTTTAGCAGTCGAAGCAATCAAGTGCTAAAAGAGCCGCTTCAGCGGCCCTTGATGTGGAGACGACGAACAGCAGCATCATAGCACTGATAACACATCGCTTGGTAGGCTTCGTTGCCGCCAATCACCACCTGCTCGCCTTCAGTCAAAACATTACCTTTTCCGTCAAGGCGAGCGTTGACCGAAGCCTTGGTGCCGCAAGCGCAGACGCTTTTGATTTCGCTGATTGATTCACTCAATTCAAACAGTCGCTTGCTGCCTGGAAAAAGCTTATTCTGAAAATCAGTTTTCAGACCGTAGCACATCACCGACGTCCGTTCGCAATCGACGATTTGTCTTAGCTGCTCGACTTGTTGTTCAGTCAAAAACTGAGCTTCGTCGACAATCACTACGTCAGGCTTTGGCTTATTTTTTTGAAATATTTTTAACAAGTCAGCGGTCGGTGGCACTGCCTGAACGTCCGCCTCTAGGCCAACTCGCGAACGTAGCTTATTGCTGCCATCACGAACATCAACACTCGGCTTAATCAACCAAACTTTATTGCCACCCTCTTCGTAATTAAATTTGGCAATCAAAGCTTGTGCCGTTTTTGAACTACCCATCGCTCCATATTTAAAGTACAGCTTAGCCATTTTTTCACCTCCTGTTTGGATTTGCTACTTCATATTTTAACAAACCATAAGCCAAATCAACCCAAACGTTGTGCAAAAGATGTTGTTAAATTCGCTTGCGATAGCGCCAGAAGCCAGCACCAATGAAGACTGCCGCCCCGACACCAGCAACTATTTTTAGATAGAGGCTGCAGTTGTTTTTTCGCTCAGCTGGAGTGGAATCGACTGCTGCTGGCTGATTTATAACTGCCATCATATCTTCTGGCAAGCTCTGATTATCCTTGATTAGCTGCTCAACAATCGACACCTCCGCCAATATCAAAGCCACTTCAGCCACGTCTCTTAGCGACCTGACCTTGGTCCGGCCGCGCAACATCTGGATTAAAGCCTGGCGATCTATTTCATTTTGCTTGGCTTGAGCTTTTTGCAATTCACCCAAAATATACGGCATATAGTCCTCATCGCACTCATTACCAATACCATCAACATCATGGTCCGATTGCGACTGATTGGCAACTAGTGGGCAATTATCGATCTCTTGATTGACAGTGTCGCCATCAATCGAAACCGTCAGCCAGGTGTTAGCGGTATTGACCAGACCATTTGAATCGGTTACCCGTAGAGTCATCAGCCCGTCGAGCTCTTTATTCCATGAGCGAGTGATGTTGTAAGTCGTAGTCGTATTATCGTAGATGCCGTCGCTTTCCCAATCCCATTCATATTTAACAATTTGTCCAGCTTTGGCGTAAGAACCGCCACCGTCGATCGTAATCGCCTCGCCTATTTTGGCCAGATATGGACCGTTAATCCAAGCGAATGGCCTATCGAGCGTCTCGTTGATGATTTTCCTTATCGCATCCGACACAATTGAGATCGATTCATTATCATTGACAATCACGCTACCGCCACTTTCCTCAGCCATCGAATCAACATATTCATCACGAACTGGTGATTCATGGATAAAATAGAGTGAAGCTGGATCAACCTTGAAGGCCTTTTCGATGACTGCTTTTTTGGTATAGCCAGTCACAGGCTCGGGATCAAGCGGCCCATTATCGCTCAAGGTGATAATGATTTTATGCACGGCCGGCCGCCAGTTGAGATTGATGCCAGTAATCAGACCTGAATACATCGACTCTGGGCCATCACCGCCATCGCCAGTGCTCAGGTTGTTGACGGCGTCCTTCAGCTTGTTAATATCTGACGTGAAATCTAGGCGCAGCTTGGCAGGATAATCATAGGGCGTGCCGCTACGACCTGGAAAATCACGAAAATCAACCAGCGCATAACGAACACTAGCGCTGCTCTTGCTAATCATCGTAGCGGTTGCAAGCGCACTCGCCTTGAAAGCCTCAATCGAAGTCCACATCGAACCAGTTGTGTCGATGTTGAAGACGACGTCGATATCCGATGGAGATCGACGATAGGAATTAGTAAAATTTTTTAGCAGACTATTGTGCTTCAGTAAGTTAGCGTATTGCTGGTGACCAGTTTTATTTGGGTGATACCATTCATTCATATTAGTCAATGGCTCAAAAAAATCATTCAACCAGCGTTTAGGGTTTCGTGTAAGGAAGCGATTGTCGGGTTCGTGACCAGCAAACCAAGACTGTGCGTCAACAAACAAAGCCTGATTAGGGTGTTTTTTATTAAATTCACTAATACTCCGCTTGGCTATCTCATTACTATACTGCCCTAACTCTCTAACGGCTTGCGACGTATTAATTCTATTTAAACCGACGCCTATGCTAATATTGTTATCCAACGACAGTAAAGGATAGCCAAGCAGGACAATTTTTGCATCACTACGCAGCCCACGGGACTTAATAAATGCAAGCAGTCTTTCTAACTCTCTACCATACTCTCTTTCCGCCTCCGCTCTAGCTCCACCAATAACCTCTTTACAAATAGTGCTATTTCTCCAAAAAAAACATTCTTCTATAATTCTTCTGAATCCAAAATTATTACCACCAATCGTCAGGAGAATAAAATCAGTCTCAGGGCCGATAAAGTCTGACTGCAGACGCAACATCCGTTCACATCGATAAGAAACCAGTGTCTGAGAACGGCTATTTTGATATTTTAAACTATCAACTACGTATCTTGAGTATGAGTGCTCGTCTGAATTTTGTGACCTGCAAGGATCCATGGCCGCTATTCGTCTTTTTGCTTCGTCTTTACTAGTTACATTTCCATGAAGAGAGGCGGTCTTATGATCAACCAGAGCCTGTGTATCCTTATAGAGATTTTGTGTAGTTGCACCTGAACAAGCTCGATTCTGATAACTTACCGACACTCCTTCTTCTTTTAGGCGCTGAACAAAACTATTAGCCCAATTGTTCTGACTGCGATAACATCCATCGATTCCAGTATAATTACCAGCCCCATTACCTGCAGAGAATGAGTCGCCAAGCAACACGACATTCATTCTTTTGCCAGGTAGAAGCACTTGCGCGCTAGCTTGGTCATAAAATACAAAACAGGACAACAGTATAGGCAGAATAACAAAAAGACACGCACCTGCTTCTATATGCCTCAAAGTTTGTAAAGATCTCACTCGTACTAGAATAGTAATCACGGCAAGTCAAGTGGGCAGTTATATAACTTATAAATCAAAATTTTAACAAGGTCCGACTCAACCTCAGCAATCATACTCATCTCATTCTTTTCTGCGAGCAATATTAATTCGCCTGTTTTATCACTATGAACATTCTGCCAGCCAAAATACTCAGCTGAAACTTTTATATTTTCTAGTGCTTGTTTTTCTGAAACGTCGCCTTTTCTATATGTAGCTTCCACAAAACCAGAACCTGGTTTGTTAGCCATGAAGCAAGAAGGAGGAGAGGCTGATCGCTTAACACGATACAAGCCCGCAACTTCCTCACCAATCATTGGGTCATCAAGATCACTCAAAATCTTACTGTCCTCCATGCGCTTACTCAGCTGAACAAGCGTAAAAATAAAAAGTATTACTAGCAGCACTTTAGCAACTCTCTTCAGGGCTGTTTTTGGCGCTTTAGTAGTTTTTGCTTTGGTGGCGTCTTTTTTCTTTTCTGAGTTTTCTTGCTTGCTCTTTTTCATAAAGTCCTTTCTCCTTAAGCTTATTTTATACCCTGTTTCTTTATGTCAAGATGAAACAATTTTTTGTAGTTGCCCCTGAACAAGCTCGATTCTGATAACTTACCGACACTCCTTCTTCTTTTAGGCGTCGAACTAAGCCACTCGCCCAGTTCTTCTGACTGCGATAGCACCCATCAATCCCAGTATAACTCCCAGCTCCATTACCTGCAGAAAATGAATCGCCAAGCAGTACTATATTTATTTTTTTGCCAGCCAGAAGCACTTGCGCGCCAGCCTGATCGCTAAGAATGCACGGAGACACCAGAAAGGACAGAAAAAAGACGCTCAGGTATATTTTTACTCCTTTTTGCTTCAAGACTTCTAAAATCCTCGTTAGTATTAAAATGGTCATATCAAACCTAAGGACAGCGATAAAGCTTATCTATTGAAATTTTTACCAGATCCGAGCTAACTTCGATAACTAAGCCCTTTTCATTTTTTTCTGCAAATAACATTGACTTGTTTTCTTTGCTGTAGCGAACATCTTGCCAGCCACCCTTCTCTGATTGTGTTTTTAAGCTTTCTAGCAGTTGCGCTTCTGAGATAGCAGCGACTTTGTATTCTGCACTCACTCGCCCCATAGTTGGCTTGCTTGATCCGAAGCAAGATGGTGGAACAGCTAGTATTTTGCTGCGCCTGAGTCCCGCGACTTCTTTTCCTATCATCGGATCATCAAGGTCTCTAAGGATTCGATTGTCCTCCATGTGCTTGCTCAACTGAACAAGTGTAAAAATAAAAAGCATTACTAGCAGCACTTTCACAACTCTCTTCAGGGCTGTTTTTGGCGCTTTAGTAGTTTTTGCTTTGGTGGTGTCTTTTTTCTTTTCTGAGTTTTCTTGCTTGCTCTTGCTCATGAGATCCTTTCTCTTTAAGCTTATTTTAAACCCTGTTTTTTTATCTCAAGATGAAACAATTTTTTGTAGCTGCGCCTGAACAGGCTTCATTGTTATAATTTACTGCTACTCCTTGTTGTCGTAGGTATTTAACAAAATTACTTGCCCAGTTATTAGGACTGCGATAGCATCCATCTATGTCTGCATAGTCTTTTGCACCATTTCCAGCTGAGAAATAATCACCAAGTAAAGCTACATTCAGCTTTTTGTCAAGGATATAAACCTGGGCCTTGGCTTCCATTGTAAAAATGAGGTGCGAAGCCAGCACCACCAATAAGCACAATATCAATCGCTTGCTTTTCATTTGTTCACCATTTATGGCTTCTAATTGAAATTGCTATTGAGTCAGCGTGCAGAGTTACCCCTAAATTATTATCGCCTTTTTCAGCCCAAAAATTTAATTCGTACTCATCATTATGTCCTTTTATCTCCCATCCTAATTCCTTAGCCAGAGATTCTAGATTGCGTGACAACTGTTTATCAGTTCTACCGCCAGGCTTTAAATAATAACTAGTAACGCTGGGGTAAATTAGCTTGTCCATAAACTCTCCTCGCGGTGTTATGTAGCGACTTTCTAGATTCAAATCCGCTACATCTTCAGCAATCATCGGGTCATATAGATCATTTAAAGTTTGCTGCTCTGCTTGATGCTCTTTATACCTCACCGTGCTAAAAGCTAGAGCCCCTAAAAGAATTGCGCTCAAAGATATTAACCCTATAGCCTTTATGAGCTTTGTTCGTTTTGCTTCCGATTTCTTCTTGCTTTCCGTCATAAAAATCCTTTCTCTTAAAGCTTATTGTATACCGCTAAAAATATCTGTCAATCAGATCGAAATTTCTCTAATTTGCCAGGTGTTGTATTTTTGTCATTAAAATATCTATTTTTTAGCAAACAGCTAGATGCACGAAAACCATAACCATGTCATAGTATAATCGTAAGTTAAAAAGATCGGAGGTAAAGTGATCACAAAAGCGCTCATTAAACATAATTCCTACACCGATTCGATGTCACTAATGGCGTTATCGACCAAGGTCAACGAGTTAGAAATTGTCGACCGAGCGATGATTGGCATGGCGACCGACATGAACAAAGAATTAATCAAAAACGCCGACATGATGACGCCTGGGATTGAGGCTACTACGACTAGCGACATGATAATTGTGGTCCGAGCTGAAACCGAAGAATTGTGCGATCAAGCAATGGATGGCGAAGAAGGTGGTATTGTGATGATCTCCATGCCGGGTGAACATGCCACAGCCGAAGCCGAAAAAGCTTTGCGTCAAAACAAAAACGTGATGATTTTAGTGACAATGTGACGATTGAGGATGAAATTCGCCTCAAAAACTACGCTTACGAGCATGGTCGATCTCGGGGTGATGGCGCTTGATTTAATTAATGAATAATTTGAAAAGGAGAAAATATGGGATTATTTGACAAGAAAAAAGACATGAAAGTAGTAAATGTCGGTCTTGGTTCGTTTAAGGATGATCTTGACAAGCAAGGTACTGACGCTGCTCAGGTCAACTGGACACCACCTCGTGAATATCCGCAAGAAGTGATCGAGGCTCTAGAAAAACTAAAACAGCCAGAAATTGCTGAAAAAATTAAAAAAGCTAATGAAGAAGCCGCTCAACGAGTAGTTGACGCACATCCTGTGTTGGTTGGCTACGAAAAAGCAATTGATGTCGTGCCAGGCATGACCGAAAAAACTATTTTGCACGCTGGTCCGCCAATCGCCTACGAAGATATGTGTGGAGCGATGAAAGGGGCATTTACTGGTGCATTGGTTTTTGAAGGCTTGGCCAAGGATGTTGATGAAGCTGATAAATTAGCTGCGTCAGGGGAAATTACTTTCTCGCCATGTCATGAGCACGATTGTGTTGGCTCGATGGCGGGCGTAACTTCGGCTTCGATGTATATGCACGTCGTCAAAAACAAAACTCACGGCAACATTTCTTACACTAACCTATCTGAGCAATTGGCTAAGATTTTGCGCATGGGTGCTAACGATCAGTCAGTCATCGATCGTTTGGATTGGATGCGTGACGCGCTTGGACCAATGCTGTCTGAAGCGGTCAAAAATGTTGGCGAAATTGATCTGCGTTTACTGCTTTCGCAAGCAATTCACATGGGTGACGAAGATCACAACCGCAACTTTGCAGGCTCGTTATTGTTGATGCAAGCCTTGGCTTCAGGTTTGGTTCAATCTAACTTTACCGATGAGCAGAAAAAGGAAGTGTTTGAGTTTTATCGCCAGCAGCGATTATTTTTCAGGACCAACTTGGATGGCTTTCTCGAAAAATGCGATGGACGCCGCTCACGGAATCGCTAACAGCACTGTTGTTACAACCATGAACCGTAACGGCGTGGAGTTTGGTTTGCGAGTCAGCGCCATGGAAGGGTTCCAGTGGCTAACTGGTCCAGCTCAACAGGTTAAGGGTCCGATGCTGGCTGGCTTTAAGCCTGAAGACTCTGGTTTGGACATTGGCGACAGTGCGATTACCGAAACTTTTGGCATTGGTGCTTTTGCGATGGCGGCCGCTCCAGCAATCGTCCGTTTGGTTGGCGGAACAGTTGACGATGCGATCAATTACAGCAAAGATATGATCAATATCACCACCACCATTTGAGGTGTTTGAAAAGGCAATTGTTGAATTAGCCAAGATTATTGACTAAAAGCTGACTACAGCTAGGGCAGGCAATCAATCATCATTGACAGGCCTGCCCTGACACAAAAAACACCAAAATTTAGATTTTGATAATTAATATTAATTAAATTCAAGAAAGATTAAACATGAAACTTGATAAAAAACATTTAATTTTAGCCCTGTGGACTGGACTGTTGTGCGGTTTGTGGGCTGGATTTGCTGGCACTGTTGGGCTAGTGGTTTGGTTAGGCTTTGCGGGATGTACGACTTACTTTGCTTGCGGCAAAGACAAATGGGAAGGCTTGATGATGGCGGCTGTAACTAACTTTTCTGGTGTGATTTATGGTTGGCTGATGCAATTAATTGCGGTTCAGCTAGGTGGAGGGCTGGGCTACACAATCGGGGTTGGCTTGCTTGTGGCGGCGATTATCATGACTGGCAAGATAAAATGGGCATCATTTATCCCTGGAATGTTCGTTGGTTGTTTTACTTTTTTTGGCTTTTCAGGAACAACTAATAGCACTGATTATTTGCAGGACGTTTTGCCAGCTCTAATTGCTTCGCTGGTGGCTGGAGCATTGCTAGGAATGGTCTATAGTTGGAGTGCGGAGGCGATTGGCAAGGCCCTGATTAAAGATCAGCCAAAAGTCAGCAAATCATAATCAGATCAAACTTTAATTAATCTGAGCCTCAAACATTTCGTAAAAGCGACCTTTTTTAGCGATTAGCTCCGCTGCCGTGCCCGACTCAATAATCCGACCATTGCCCATCATATAAATCACATCAGCTTTTTCAATTGTCGTCAACCGATGACTGACGATGATGATGGTTTTGGCTTTTTCTTTGAATAAGCACTTAAAAATTCGGGCTTCAGCCAGAGCATCAATCGCGCTCGTCGGCTCGTCCAAAACAACAATTGAACTGTCACGATAAAAATTACGGGCTAGCGCCAGCCGTTGCCACTGGCCGCCTGACAAATCAACGCTTTTGTCAGTCTCGTCGCCTGATCCCATCCACCGACTCAAGTAACTCTTTTTCCCATTTGGTAATTTTTTGATGAAATCATAAGCCTCAGCTTTTTTAAGCGCCGTATCGACTTCTGATTGGCGAAGCCGTTTTGGCTTTGAGACGTCACCAAACCAAACATTTTCCTCAGCGGTCGCAAAGCGATACTCGATAAATTTCTGACTCAAAACTCCCACTTGCTGATGCCATGAGTCGATATCAACCTGGCTTAAATCTTGATCGTCAACCAACACTCGGCCGCTGCTCGGCTGATAGAGCCCTAATAATACTCTCAGTAAAGTTGTTTTGCCTGCACCATTTTCACCAACTAAAGCCACCCGCTGGCCTTGCTTGATAGTCAATGAAACATCTTTAAGAACTTCGGCCTCTGAGCCTGGATAATTAAAACCTATATTCTCTAATCGTAATTCTTTTTTCATTGACGATAGCTTGATTGACCTAGTTTTTGACACTGGCAATTCCATAAATTTTTGGTAATCATACAAATTCATCACATCTTCATCGACATAGTTGATCATCGAAACCAAATTGCCCATGCCATTCATAATTCGACCAACCGTCATCTGAATAAATAAAAATTGGCCGATTGGCTGACGACGAGCACTAATTTCTAAAACCACCCAAATCAAAGTTGCCACTTCAGCTGAAGCCGATAACAAATTAGCAACCACACGCTTAAAAATATATTTTCGCTCGAAGTCAATCCTAGTTTTTTGGTCTTGATCACGCAGCTTCAAGCGCAAATCAAGCAAAAACCGCACCACACCAGACAGTCGAAGCTCAGCAATGTTTTCTGGTGTTGTCAAATCCCCTTCCAACGAATAAAGCCTTCGTCGCATTTCAGTATTTTCTCGCCAATGATTAGTGCTAAGTCGAGACAATCGAAACTGAGCCACGGCGCTTGGCACCACCGCCACCAACATCAACAAAGCCAGCCAAACATTCACCATCGCTAGCGCACCTAACGCAAACAAAAACGTAAACAAATTAGTCGCTGTGTCAGCCAATCGACTAAAAATATAAGGGAAGAAAGTTGTAAATTGCCGAGCTCGATCATAGCTATCTGCGGTCTCCCTGTTGTCATATTGCCAATAATCAATCGCAAAAAACTGCTCATACATCTGATCTGTCACAGCTGACTCAATTTTGTAGCGAGCAATATCGCTGAGATAAGATTGTAAAATCCCCCAAGCGCCAACTAACACACCCAACAGCGAAGTAATAGCCAGATAGGTCAAAACCTGCTTGTCAGCACCTTCCACTCCCGAGTAGGCATCGGCTAAAGCTGTGGTCGTCAAGGACGCAAAATAAGTCGTCACAATCGGCAAGCCCGCTGAAATTACCGTGCCGATAACCTGAGTTACCGCCACTCCTGGTGCGATTTTGAAAGTAGTTTTGCCAACTTCAACCATCGCTCGCACGACCTCGCTAGCTTTCATTTTACTTTTCGTCTTAGTCATAGGTTTATTCTAGCAAGGCTTATCTATTTTTACTACTTTAATTTCAATTACACAGCTCATCCAACTTGATAAGAAATTGATGGACTAATTAGCCAATGGCATTCTTTTTGCCTGCCTTCCATCTAAAAAATATTGATGTGATTATCGCCAACACGATTAGAGTCAAGGCAACAAAACTAATAATCCATCGCAAATTACTGCTTGAATCAACAGATTTGGTCGGTGTGCCAGTTAAGTCATAATCCGAGACTAGCTCGCCGTCCAAAACAGATTCGACTTTTTCAGGCGACGGCTCTTTGTTACTTTTATCATCAGGTGTTAATTCATTTTGGGTGGCACTTTCTGCGATTAACACAGCCGCACTAGGTGCCAAATTCTGAGCTTGATCAGCATCCTCGCTGCCCATTGAACCAAAAATATAGGCCCTATAATCCTCATCGCACGCATCACCAATGCCATCAAAATCGTGATCAGCCTGCGATTGATTGGCCACCAGAGGGCAATTGTCTATTTCTTGATTGACCGAATCGCCATCAACCGAAACCATCAACCAGGCTGTTGCCGTGCCACTAATACCAGCTGAGTCCGTCACTCGTAATGTTATTCGACCATCTAATTTTTTATCCCACGAGCGATAAATTGAATAGTGTGTCGCTATATCATCAAAAACTCCGTCGCTTTCCCAATCCCACTCATAGCGAATTATCTCTCCGTTCTCAGAATAAGAACCGCCGCCATCAACCTTGATCTTCTCACCGATTTTAGCTAGATAAGGGCCGTGAATATGAGCGTGAGGACGAGATAGGGTGATTTCAGCAGGGCTAACTCTATTTGACTGAGCCCTGGGTGACAAGGGGAAAAGCAAAGGTTGGCTGCAATGCCTCGCATAACACTCATAGGTATATAGGCCACCAATAGGAAACCTCCTATCAAGTCTAACAACATCGTCTACTGGCCAGGTCGGATAGCCATAAATAATAGGCCTGCAGATAGGCGACGAGGCCAACTTAATTTCAGTAACTTCTTTTAATAAATTAGCGTATTGAGCATGTCCCGTCCGACTAGGATGATACCACTCAAACTTATCAAATCCTGGCTCCAAAAGCTCATTTATCCAGCGATGCGGATTATAGACTGTCCGTCTATTGTCTGGCTCATGGCCAGCGAAACGAACTTGCGGATCAACAAAGATCGCTAACCCAGGATATTCTTGATTAATCTCTTTGATTGCTTGCTTTTGCAAATCATTTCCTAGCCGGCCAAGATCCCTAACAGCTGAGGACATATTGTAATTCCCCATCAAACCAATAGTTAAATTATCATCTAGCGACAACAATGGATAACCGAGCAAGACAATTTTAGCTTCATCATTTAAGTTACGGGCCTTGATTGAGCGAAGAACAGTGAGCAGTTTAGTCTTATAGCTCTTTATCATACTATCAGAAGTCGCAATAATCCTATTTTTACAACTATTAGCAAGATGAAGAACAAAACATTCAGAAACAATATTCGCAAAACCAAAATCATTGCCGCCAATTGTCAGCAGAACTAAGTTAGTGCTGGAGTCTACAAAGTCCACTTGCGGCTTTATTTTTTGCTGGCAACTATACTGAACTAGTGTTTGATTGCGACTAGGACGATAGCTCAAGTTCTTTATTGCGTAGCTCGTAGTAAAATCCTCATTATCGTCGTTTTTGTGACAGGCATTTTTTGCCCGAAGATATCTTGCCGCCTCAGCAGTGCTTGTTACTTTGCCTAAAATACTAGCCGATCGACCAGAAGAAGAAAATAATCGATCTTTATAGATGTTTTCTGTAACCGATCCCGAGCAAGCTCTATTCTGATAATCAACGGCTATGCCTCTATCACGCAAGTGAGCAACAAAATCCATCGCCCAATTATTTTGGCTACGATAGCAACCGTCCACCCCTGTATAATTCCCCGCTCCATTGCCAGCTGAATATGAATCGCCTAGCAAAACTATATTCATCTTTCCATTAACTGTGATTTGCTGAGCGGAGGTTTGACTAGAAAAAACAAAAAAGCAAACCACAAAAGACGTAATTAAATACGCGTAATATCCTTGACTGCGATAACACTAATCCCATTTCTTTATTGAAATTGCGATTAAATTATCGGCAGCAACCGTATCAACAGACACACCCAACTCCCTTCTGCCTTTTCTTGCTGAGAAGTTCAGTGGATTAGAGTCTCCTGGTTTAATTTCAAGCCAGCCACTAGCTACCGCCAAGGCCATTAGTTCGCTCGACAGCTCTTTGTCTGTTTTATTACTAGGCTTAGCATAATAATTATTTACTTCAGGATAAATCCTTTTTATAAATTCGCCAGGAGGAGTAATGAATCGCTCCTTGAGCTCCAGTCCTGCCACATCTTTAGCAATCATCGGGTCATCAAGATCGCTTAAAGTTCGCCACTTTAAAAATAGATCTTTCAAAACAAAGAATACGGGAATTGCTACTATGATAGCGATTACGATTAAGATTGTTTTCTTCGACTTTTGCTTAGGTTTTAGTTTTTTGAATGATTTTTGGTTTGCAGAAGCCATAACATCCTTTCATTTAATCTTATTTGCATCTTACGCTGAAAGGAATGGTCTGTCAATGACTTCATCTTGAGAAAAAGTCTTCGGAGTGGAATCATTGTTTTTGTCCTCGATGGTCTGATCAGTTGGTTGGTGACTGTCAGTCGAGCGTTGATTGGTATTAGCATCAGCCAAAGTAGAGGTCGTCAAAGATGTAAAATAAGTCGTCACAATCGGTAAACCTGCTGAAATTATTGTGCCAACAACTTGAACTACTGCCACTCCTGGTGCGATTTTGAAAGTAGCGTAAAAAGAAAAAATAATTTACCTAGTTGAAGATGACCTAATGGGCTAGAAGTGCTATAATTAAGTCAATATTATTAATAGAAGCAAAAGGACACAAGAATGGCTAAGCCACTTAAAACAATTCCTATCGACACCAAGCCAATAATAAAGGGACTGAAAATTTTTGGATTAATCCTGCTGGCAATTATTATCGTTAGCGCTGGCGTAAAAAAGATTAATACTGGTCAGGTTGGAGTAGTAACCAATTTCGGGCGAGTCACTGGACGAGAACTGTCAGAGGGAATATCGGTAATTATTCCGTTTGTCGAGCAGGTCACCAGATACGACATCAAAATCCAAAAAGAACAACAAGAAGCCGGGGCAGCCACAAATGACCTTCAGGATGTTTTTGGCGAAGTGGTGATTAACTACCACCTGAACCGAGGACAGATTAGTAACATTCACCAAACGATTGGCATTAATTACAAAGACAAAATCGTCATGCCTGCTCTCCAGGAGACATTCAAGGCGTCAGCCGCCAAATACAATGCTGGCGAGCTGATTACCAAACGAGGCGACCTAAAAGCCGATGTGTATAAACAGCTCGGTGATCGACTAGAAAAATACGGCATTGTGATTGACGACGTCAGCATTACCAACTTCCAATTCTCGCCATCATTCTCAAAAGCGATTGAGGAAAAACAAGTCG
This sequence comes from uncultured Candidatus Saccharibacteria bacterium, assembly GCA_964586855.1. Lineage (GTDB taxonomy): Bacteria > Patescibacteriota > Saccharimonadia > Saccharimonadales > Saccharimonadaceae > CAYLXN01. The sequence continues at coordinate 58,654 of CAZPHO010000001.1, read as the reverse complement.
CTCAACAAAACGCCGAACGAGCAAAATTTAACCTCGATGCCTCAAAAACAGATTCACAAGCCCAGCAACTTCAGTCCGAAACACTCAGCTCTGGATATCTCCAAAAAATGGCGATCGAGAAATGGGACGGCAAAATGCCTCAATATATGGGCGGCGGCTCGGTTTTCAATATTCCACTAAAGTAGAAAAGGTTAGCTTTTTTGTTTAAATGTAGTCTGTTATCGTAAATTACCTCGAAAGGCGTTAGCAAGATGAAATTAGACAAAACTTGGAAAAAATTATTTCGTTTGGCATATTAATGCTTGTTTCGTGCGTGGTTTTTAATACGCTTATTATTCTCAATGGTAGCGACATTCAGGGTAACATTGTCTATGGTGCGGCTTTGATGTTTTCTCCCGCCTTGATTGCACTAGGGGTGACATTTGCTTACGACCGCAATCTGCGTGGATTTGACTGGAAATGGCAAAACACCAAGTTTCAATTGCTCGGTTATATTCTGCCAATTATTTATATTACAATCGCCTATGGCTTGGTGATAGTTTTTGGTTTTGACAAGCTCGATATAGACAACATCGCTAGGCTCTCCAACGCTGGCATCACAGGTGTGCTGCTGCTAGTTTTAGGCAAGGGCTTCATAGCGCATATTATACTACAAATGAGATGTTATAATAAAAAGCACGGGGCGTGGCGCAGTTGGTAGCGCGCACGGCTGGGGGCCGTGAGGTCGCAAGTTCGAATCTTGTCGTCCCGACCAGAATCATTTGAAGGAGAAAAACATGACCAAAAAAGTCGAGCCGCGTAAAAGTCGAATCAGCTGGGACGAGTGCTTCATGCGCATGGCGTATGTAATCTCCGAGCGGTCGAAGGACCCATCAACCCAAGCTGGTGCAATCATCACCAATCAAGCTAACGTGGTTGTTGGCGCTGGCTACAATGGTCTTCCGCGCGGTATTGAGGACGAGCACGACTTGCCGTGGGAGCGCGATGGTGATTTTGCCGATACCAAATACCCTTACGTTTGCCACGCTGAAGAAAATGCAATTTACAATGCCAACGCCTCAACCAAAGATGGCAAAATTTATTGCACGCTTTTCCCCTGCAACGAGTGTGCCAAAACCATCATCCAAACTAGCATCAAAGAAGTGGTTTACGATAGCGACAAACACGCTGCGTTGCCAGCTTTTAAAGCTTCGCGCAAACTACTCAAATTGGCTGGCGTCAAAACCCGCCAATACAGCCCAGAAAGGAAGGCTTAAAATGGCAAATTTAGTCCTAGCGGTCGTCGGCCTGCCTGGTGCCGGCAAAACTGAAGCGGTTGACTATTTGATGCAAAAAACTGGCTGGCCGAAAGTTTATCTGGGTGATGTGACGCTGGACATCTTGCGCGAGCGAAACTTACCTTTTACTCAAGAAAATGAGCGACCAGTCCGGGAAGAAGTTCGCCAAAAACACGGCATGGCGGCTTACGCAGTGCTGAGTTTGGACAAAATTAATCGGCTTTATGGTCAGTCGAGCGTGATCATTGAAAGTATGTATTCTTGGGAGGAATATTTAACTTTTCGGGAACAATTTGGTGACAATTTTAAGGTTTTGGCGATCTATGCCTCCCCTGCCACCCGCACCGCCCGGCTAGCTAATCGACCCGAGCGTCCACTGACGCCAGCTGAACTTGAAGCTCGTGATTTTTCGCAAATCGAAAATCTCCACCAAGCTGGACCGATTGCTCGGGCTGACTTCACCATCATCAACGAAGGCTCGACCACTGATTTGCAGTTTAAACTTGACCAAATTCTAGACCAGCTGATGACTTAGTCATGCTTGCGTCAAACCTCAATCTGTGATATAATCAACAAAGAGTTAGCCTTAGAATCAAGACTAAGGCTTATTTTTATGCTATGAATCAAATTACACCTGAAAAAATCCGCAATATCGCAATTATTGCTCACGTTGACCACGGTAAAACTACCTTGGTTGATGGGCTGCTCAAGCAATCACACACTTTTCGCGACAATCAACAAGAGATGTCGCAAAGTTTAATTATGGATTCGGGCGACCAAGAAACCGAACGCGGGATTACTATTACCGCTAAAAACACGGCCGTGTTTTATCAAGATTACAAAATCAATATCATTGATACGCCCGGCCACGCAGATTTTTCAAGCGAAGTCGAACGGACATTGAATATGACTGACGGCGTGCTGTTGGTGGTCGATGCTCAAGAAGGGCCGATGCCTCAAACTAAATTTGTGCTATCAAAAGCGCTCGAACTTGGCTTGACGCCAGTAGTGATTATCAACAAAATCGACAAGCCGGGGCGAGACATTGCTCGAGTTGAAAACGATTTAGCAGATTTATTTTTAGAATTAGCAACCACCGAATCGCAGTTATCTTATCCAATCTATTATGCAATCGCTCGTGATGGTAAAGCTTGGCAGACCATGCCCGACTCAACCGATGAAGCAGCTGATTTAACGCCAATTTTTGAAGCAATCATCAAACATGTTCCGGCGCCATCAGTTAGCACTGCGGGTGAATTTCAAATGCAAGTTGCAACACTTGATTATGATAACTTCTTGGGCAAATATTCGATTGGTCGGATCTATCGTGGACTAGCCGAAGCTGGGCCAGTGGCTCTGATCAAGCGTGATGGCACAATTATCAAAACCAAAATCGATAAATTATTTAGCTTTCATGGCCTAGAAAAGCAAGAGGTCAAATCAGCTCCAGCTGGCGAAATCGTGGCTTTAGTCGGTGTGACGGATAGCGAAATTGGCGAGACAATCGCTGATATCAATCAGCCTGAAGCTTTGCCGGTGATGAAAATTGACCCACCAACTATCAGCATGTATCTCGGACCAAACACTAGCCCGATGAAGGGTCGTGAAGGAGAGTTTACGACTTCGCGCCAAATCGGCGAGCGCCTGAAGCGCGAGCTAGAAACCAATGTCGGCCTAAAAGTGGCTGACAACGGCATCGGCTTTACGATTTCTGGTCGTGGCGAGTTGCATTTGAGTGTTTTGATTGAAGCGATGCGTCGTGAAGGCTATGAGTGTGAAGTCGGTCGGCCAGAAGTGATTACTATCACCGAAGATAGCGTGATCAAAGAGCCAGTTGAGGAATTCTATGTCGAAATTGCACCTGAATTTATTGGGCCAGTCAGCCAAGAGCTCGGTTCACGCCACGCAGAATTAATCAAACAAGAAAACCTGACTACAGGCAGCTTGCGCTTGGTTTATAAAATCACCACTCGAGCCTTGATTGGCTTACGAAGTCTACTTTTGACCTTGACCCGCGGCACAGCGATTATGAGCGCTTTGCCACTCGGCTACGAACCGCAAGTTAGCAAATTTGACACTAAGCGAACTGGCACGCTGATTGCTTTTGAAGCGGGAACTTCAACTCCCTACGCACTGCAAAACGCTGAAAGTCGTGGTGAGTTGTTCATCGGTCCAGCGGCTGAAGTCTACCAAGGCATGATCGTTGGCCAAAACAGTCGCCATGAAGATCTGGAGATCAATGTTTGCAAGGCCAAACATCTGACCAACATGCGCTCCAAATCATCCGACGGCACCGTCCAGCTGACGCCGCACCGTCAGATGAGCCTCGAGCAAGCAATTGACTTTCTCAACGACGATGATTTGCTTGAAGTCACGCCCAAAAATTTACGCCTACGCAAAAAACTACTCGATCCCAACAAACGTAAACGAGCCAAAAAATCAACCTAGCCACGTGCTATAATTAATCTCTAAAGAAGATCTATGTTGGAAACTTTCAGTATTTACATCATTACTTTTACTGCCTATTCGCTACTTGGCTGGCTAGCAAAGGTGATTTACGTTTTTCTCGATACTGGATATTTTTATAAACGCGGCTTTCTGTATGGGCCATTTTTACCAATTTATGGTGTTGGCGCCCTTACAGCGCTAGCGATAAACTACACTGGCGGCTATGAATCACTGTTAGTAATTTTTGCAATTGGCGCTTTGACCTCAACATTAATTGAGTATTTAACGCATTTTAGCTTAGAGAAAATTTTCAGCCTCCGACTGTGGGATTACCGCCAATCCAAATTCAACTTACATGGCCGAATTAAGCTTAAGAATTCCGTCTTATTCGGCTTAGGCACCCTAGCTGTGATAACTTTTCTTCAACCAATGTTCAATGATTTATTACTAACTATCAGTCCAACAATTAAAATTGCTCTTGGCCTACTATTGCTACTCAACTTTCTGATTGACTGGACGGCGACCTTGATTTCACTAGGTAAAATCAAGAGAATCCAACAAGAATATCCCAAACTTCAGTCTAATCTCAAAGACGTTCGTCGAGCCGTCGATGCTAGATTTGCTACTAGAGCTCAAAAAATAGCCGATGGCCTACAAAATATCCCTGAAGCCTTAATTAATCGCATTAGTAAACTCAATACCAACACCAAACGACTATTGTTTCGAATTTTAAGAAACAAATTTGACTAATCGCCTCACTTCAATTATACCTTTTCAATCTGTCTTCCCAATATCGTATAATTAACTTGTGTTAATTAGCGACCAAATCAAGCAACTAGATTTAAACTTAGACCAATTGATAGTTATTGGCAGTGGCATCATGAATGAATTAACTATTCGGCCCGCGCACGATATTGATATCGTTGTGTCGCAAGCCGAGCACCAACGCCTGCTGCAACATCCTGATTTTCATCATCAGAAAGCGACTGAACACGACGACTATGTAATTTTTTCGAACCACAGTCTCAGGGTTGAAATTTGGTCGCAATGGTGGAATTTTAAGAACGACACTAAAATTGACTATGCTGAGCTCATCAACAACAGCCTCAAAATTAATGGCGTGCGGTTTATATCGCTTAACTATTTGCGACGATGGAAGCTTGATGCTAATCGACCAAAAGACGCTGTCGATGTCAAATTAATCGATACTTATTTAGAAAATTTAAATACTTAATGGGTCAATTCTTTGGGCAACTTGTTGTAATCATAGCCAGCTTCCATCTGGCAAGGCCCTTGTGAGCACGAGCCGATGAACTTCCAGGCGCCGTCTTTTTTGTGCCAAAAATAATTTACACCACCAACACCTGGCACTTGATAGCCATCAGTCGACGAGTATTTAATTGGCAGTGGTGAGGTGCTAGCATAATCCGCGTGAATCGCGTGCACAATTGGCAGCCAATAGTCGCCAACCGTCGAATCGCCAACTCGCTCGACCGTCAGCACTTCAAGTTTTTGCTTGTCGGTTAGTTTGAGCTCCGTAGAGCCCACACCAGCTGGCTGGCCGGCTGTCTGCGTCGGAGTATCCACCGCGACTGGCTGGTTTTTGAGAGTCGAAATCTCTTGGTTTTTAGTGTCCAAGTCGCTCCTCACCGAAGCCAGCTCGTCATTTTTCAAAAACCAGACGACTCCACTGCCGGCCGCTAGGCCTAGCACCGCCACCAGGGCTAAGATTAAAGTTGATTTTAATTTAGACGTTTGATTCATAATTTCTCCTTTGACTTATATTGTAGCATAGACATTGCTTAAGCTTGTGTTTTCGAGCAAAAATTATAGAATTACCATCAGCCACTTCTAAAAGAAGTGAGTTCTTCACAAATTTTCCAATAGGAGGGAAAGAGATGATCATTGAAGGTTTTGCAGACCTAGACAAACGACGCCAGCATGAAGAAATTCTAAAACAGTTTCACAAACTCGACGAGCTTGATCAAAAAAAGCGCAGATATGACGAGAATGTTTGAACGAATCGCTCGTAACGGAAAAGATTAGTAAAGCCATCTCCAAGGCACATCAGTTTGTTGCTACAGTAACCAGGTCAATTGCAGCGCAGCAGCCTAACCCAATTGACAAAGCAGAGCGTGACTATGTACTCCTCTGCATCTCATCAGAGGCCGATTCTATCGTCAGCGACATAGAGTGCCAGTCAGTATTCTTGCACTTTTATAAAGTCGAACTACAATGCCTAGAGTGCATGCTGGTAGTGTTTTTTGGACTTGACAGCCTCTACGCGCAAGCGTACGTCGATCATGACACCGTCAAATGCAAAAGTAAAGAAAGAAATGTACGTATTTGCATTTGGGAAACAATGGACGATCGTGGCAGACTTGAGAAAACTCACAGCCATTACGGGCTTGAAATCGACACGCAAATGATCTTCTTCCAGGACAAGCAAGAGGAAGCTCAAAGCCAACGTTTAACTCTCGATAATTGGCTAAAGCTACAACAGTTAGTACGCTCCAAGGAATAGCTATATTGAAGTCCGCCAGTTAGGCGGATTTTATTTTTAAAACTTCACTAGACTTTTAAGCTAAATACTATATAATTACAACACTATTTGTCTATTTAATCAAGACAGATTGGCACTTTACATCAACACACCAAAGGAGGGCTTAGAAATGGACATTAAGGGCTTTGCTGATCTGAGCAAGCGGAGGCAATTGACTCAAATCAAAAATAGCTACTGGCGTTTAAAAAAAATTTACAACCAGGCACTGGAGCTAACCCATGAAGCTCGAGGAGGAATAAAAACCCTAAACCTCGACAAACACCCAGTGCTTAAAGTCAGCTATCGACGACTTGATGGGTGGGAAACTGCAAACATCACTAGAAATGTTAGGCTAGCCGCTGAACTGAAGCAGTACAATGAAGAAATGCAGCGCACACTCAAGACTCTAACTAAAGATATAGGCCAAATAGCACGCAACTTGTCTGCGTCCCAACAGTCAGCAGTCGACTTATCTCATATGGTAGCAGTATTCTTCAACCATAACTACACCCACAACCCAGCTAAGGTTTTTATACGTTTCAGAAAAGATACCATCGAAGCATACCACTGGCCTGTCGAAAAAAACTGGGGTGATTTCCGAAAGCCCTGTATCCACTCTGGCCTGCAGATGCGACAAGAGATGGTCTTTCAGACCAAAAATCAGCCCAACAGTGTTGATCAATGTTTGCCGTTTAAAGAATGGCTAACTCTCCAATCCGCCAAATAGGCGGGTTTTTACTAGCAAAATGCTTGCATTTATAACAATAATAGTGTATAACATAAACTATAGCTTGCTGCTAGGGTGGCAGCAAACTCGCATCTCAAAAATAAAAGGAGGGTGAAAAAAATGTATTGCTGCAGTATTGAGGGTTTTGCTCAAATGAGCAGTAGAGACAAGCAGATAGAGATTCTGCGAGTTCAGTTTCTGCTCTCCAGAGATGTCCACAGGACAATTCTGGAGACACAGCTGGAGGCAGGTCTTAAGCGCACCAACAAAGAAGCCTTGCACTGGCACAGTGTCGAGACTCGGTCCAACCGAATAGACCTGGCCGCTGTCGAACAAGGCTCGGAGCTGGAAATCTCTTTACGAAGAGAGAAGTTGGCTCTAGAGCTGCACCAAAAAGAACTGACAGAAATAGCGCAGGCAGCTGCTATTTTGCATGACTTGCCTGCTGAACACATCTGTCAAGTCCAAGGCATTTATCACGCTGGCCAAGAAAGGCTATTCTTCTGTGCCTGGACCAACCATGGCCTTTGGAGAAAAGGTTCGCCAGAGCGACGATACTTTTCGTATCAACCGCTAACTGGGCGCCTCGCTCCAGAAAATCCGCCACAAATTCAATGGTGGCTCAAAACCAAATCCGCCTAGCTCAGGCGGATTTTTCTTTATGAAATCGTCGTTGGAAATTAAAAAAGGCCTTGTCAAAATATACAAAAAGTTAGTATATTAAGCGCTTTCAGTAGCTTTTAACTGGCGGCGCTTAAACAGTTTAAAAATCTCAACTATCACCAAAATTGACAACGAAGCGACGAATAGCCAGACAATGTCCAGCCACGGCAGACTGGCAGTCTTAAGGAATTGGTTGAAAACTGGCACTTCAATCACGATTATTTGCAAAATAATCGCACTGATGATTGACCCAAAAACCCATGGGTTACGAAGCAGTGGAATCGAGAAAATCGACTTGGTTTCGCTTCGAGCGTTGAGCACGTGCATATTCTGCAAAAATACCATCAGTGTCATAATGTAAGCCCGCGCCAGATATAACTCGACTTGAAGATAATTGATCAAATACACCCACACTCCAAAAACCAACAAACCCATCGCTAGGCCGGCTACCAACACTTCAGTAATCAACTCTCGATTAAACAAAGTCTCTTTGGCTGGACGTGGCTTTTCCTGCATGATCCCATCCTCAGCTTTTTCAAATGACAGAGCAATATCTTGCAAGCCATCAGTAACGACATTTAGCCATAAAAGTTGAATTGCAACCAACGGCGGCTCCATACCAAAAGCAATCGCCAAGACAAAAAACAGCACTTCGGCTACGCCACAAGTTAGGAGCATATAACTCACCTTGCGAATATTACTATAAGCAGTCCGCCCTTCTCGAATTCCATGCACAATCGAAGTAAACTTATCGTCGACGATAATCATCGACGCCGCCTCACGGGCCACATCCGTGCCACTGCCCATCGCTATACCGAGATTAGCGCTTTTGATGGCTGGCGCATCATTGACGCCATCACCAGTCACCGCCACAAACTCACCTTGTCGACGATAAGATTTAATAATTTCTAGCTTTTGCAGAGGCGTTACTCGAGCAAAAACCTTTTTGTCAGCTATAAATTTATCAAAACTAGCTTCGCCTTTTGCAAGTTCCTGGTCAATGTCATCGCCAGTGGCAACCTGTGCAATTTGGTCGGCTAGTTGCAATTCTTTGGCAATTACTAAGGCTGTTTTCGGGTGATCACCAGTGACCATCACTACTTTGATGCCAGCCGCACGGCTATTAGCAATCGATTCGATCGCATCGCTCCGCACTGGATCGATGAAGCCAACTAACCCAATAAAATTTAGGCGATTTATATCATCTTTAGTATAATTTTCTTTAACTTGAAAGTTGCTGGTTTCGGCTTGAGCTAAAGCAATTACCCGCAAACCTTCGGCTGCCAACTGATCATTTTGAGCCTGAATCTTAGTTGCATCACTAACGTTCGACATCTCAAGAATCACTTCTAGTGAACCTTTGGCGGTACAAAATGTCCGTTCATTTTCTTGATAAAAAACTGCTGAAAATTTATTTTCTGACTCATAAGGAATCCGACCAACAATCTCAACACCGTCTAGATTGGCTTGAGCTTTTTCAGCCAGTGCCAAAAAAGCCACGTCTATCGAATCGCCCAAATGCACCCACTCGTCACCATCTTTTTTAAGCTGAGCTTCGTTGTTAAGCGCCCCTAACTTGGCGATCAGCTCTGCTGTCTGCGAATCACCACCGCCAGTAATCGCACCATCGCCGCTGTAACCACTGCCCGAAATCTCAAACTCAGTTCCATCAGGCAAAACTATCTTGGTTGCGGTTTGCTCATTGACCGTCAGAGTGCCCGTTTTGTCGCTAGCGATGACCGTGCAGCTGCCCAAACTCTCAACTGCATTGAGATTTTTGACAATCACGTTTTTCTTGGACATCCGATTTGAAGCTACCGATAACACCATCGTCAAGGCCAGCGGCAGTCCTTCCGGCATTGCCGAAACCGACAAGGCGATCACCGACATAAAAATATGAGCATAATCATAATTTCTGCTAAACAGCACCGCCGCAATAATTACCGCCACAACCAACACAAAAACCGCAATCTGTTTGGAAAACTTTTCCATCCGAATCGTCAGCGGTGATTTAGCTTGCTCAGTGTTGATGACGCTGTCAGCGATTTTACCGATCTCGGTCGCAACCGCCGTCGCCACCACCACTCCCCGGCCGCGGCCAGTAAGAACGGTTGTGCCAGCGTAAGCCATGTTAATCCGATCCACCAATTGAGTTTTTAAGTCAATCGGTTGGCTGATTTTACTTTCAGCTGCACTTTCGCCAGTCAGCGGTGATTCATCGACTTGTAAATTATGACATTCGAGCAATCTCATGTCAGCCGCGACCTTGACGCCAGATTCTAGCTCGACTACGTCGCCCAGCACCAGTTCGCTCGAATCAATTTCAATTTCCTGCCCATCGCGCCAAACAATCGCTCGACTTTTGACCATGTCGGCTAGCGCTTCGGCATTTCGCTGAGCTCGATACTCCTCGATCGTGCCGATAGTCAGATCAATAGCCACAATCACCGCAATTGCGATCGCATCAAAAAACTCATTAATCACCAGCGAAAAGCCAATTGTGGCAATCAGCAACAACTCGATCGGATCTTTAAGCTGATCAAATAAAATCTTAAATAAGTTGGCTTTTTTAGCCCGTGGTAATTCATTTTTGCCATATTTGACTAGCCGCGCTTTGGCTTCGGCAGAGTCAAGCCCTTGCGACTTACTCTCAAACCGAGCAAGAACAGCCTCGGCTTCTGGTGCATGGTAATTTTGAGATTCTTTGGGCATCAGCTGAGCCTAAAATTTAATATGCTTATCGCCTTCGTAGCAACCGATACCGCTGCCTTTAAGGGCTGTTTTAGCCTCTTCTGTTAACCGCTCACAAGACTCTTCTTGCTGGCCGGCAGTGGCAACGTGCCAAGTTTGGTCGGGCTTTTGATAAAAGATTATGAAAGCACCACCTGGGCCAACCGTGCCGCTCACGCCGCCATCGATTAATTTATAGCCTTCAGTTCCACTATCTCTCAGTGAGGCTTTAGAGACAGAAAAGACGGTTCTGGTATCACTACTTTGGTTAGCGTCAGACTGACCAGCCGCCTGTTTTTTAACATAAGCTGCGTAGGCCTGCCACAGAGGTTTCTGCATTTCCTCTAATTGCTTGAGGTAGTCAATATCGGTACACCCCAAATCAGTTCGGCCTTTGTAGCCGCTATCTGCATTTTCACGAAATGAAAAATATCCAGAAATAAAACAAGATACTTTATCGCTTTTGAAAATGTAAAACACTTGCTCACCATCAGCCTCGCTGCCAGTTTTTGTCTCCTGCTCTAGGCCTTTACTTTTCAAAAATGAGATAATTTTTGCTAAATCAGTTCTTATGTCAGCAGTCGAGTGCTCTTTTTCTTGGCGCAAGCCAAAACCTTCATCAGAGATATAATGACTGCCATCAGCGACTTTATATACTCCTGAATCGAAGTTGACGTTCCATGGATAATAATAAAAAGTAGATGGTAAATTTGGATCAGGCCTGCGTTCTTGTCTTAACTCTCGTTCCAGTTCCTTAATCAACTTTAGTGATTGCTGGTTCTCGGCCTTCTCTGTGGCAGCAGTGTTACCGTTTGACTGCTGATTATCGTTGGCTAAGGCTGGATTATCGTCAGTTGATTTTGATGACTGGCTAAGTAAATAATTACCTCCAAAACCTAACCCGCCACCGACAATTAGCGCCAAAATAGCGATTAAAATGGTTGTTTTCTTTTGCATAAAATCCTTTATTAATTAGCTTAAGTTGATTATACCACCCTTGACAGTATAAATGCTAGAGCTTGCTTTTGAGCTGTTTTATTATATAATCCAGCGCAACTGCAATTCAGCAGTTTGATCTTTAAATTTTGGGAGGAGAAAAGATGAAACGAATTGTCTCTTTTGTGTTGAGTTTTGCCCTAGTAGCAGTCCTGTTTTTAGGATTTGCTAGTCCAGTTCAAGCCAGCGGATCAACACCAAGAATTGCTGGTGACGATCGGGTCGCTACAGCCATTGCCGTATCAAAATCAGTTTTTAGCAACAGCCAAACGGCCATTTTGGTTAATGGCTGGGTAGCGGCTGACTCAAACAGTGCGGCCAACTTAGCCAAGAAAGAAAATGCTCCTATTTTGCTCAACGGCAATGCCGCTCTCGATTCGAGAAATACTCAGGAAATGAGCCGACTCGGCGTCAAGAAAGTATTTATCGTTGGCGGAGTGACGATGGTGTCGACTCAGGCTGAAAACACACTCAGGAGCAAGGGCTACTCCGTAGTCAGAATTGCTGGTGACGATCGATATCTGACCAATCAACTGGTAAATGATTATGTTTTTGGTCAGAGCACTAAAACTACTGACCAAGTAATTATTGCCAATGGCTACTCAGACATGGATGCTTTGATTGCTGCAGCTTATGCTTATAGCAGCAATACGCCAATCATCCTAAGCAACCCCAGCGGCAGTGTGGCGATTGAAGCCCTAAAAAGCCATCAATACCGTCAAACGGTCATTATTGGCAACAACTCAGCTCTAGGAACAGCCCTCGATAAACTACCTTCAGCGATACGAATCTCTGGGGCTGATCAATACGAAATGTCATGGAAAGCACATCGTCAACTGTTTGGCACAGGCGCTAAAGCAATCGTGACGACGGGCGAAACGTTTGCTGACGCTTTGGCTGGAATTTCTCTGGCTAAAAATGGCAGCAGCATCGTCCTAGCCAAAGATTCAATATTTGACCTGCCTGACGATATTTACCTTAATAGGTCTATAATGCTTGGCGGACGAGTGAAGAGCGAGGATGGCTATCCGTGGTTAGCCAACTTAACTGATGGTGATACGGTGGCAATTTACGTTAACCCGCATCAAGACGATGAGGTTTTGTCGATGGGGCCGCAACTAGTCCGAGACGCCAACGCTGGCAAGCAAATTCTATTGATGCAAATGACGCGAGGCGAAAAAAGCTCGGCTATCAACGCAGTAAATCGACTATTAGCACAGGAAGGCAAAGCAACAATCTCAGTTAATGAATTTGCTGATGCTCGAACTCGTGAAACCAAAGATGTTCTAAATCGACTAGGCTTTAACGACCATCATGTTATTGAATACCCTTATTCGAACCTAGAACTAACCAGAGCCCAAGTAACAAATGAATTGGTTAAACTCATGAAGACGATGAAAGGCAAAAAAGTTGAGCTACGAACGCTTGCCAATCTAAGTGCTGATACCAGCCAAGGAGGCATAGACCACAAGGCATGTGCTGATGGAGTAAGAGACTTCCAGGCTGAATACGCTCCACAGATAACGGCAAACTACTATGCGTCTCCAGACAATCCTGTTTCATCAAACTTCGATAAGCTCCATCCAAGCGTGGCTGAAACAAGCCAATGGTTTGGCTTGTTTGATGCTTTTTATATTTGGGATCCCAATACTAGTCGATATTCAATCGGCAAACTATCAGTCAATGGTCTTTTTGACCAAGTCAAAAGCGCTGGATATGTTTACATTCAGCGCTAAAACACAAAACCTCTCATTGGAGAGGTTTTTAATTACAAAAAATCCCCGCCGTTCGGCGGGGCAACAAACTACCTAACTCCCAAATAAACAAACTGAGAATACACTTTTAAAGCCAGCTCTCTTAGCGGCTATCATTGCTGCTGCAAGTAAAAATAGCTCTTCTTCTTGCCTGACTACAATCATCAGATCTACAAGCTCAGGAGATAGCCTGTCAGGGTCGTACTTAAGGCCCTTAAACAGAGAATCAACCCTGTTCTTTGCTAAACTAAAAGCAATGCCATCACTTGAGACTGCTTCTTGAGCGCACTCTAAGTCTTTTCGTCTAAACACTCCCGGGCTATTTTCGAAATCCACCAAAGACACCGCGTACCAGCTTCTCGCTGCTAACCATTGATCTTGAGCCCACAAAGCATCAGCTGTATCACTCCTTCCATGATGTGCATCATGATTAGGGCAATCTTGTTTACATGAACCGCAGTTGTGTTCCATCTTTTCCTCCTGAAAGTCTGGGCAACTTGTTGATAATTTGCCTTCTGCTAGCTTAAACAAGCCATTAGAACATCACAACTATAACATATTATCTAACTATGTCAACTATGGTTGCGCTGCCAAGTAAAATCCCGCGACTAGCACGGGATTAGAAGTACCACAGACACCGTCTGCGTTTAGTCGTCTCAGGTCTTACAACCTGGAGCAGAAAACATGGGCTGCACAACAGGAGCAGTAAGTGAAACTTTGCCTTTCAAAAAGCGAAGCGTTGCTCGCACCGGAAACTCAGAGTTGTGTAGCCAAGATCCAAGCCATTGCCCCTCACTGTTCTGTCGATAAACATATAGGAAGCGCTGGTCATCGGTGAAGTTGCCATTCGATACTGCCCGAACCACACCGCTATGATCTGTGTAAATCAAAAAACCAGCCTCAAGTTCAACTGGAAAATCATTTACTGGCAGAGAATCACCAGGCTGCCAAAGCGTTACTTTTAGCCTCATTTTTACCCTCCAATAATCGACATCCATAGGCTATAGTATGTTTAAGAGGATATTCCTCGCCTTGATTTTTACGCCGATTATTTAATCAACAATACCTGCTAACTAAACAATCAGCATAAAAAACTAGCTTATTAAAAGTACCTTGACCTCCACCATCAATTAGCCTTTATTGTATCACAAGAATAAGCAAAAAGGCTAGGCCGCAGTTTGTAATTTATACAATATTTGCTTGGCAATTTGCTTCTGCTCAGGTGTTGCAAAGTCAACTGCTTGATTGGAAATTAGCCGATCAGCCTCCTGCACCACTTGGACTAAGTCATCGTTTATCACCCACTCAAATTGCTTGCTATTAAGTGCAAACTCAAGTTCACGAATCGCACTACCGCGCCGCTTGGGCCAATTAATCGCAAAATCAGCTTCAGTTGAATAACGCTTCTTAAGACGCTCCAGCCAAATCTCATAGCTCGGTGGCAAAACAAACAACGCTGTGACTCGATCACTCAACTGCTTATATTCATTGACGCCCTGAACGTCAACATTGTTGATTGGAATTTTATGCGAATCTACAGCCTTTTGAAACTCAGCTACGCTTGAACCATAAATCGTCCCATGAACCAACTTCACCTCAATAAATTCCTGCTGGACAATCATCGCTTCCGCCTGCTGCTGATCTATAAAATAATAATCTTGGCCGTTAACTTCTGTCCGACCATCATTGATTCGTGGTGGGCGAGTGGTGTGCGACACAAACTGCTGATACTTACCAGTTACCACCAACTGGCGAGCGATGGTATCTTTGCCAGCACCAGAAATCCCAGCCACCAAAACCAATGGGTGAGTCGCCACTAGATTTTTTGTCTCAGCGGACGGTTGATAATTATCAATCAAAGTTCGCAAATCATAATCCATATTCTGTTAGTATAGTCGTTAATTGACCTTAGTTCAAGGATTTTAGTTGACAAAAAATATTTTGACAATACAATCTGGATTAGCAGTAGTTGTTGCTAATTATTTAAAAGGAGATGAGTGTCGAGAGATGGAGAGCAATGGACTACTAGTGATGGGACTAAGCACACCGTTAACTCAACTGAAGACCCTAGAGCACCAGGCGGATATTATTACTCTCAAACTGACAGCAATGGCAACAAAGCCACTGCCGTTTATAACAGTGATGGAACGTTGGCCGACGTTCCAGCCAACAAGGACTGGGAGTAGTCACTTGGCATAGAACATGAAAGGACAAAATGGCAGAAATTAAATTAGTTCAACAATTATCTAGAGCTTTGAGCGATGGAGATATTGAAGCGTATCGTCGCTTGCGTTATCCAGCCATTCAGGATGGCGAAGAGCTAATTTTCACAGATCAAGACTTTAAAAAAGTTGATTTTAGCTTAGTTAACTGCGGATTCTTTGTCTTCGACAATTGCGACTTAACTGGAGCTAGTGGGTTCTCGGGCCAGCCGATTACGATGAAAAGTTGCCAGGCTCGAAATCTAGACTTGCGTAACTCTGCGACTGTCATTAAAGCCAACAATTGTGACTTTCGTGGCCTAAAAATCAACAACAATACCAATCTAGCGAACTCCGATCAGTCACAATTCACCAACTGCCTATTTGATCCTGAAATTGAGCAAAAATTACGAGACTCAAATCAGGCAAAATTTAATTACTAGGCATTTTAAACAACCCCGAACCTTGGGATTGTTTTACTTTGTATTAGTTATCATTTTTAATCTCGCTTCAACATTACTGTGAAAGCTTCGCTCGGAATATCGACTTTACCAAACCGCTTCATCCGTTTTTTGCCTTTGGCTTGCTTGGCCCAGAGTTTTTTCTTGCGCGAAACATCACCGCCATAGAGATAGCCCGTGACATCTTTGCGAAAAGCTTTGACGTCTTCACGAGCGATAAATTTGCCACCAATTGCCGCTTGCAAGCTGACTTCAAAATTCTGGCGGGGGACGACTTCTTTGAGTTTTTTGACTGTCTCACGGCCAATTCGCTGCGACTCCGAGCGATGGACGACGATGCTCAGCGCATCAACCATCTCGCCTGCCACATAAAAATCCAACCGAACCAAATCATGTTGTTGATAATCTTTGAATTCATAATTTAAACTGCCATAACCGCTAGTAATCGACTTTAGCTGATCATAAAAATCAGTTAATAAATTCGCTAGCGGCGCTTCAAAACTAACCAAAGCTCGAGTGTCAATGTAGCTAATTTGCTTTTGAACGCCTCGCTTAGCAATAATCAACTGAATCACCGCCCCGACATAATCATTGGGTACGATAATCTCCCCACTCACCCACGGCTCTTTGATTGCTTCAATCTGAATTGCGTCAGGTAAATCAGCGGCCGAGCGAACGCTCAATTCTTCGTCATTTTTCAAAATAACTTGATAGTCAGTCGATGGATTGGTCACCACCAAATCTAAATTATATTCTCGCTCCAATCGCTCACGGATGATGTCCATATGCAGCAAGCCCAAAAAGCCAATCCGCACCCCAAAACCCAAGACAGGGGAGTTTTCTGGCTCATAATCCAAGGCCGAATCACTCAGAGCAATTTTGTCGATTGCGTCTTTAAGCGTCTGGTAATCTTCATTCGATACTGGGAAAAACCCAGCGTAAACAAATGGCTTGATTTCTTTATAGCCGGGGAGTGGTGAAGTTGATATGTGGTCTTTCCCCAAACCCACAGTATCACCAACCTTCGCTTCACGGGTTGATTTGAGATTAGTGACGATATAGCCAATTTCACCCGCGCTCAGACTAGCAGTAGGCGACATTTTGGGGGTCAATTTCCCCACTTCCAGCGCCAAACCAGCAGATTTTGTAGCTAACATGTAAATTTGATCATTTTTAGCCAGCTGCCCATCGACAATCCGCACATACAAAACCACTCCTCGATAATCGTCATAATACGAGTCAAAAATCAAAGCTCTAAGCGGAGCATCGGTCTCCCCTTTTGGAGAGGGGGTGCGTTCGACAATCGCCTGCAAAACTGCCTCCACCCCCTGCCCAGTCTTAGCGGAAATTTGCAAAATATCTTCTGACTCACAACCTAAAATCTCAATAATTTCTTTACTCACCCGCTCGACATCAGCCGCTGGCAAATCAATTTTGTTCAGCACTGGAATGATCGTCAAATCGGCCTCCATCGCCAGATAAATATTCGATAAAGTTTGAGCTTGCACACCCTGCGACGCATCAACCACCAAAATCGCCCCTTCACAAGCCGCCAAGCTACGCGAAACTTCATAGCTAAAATCAACATGCCCTGGCGTATCAATCAAGTTCAGCTGATAATCGCGGTATTTCATCGCCACTGGCGTCAACTTAATTGTAATCCCTCGCTCCTGCTCCAGCTCCATCGAGTCAAGCAGTTGCGACTTCATTTCGCGCTTCGAAACCGTCTCGGTCAGCTCCATCATCCGATCGGCTAAGGTGCTTTTACCGTGATCGATGTGAGCAATGATGCAAAAATTACGGATTTGGCTTAAGCTACTCATTTTTCGGACCTAGGCTACCAAATAAGGTTTTTTTGACTCGATTAGCGACCAAATTAGCCTCACGCAGATGGAAAAGTTTTGAAACAATTACATAAGCGATGCTCGAAATAAAAGTGATCAGCGTAAATTTCGGAAAAGTCGACCAAAAACTCTGGTTGGTTTCCATCAGCGGCCAACGCAACACCAGGCCATAACAGACCAGCGCACAAACGCCGCCAGCACTAATCATGCCAATAACTGCTGTCCAAAAATGACGATTGAGAATACCTGGATTCTTTTTGACCAAAAAACTACCCAGCACAACCGCCTCAAACACAGCTGCAATTGATTGTGCCCAAGCTAAGCCATAGGCGCCCATATTAAACTGCTTGATCAACAAAACCGCGAAGCCAATATTTACAAACACAGCCACAACTGACACATAAAGTGGGATTTTGGTGTTTTGTTGGGCGTAAAAAGCTCGGGCGATGATGTGATAAATTGAGCGAAAGAAAATTGCGACCACTAAACAGCCAAGCAACGAGGCAATCAGCTGATTGCCACCATTTTTGATAAAATTCACGACGTAGCCGCGGGTGAAAAAAGCAATCACCGCAATCGGCAACGAAATCCAAATGATAGTTCGCAAAACGTTTTGAACTTCTTGCTTAAACTGCCCAGTTTGGCCTAGGCTGAGTTTTTCGGTCATGCTGGCGTAGGCAGCATTGGAAATCGCCACGCCGACGAGGTTGACTGGCATCATGTGCAGAGTCAAAGCTTGGTTGTAAGACCGAATTGTGCCAGACGCCATCCGTGACGCTAGGCTGGTTTCAACCAGCGAGTTGAAATAATCCATCCCCTGATCCATTGACCGCGCAGGAAAAATCTTAATCACTTGACGAAAGCCTCGATTTTTCCAAAAGATTTTAAATTTATAGTCAAATCCGAGACCTAAAATCCCAATCGAACTAACGACTAGTTGTAAAATCGCCCCGAGCAGCACGCCCAGAGCCACGCCCATAATTCCACCTTCAAAAACTTGGTAGCCGAAAATATAAATTCCTTCGGTGAAAAACAAAGTGCCGATAATAATTCCAATGTTATACATCGCTGGCGCCAACGCATAAAACACAAACCGGCTATACGACTGCTGGATGCTTGAGAGAATGCCAGAAATTGAAAACAAAAATGGATTAATAGCAATCACTCGCATCATGCTGACCGCCAAGGCTCGACTTGATTCTTCCAGGCCTTGGCCAACGGTGTACTTAATCAACGGTTCGGCGAAAATCATAATTCCAATTGACAAAAGTAAAGTCACAATGCTCATAAAATTGATCATGCTTGAGGCGATTTCCCAAGCCGCCGCCTCGTCTTTGTAGCGTTTGTCGTTGCGATATTGGTTGAAAACTGGCACGAACGTCACCGTCAGCGCGCCCGAGACTAGGATTGAAAACATAAAATCAGGGATAATAAAAGCCACCGTGTAGGCATCAATTCCTTGAGGATAAGTGTCAAGATAGGCGCCGTTGAGCAACCGATCACGAAAAATCCCAAGCAAACTCGATAGCAAGGTCGAACTAGCCAAAATAATCGCCGCCGTGCGAACGCTTAGACGGCGATTAGCAAGTTCAACAACGTGGCGGGCTGGGTTAGTCATGTAATTTGACAGTTTTTGGCAATTTAGCGTCTTTTAGAATTGCTTCGACTTCTTCAGCCTCAAGCGTTTCTTTTTCTAACAATTCGGAAGCTAATTTATCAAGCAAAGTTTTATTTTCCGACAAAACAGTCGCTGCTCGATTAACAGCTTCTTTGATAATAGTAGCCACTTCTTGATCGATCGCTTCAGCTGTCTGTTCAGAATAAGGCCGCTCTTGAGTGATTTTATCGAAGAACATACCGCCATCTGGCTCATGAAAAACCTGATCACGCAACTGCTTACCCATCCCCTGTTCAATAACCATCTCTCGAGCAATTTCGGTTGCATGGCGCAAATCTTGACCCGCACCAGTGGTAATGCCATCGTCGCCGTTAATTAACCGCTCAGCCTGGCGACCGCCCATCGCTCGAGCCAAAATATCTTTAAATTCATACAAACTGGTGTAATGTCGATCCTCAGGCGGCAAAAACCAAGTCACGCCACCAGCTGCCCCACGAGGAATAATCGTCACTTTGTGAACTGGGTCGCTATCGGGCAAAACGTGCCCAACTACTGCATGCCCCGCTTCATGATAAGCCGTGATTTTCTTCTCTCTGTCATTCATAATCGAGTTTTTGCGCTCTGGGCCAATCGCTACTTTTTCAAAAGCTTCGGTCACGTCGGCGTTGGTGATTTTAGGGTGATCAAGTCGAGCGGCAATTATCGCTGCTTCGTTGGCAATATTTGCCAAGTCGGCGCCACTCGAGCCAGCTGTTTTGGCCGCTAAAGCGTCAAGGTCAACATCTTTTTCTGATGGCTTGTTTTTGAAATGAACTTTGAGAATTGACAACCGATCTTTGCGCTCTGGCAAAGTGATATTGACTCGTCGATCAAATCGGCCAGGTCGAAGCAAAGCTGGATCAAGCACATCTGAGCGGTTAGTGGCCGCCAAAATAATCACGTTCGTGCCCGTCTCAAAACCATCCATCTCAACTAAAATCTGGTTCAAAGTCTGCTCACGCTCATCATGACCGCCGCCCATACCCGAACCTCGTTTGCGGCCAACGGCATCAATTTCGTCAATAAAGATAATCGCTGGCGCATTTTTCTTGGCTTTTTGGAATAAATCACGGACTCGTGACGCCCCAACACCGACAAACATTTCGACAAACTCTGAGCCTGAAATCGAGAAAAACGGCACTTTGGCCTCACCAGCCACTGCTCGAGCCAGCATAGTTTTACCAGTTCCTGGATTGCCAACTAACAGCACGCCTTTAGGGATTTTAGCGCCCAGCTTTTCATACTTTTTAGGCTGTTTCAAGAAATCAACCACTTCATATAGATCCTGCTTAGCGTTATCATTACCAGCAATATCATCAAAATTAACTTTCTCTTTGTCAAGACCGTAAATCCGAGCTTTACTTTTGCCAAAACCCATTGCCTGATTGTTTTGACTGTTGGCTTGACGCATCATGAAAGTGAAAAAGGCCACAATCATAATCGTCGGGATAAAAATCATCGCCAAATTCCAGAGAATATTACCAGTTTCTGATGGCGGCAAAACCGTCAACGACACCGGCGCATCAGCTTTCAACCCCTGTTCTTGCAAACTACTACTGCCGTCTTTGTAGGAAATCTGACTTGGCTTATCCTCTCCCTTTTTAATAACAAATATCTGGTTGCCCTGAACTTCAATTCTTTCAAGCTCGCCTTTATTGGCTCGAGCAACCACATCTGACAGTGGCACTTTTTCTAAATTACTACCGGCGGTTATTGAGGCGTAAGCCACCAAGCCGATAAAAGCAAAAGTAAATACCATCAATAATTGCTTGATGAGATTCGGTTTTTTAGTTGGCTTTTTCAAGTTATTTTGTTTCAAAAGAACTCCTTCCTGAATGCAAATTAAAATTTCAACGTTTCAACGCTTATTAACAACCTATATTTTATCATTATTTATGGTTTATCACAACCAAATACTTGAGATGGAATTTTAGCTGGATTTGTTGGTTAAGCTCGAAAATATCACCAGGCTGAGCGGTCTTTATCTGCCACCAAATCCGCTCAGCCTGAGGAATGGTTGGTCGATAGCCGCTTTCTCGCTCAACCCAAGCTCGAATAATTTCGACAGCCGACAACTGATCAAGCATAATCAGAAAGTAGCGACTCAAGCGATGGTCAGTCGGCAAAAATCGCTTCACTTCTTGGTCGATTTGGGATTTTAAATCGACTTGCTGGCGCCATAAGTCAAAAATTAAGCGCTTGTAGGTTTCGTCCAAGCGATCATTAATTCGCTGGCGAATTTGATTACGTAAATATTTAGGGTCGACGTTGGTCAAGTCCTCTTGCCAAGTCAAGTCATGCTCAGCTGCATAAGCCAGCAGTTCATTTTTGGTGTAACTAATTAGAGGTCTCACCAGATCAGGCGCCTGCATCACTGCCAGACCACGCCAGCCAGTTCCTCGGGTCAAATTTATCGCAATTGACTCAACCACGTCATCAAGATGATGAGCGGTCACAATTGGCGCTTGATAATTAGCCGCCACTTGCCGCAAAAAAGCATACCGAGCCTGGCGAGCCGTTTCTTCGCTAGCAGCTGGCCCCAGGCCACCATCAACGATTTCATATTTTAAGTTATATTTTTTGGCTAAATTACGCACGAAAACAGCGTCAGCATCCGACTCTGCACCTCGAATCTGATGATTAAAGTGAGCCACAATCACCTCACCTTTAAATTCTTGAATTAGCAAATCCAGTAGCACGCACGAATCCACGCCGCCCGAAATCGCCGCTACCACTTGAGGTTGATTCAATCCCTGAAGCCTAAGCATCAACTCTATCATAGCAAAATTTTGCCCGAGTGAAAATAAGCACTAGAATTTTTAAACTTTTTAGACTACAATGGAAAGTGAGTTTTTATGATTATATCCGATACCTTGGTAGAAAAGCTGTTGGAGCTAACACCAGAACAGTTAGCTGATTTAAAGCAGCGCCAAAAACGGAGCAATAAGTCTCTGCAAGCTTTGGTTTTAGAAGATAATTTGATTAGCGAAACTAATTTATTTGAAAAATATGCTGAATTTGCTAATATCCCATTTGTTCGGCTCGACCCCAAGCAAATTACACCTGAAATGCTCAAACGCATTCCTGAGTTGGTGGCTCGCCAATACAATGCAATTGTTTTTGGTATCGATCAGGCAGGTGACGTTGATATTGCCACCGATGATCCAGATGACGTGCAAGCAATTAACTTCCTTCAAAAAGACCTCGGCAACAAAGCTAGGTTTCACTTAGCACCCACGTCTGATATTTTAAACTGTCTTGATCTGTATCGCGGTGATGTTAGCCAAGAATTGAGCGAAGTAATAAATGTTCAGCAAGAGGCTTCGGATGACATTTCTCAGGTGCGTGAGGAAGATGTATCTGAGGATTCGCCAATCGCTCAGACAGTTAATTTGCTTTTGGAATACGCAATTAAGTCTGATGCTAGCGATATTCATATTGAGCCACGCGAAGATTTTGTTCAGGTGCGCTACCGGATTGACGGCGCGCTCCACGAAACTCAACGCCTGCCCAAAAACGTACTTGGAGCTTTAGTTAGCCGAATTAAGATCTTATCGAATTTAAAAATTGACGAACGACGAGTGCCGCAAGACGGTCGGTTTAAAATTGACATAAGAAACAATCACTACGCGCTGCGGGTGTCAACCCTGCCAACAACCGAGGGCGAAAAAGTAGTGATGCGTATTTTGAGTGAAAGCGTGGAAGCACTAACACTGGGACAGCTCGGAATTTGGGGCCAGGCGCTCGAGGTAATCAACCGAGCGATTCGCGAACCCAACGGCATGTTGCTAGTAACTGGGCCAACTGGTTCTGGTAAATCGACCACTCTTTTTAGCATGTTATCGATTTTAAACACCGCCAAAGTTAATATTTCAACGGTTGAAGATCCAGTTGAGTATAAAATTGAAGGCGTCAATCAAACTCAAGTCAATCCACAAGCTGGGCTTACCTTTGCTAGCGGTTTACGCTCGCTACTGCGTCAAGACCCTAATATCATGATGGTCGGCGAGATTCGTGATAGCGAAACCGCTGATTTAGCAGTTCAAGCTGCCCTGACTGGACACTTGGTGCTATCGACATTGCACACCAACGATGCAGCCACCAGTTTACCGCGCTTGCTGGACATGCACATTGAGCCGTTTTTGATTGCTTCAACCACCAACGCCGTAGTTGGCCAACGCCTAGTGCGTCGCCTGTGCAATCACTGCCGAGAGCGAACTGAAATTGACCCAACCACCAAGCAAAAAGTGGTGAGTATTATTGAATTAAGCCACGATGCTGATTTGTCTTATCTGCACACGCTAGAACAGCAAGCCAAAGATGGCCGCATCAGTCCCGACCAACCACTCAGCACCAGCGATAATGACATCACTCACATCTGGAAGGCTCACGAAGGTGGTTGTAGCGAATGCAATCACACTGGCTACCGTGGACGAGTTGGAATTTATGAAGTGCTTGATATTAGCCCATCAATTCAAGATCTAATTGTCAAAAGTGCCACCGCCCTCGATATCAAAAATGCGGCGGTTGATCACGGGATGGTAACGATGAAAACTGATGGAATTATAAAAGCTCTACGAGGAGTAACCTCATTTGAAGAAGTATTTAGCGCAACAAAGGATTAAACATGAAATTTAAATTTACTGCACTCAATCAAAGTCTAAAGCGTGTCGAAGGTGAAGTCGAAGCCACTGATGCCGCGGCGGCAATTGCGGCTGTCAAGGGTTTGGGTTATCGACCGATCAGTGTCAATCGAGCCCGAACAACTTTTTCAACCTCAGCCTTGTTTGGATCAAAAAAGGTCAAGCCCGATGAGCTAGCTATCTTTACTCGTCAGCTATCGACCATGATTTCGGCTGGTGTATCACTACTAAGAGGGCTCAACGCTCTCAGTGGCAAAGGTGAAACTCAGCTCAAAGAAACATCGCAGGCAGTCGCCAACTCAATTGAAGGCGGCCTGTCATTTGCCGACGCTTTAGCCCAGCACCCGAAAGTTTTTGATACGATTTATGTCAACATGGTCCGAGCTGGTGAGGCGGCCGGTATTTTGGATCAGATTTTGAAACGATTAGCCACCCAACAAGAAAAATCGGCCTCGATGCGCAAGAAAATTAAATCGGCCATGACTTACCCGATTGTTCTGCTGTCAGTCACCGTAGTTGCTTTCTTTGGCTTGATGATTTTTGTCATCCCTCAAATCGGTGAAGTTACGACTAGCCTATCAGGCAGTGAAGATGCGGTGCCGGCCCTGACGAAAGCGATGTTAGCCATTAGTGATTTCATCGTCAACTGGTGGTTTATTTTAATTCCTCTATTAGTGGGAGGTGTTTTCCTGCTAATTCGCTACATCAAAAGCCCAACTGGCAAACCCAAATTTGACAAACTAATCTTAAAAATCCCAGGCATCAACGAACTGGTTCGTAAAAACGCGGTGGCTAGCTTCTCTCGGACTTTTTCGGCCTTGATGAGCGCTGGCGTGTCAGTCAATCAATCATTAGAGATTACCGCTGATGCACTCGGCAACAAGCTTTATCAAGACTCACTGCTTCACGCATCGGACCGCATTAAAAACGGTGACCAGCTGTCGGAAGTTATCAGTAAAGACCAGCATCTATGGCCAGAAATTGTCGGCCAAATGTTGGCCGTCGGTGAAGAAACTGGAACCACCGACACGGTGCTGCTGAAAGTGGCTGATTTCTATGAAGAGGAAGTTGATTTGGCGGTCGAACAACTGAACTCAATCATTGAGCCGGTGATGATTGTAATCATGGGTGGAGTAGTTGGCCTAGTGGCTGCCAGCGTGATGCTGCCAATCTCAGGTATGGCCACCGCGATTTAATAAACTTATGCTATAATAAATAAAGTTATGAGTGGGCCCAAAACAGAATTATTTTCAAAAATAAAAACTAGCTTCGGACTAGATATTAATCTTAATGGCCTGCGGGTGATGGAACTTGACTCCAGCGGCAAATCACCAATGGTCAACGGCTATGGCTCAATTGAGCTAAGTCCCAATCGACTGGCTACTAGTCTTGACAACAGCGACGGTTTTTTGGAAAGTAAAATCAATGAGCTTTTAAGCGACAAATTGACTGGATTTTTGTCATCAAACTACGCGGTGATTAGCATCCCTGCCGCCCGAACTTTCTCCCAAGCGCTCAATATCCCGACCGAAGCCGAGAAACAGCTGCAGAACATGATCGATATTGAAATTGAGCAATACGTGCCGATGCCTAAGGACTTGCTCGAGATTGACTGGGAAATTGTTTCCCGCACCAAGCAAGAGTTGGGAATTGCTTTAACTTCGGTGCCAAAAAACCTAGTCGACCGTGTCCTTGAAGCCACTCGTGCTACTGGAATTGAACCGATTTTGGTTGAGCCAAGCACCAACTCGATTGCGCGCGCCCTAGCTGCCGACGAATCAGGCGACCTAAATACGATTATCGTTGATATCGGCTTAACTAACACTGACATTGCCATTTTGGATCAGACCGTTCGAGCAACCAGCTCAATTCCAATCGGCGGCAATGATTTTACACTGAGCGTTGCCAACAAACTCAATATTTCGCTTGAAAAAGCTTATCAGCTCAAAGTTTTGCGCGGCTTCAATAAAAGCAAAAATCAAGCCAGTTTGACCAAAGCCTTGACTCCTGATGTCAACCGAATTATTCGTGAAATCAAGAAAATTATTCGCTACAACAACGACCGATTGCAAAATCGTGAAATTCAACAAATTCTTCTGGTTGGCACGGGCAGCAACTTAGCTGGCCTGGGCGAATTTTTAACCAACGAACTATTAATGCCAGTCCGAATCGCTAGCCCGTGGCAAAATATCAACTTCCGCTCGCTCGAAAAACCCAAGCGAGCAGCCATCAACCGCTACCTAACTGTCTCGGGCGCCGCTCTTTTAACTCCAACGGAGATTCTCTAATGATTAATCTTCTGCCCAAAGAGGTTCAGAATCAACATGCGTTTTCTTCACGCAATCGAACATTACGTAATTACTTGTTTATCACTGCTGGGATGCTAGTGGTGACAACCCTTTTGATTTTAGCAACTTGGCAGCTAATCACCACCACCAAAGCTAATGCCGAGACGGAAAATCAAGACAATCTAACCAACATCAACAACTACACTAAAGACAAAGCCGAGGCTGATGCTTTTGCGGCTAATCTTGCTCGTGCCAAAACAATTCTCGATCAGCGCTTCCTATATTCAAAAGTGCTGTTCAAAATTTCCCAAGCTTTGCCGAACAATGTTTCACTAGACTCGATTCAGCTTAATCAAGATTTCTTTGATGGGCCAAAAAATCTGACCCTCCATATGGCTTCAATCAACGATGCAGTCGCGACTAAAGTTAGTTTTGAGAACTCAGATTTGTTCGAGCAGGTAATCATTGCCAGCATTACTGAATCAACTGACTCAGAAGCCAAACCGAATGAAAAAATTAGCGCCGTGATTAGTGTTGTTTTAAAACGTGAGAAATTAGATGAGTAAAGATTCTTCAAAAATCAAGAAAACAATACCAGCTTACAAAAAACTATTTTGGGGATTGGTGGCCGCTAATGCGATTCTTATTTTGGCAGCCGCTGGTGCTTTCTTAGCTGGTTACCAGCAGCTTCAAGTGCGGGCAACTGAAGCTCAGGCAGCAATCGCCGCAGCTGAAGTTAGCCGCCAGCAATTAACCAACATGCAAAGTTTGCGCGGTCAACTTGACAGTCTCAAGCCAGTAGTCGTATCAGCCAACAAAATGGCTGCCCCGCTAGAAGCTCATCGCTATCAAGACCAGACGGTGCAAATTATTGGACAAATGGCAAGAAGCAATAACATCACCATCACTCAAGTCGATTTTAGCATCGACAAAGAAGCCAACCCCACCAATAGCAAGAGCGTTATTGCTCGTATTACTCTCAAGTCACCAGTTAGCTATAATAACTTTTTAAATTTTTTGCTAACTCTTGAAAGCCAAATTACACCACTGCACTTGACTAGCGTCTCACTCCAAAAATCACCCGAAGTCGATCAAGCAATTTTAGTAGGAGATATTGAGTTTAAAATTTATGTCAAATAAATCAACTAAAGCCACTACTACAACTAGCGCCAAGAAAGTCGATCAGCAAAAGCGTAGCGCTCGGCGCCTTTTGATTCAACGCTCGCGACAATCTATTACTTTTGTTGTGGTCACAATCGCTATAGCTTCAATTATTTATAGCCTTTTCACTGTTTATTATTCTGCCACCGAGCCTGCTCAAAGCACTACTGCTGCTCCATTTTTTGACCAGCAAACCATAAATCAAATTAAAGACCTCGGCGGTAAAGTTGAAACACCATCTGGGCGAATCAACCCTTTTACGATTTACAAACCATGATTTGGCAATTAGCCAGCTAAGCTTTATAATCTAAGTATGTTGTTGTTTGGATCGAGCCTGATTGATTTGCCAGTGATGAGCCTACAAACTGGCTCGCCTGTTGGTCGCGTGGCGGCCTCGGTCATGGACCCGCGAACTTTGCTGATCAAAGCCTACAAATTAACTGGTGAAAACTTGGACCAGCCTGACGACTCTTATTTGCGAATTGAAGATATTCGTGAATTTAGTAATGTTGGGTTTATTATTGACGATAGCGATGAACTAGTTCAAGCTGAAGACGTGGTGCAGCTGAAGAATTTGCTTAAACTTGGCTTTAGCATTAAAGGCTTAAAGGCTGTATCCGAATCAGGGGATAAGCTGGGCGTAGTAATCGATTTTACATTTGAAACCGATACTTTTTTAGTGGTTGACCTGGTCATCAAACGACCACTACTCAAGAGCTTAAAAGACACTGAGTTAATTGTTAATCGCAGTAAAATTATTGAGATTGACAACCAACAAGTTATCATCAATAGCGAAAATGAAACCGTCAGCCAAGCAAGTGAAAAGCTAGTGCCGATGGCAGAATTCATTAATCCATTTCGCAAATCCGCCAAAGAAGCCAACTCGGCCGAAGTTAAAAACTAATCTTTCAATTCAGCCAAAATATCATCATAAGCAAAGCCTTGACTCATCAGATAGCGAATCAATTTTTGCTGATCGTCGTAGCGCTTGGCTTTTTTAGCCAGCACTTTTTTGAGCTCGGCTTGATCGGTTCGATCAGAAGCCTGAAGCGTTTGATCAATTATCACCGATGATATCCCAGCTTTAATCAACTCTAAGCGCAATTTTTTCTGACTAACACCTTTTTTAAGATTGCGATTTTCAACCCACCACTCAGCAAATCGCTGGTCATCGAGATAGTGATTGGCTTGCATCCGCTGAATAATTTGTTTAATCATTTCTGGCTGCTTAAGTTGTAATTTATACAACTGCTGCTGTAAATAGGTCTCAATTTGACGCACCGAACGTGGTCGAATGAAGGTTTTGTTGACTGCCTTGGCGTAAAGTTTGCCGAATTGACTGGCCTGCTCTAGCTGCTGTCTCAGCTCAAGATCAATCTCTTGGCCAATTTTTAACTTCAATTCTGTAACCTGCCAAATTTCAAGGCCAAAGGCGAACTTACCATCAATCGCTAGGTTGACTCGATTGGGATTTTTAGTCTGCAGACTGATGTTGGTAATTTTCACAGCTAAAATAAGTTTGCCACAGCTCCTGTGTCATGGTCTATTCTTTTTCAGCTTCAGCCGCTTTTTGACGAACCTGTTTTTCGATTTCAGCTAGCAGCTTTGGATTATCTTTGAGAAATTGCTTGCTGGCATCACGACCTTGGCCGACTTTGTCCTCGCCGTAACTAAACCAGGCGCCAGCTTTGTTAACAATGCCATATTCGACCGCCAGATCAAGCACGTCACCCGTCCTCGAAATGCCTTCGTTATACATGATGTCAAATTCAGCCACTCGGAATGGCGGTGCAATTTTATTTTTAACCACCTTGACTTTAGTTCGGTTGCCCAAAATATCATCACCAACTTTAATCTGACCAATCCGCCGAATATCCACCCGAACGCTAGCATAAAACTTGAGCGCATTGCCGCCAGTCGTCGTCTCAGGATTACCAAACATCACCCCAATCTTCATCCGAATTTGATTGATAAAAATCACTGTGGCTTTAGATTTGTTGATAATGCCAGTCAATTTGCGCAAAGCCTGACTCATCAATCGCGCTTGCAAACCCATATGCGAATCACCCATATCGCCATCAATTTCAGCCTGCGGCACCAGCGCTGCCACCGAGTCAACCACAATCACATCGACCGCGTTTGATCGAACCAAAGTTTCAACAATCTCCAGCGACTGCTCGCCATTATCGGGCTGAGAAATGAGCAGGTTTTCGGTATCAACACCCAGTTTTTTAGCATAAGACGGATCAAGTGCATGTTCAGCGTCGATGAAAGCTGCCGAGCCACCAGCTTTTTGGACTTCAGCAATCGCATGCAAGGCCAAAGTCGTTTTACCCGAACTTTCTGGACCATAAATCTCGATAATTCGCCCCTTGGGGTAGCCGCCGCCCAGCGCGATATCCAAACTCAAACTACCCGATGAAATCAGCTCGACGTCAACCTTCTGATTTTCACCGAGCTTCATAATTGCTCCTTCACCAAACTGCTTGGTGATTTGCTCGAGTGCCAAGTTCAAAGCCTTGCTCTTGCCGTCGTTTTGGGCGGCTGGCTGATCTTTTTTCGATCCCGCCACTGCCTTTTTTGCTGGTTTTTCAACCTTCTTTGCCATTTCTTTCTCCTCTCTTTAACGTTAGTTTTATTATATAACTTTTGCTTAATAATAGCCATTAATTCACTAAAGTTAACAAAAAATGTTATAATTAGGCTGATGAAGCGCAAATATGGATTTACGGTTATCGAATTAGTGATTGTGATTGTCTTTTTGGGCGTAGTATTTGGGCTGTTTTTTACTCAAAAAAACCATCTCCGCCAGCTTAATCGCGACGCCGAACGCAAAACTGCCGTTAACGCCATTTATTTTAATTTAACTCAAATTTATTACAAAAATAACAAATATTACCCCGAAACCCTAACTCCTGAAACACTACCAGGCATGGATCCGCAGTTATTTACCGACCCTCAAGGGATTCTCTTGGGTGAGCTCGGCAGTAATTATACCTATGAAGCCAGTTCGTGCACCAACAACCAATGTCAACAATTCAAGATTACTGCCGACTTGGAGCTAGAAGAAGATTTTACTCGAGATAGCAACTAAGGAGTGATTTTATAATCCGACAAATCCGGCAGCGGTCGTTCGTTTTTGACTGCCTGGACAACTTCGTTCACCATGTCAGCTTTAGTACCTGGATCGCCAACAAAAGTGATGGTGTAGGTCGATTCTTCACCAACAGTCGACATCCGAATTGTGCCAATATCAAACATAGTTTGGAGCAAGCCATTTTTCAGACTAGCAACATCTTCAACTCCGTTTAAGTCAACTGTCTGGACTTTGTGATTAAACAAACCATACATCACATACTGAACTAATTTCTCAGTCGTCAAAACTAGGAAGTTTGATCGATGAATGACCGTGCCAATGCCGGCAAAAGCCAGCAACAACAAAATCAGAGCCACGCCAATCACAAATAGCAAAACCCCCGAGCTAGCGCCCATGCTTTGAATAACTAAATCCGAACTAGCAATCACTGCGCCAGCCACTGCCACCAAAACAATCGCCATCAGTGCTATTCCCCAAATTAGTGCCAACTCGAGCGGATGTTTGCTGATAGTCAAAACCACAAATTCTTGGTCATGTAGTTTGATATTAGGGAATCGCTCAACTGATCGCTGATGACGCAGCTCAACCACTTCTGGAGCAATATTATCATACAGATAACCGTTGATTGCTCGATCTTCACGGTAAAGCGGCTCGGGGTCGTGACGCTGGTATTTTCCTAACTGATCGGAGCTGCTTGGCTCAACCTGAGCGCCCTCTGCGCTCGCTTCAACCTTTTGATATAGCGGCTGACCTTCGGCGTCAGTTCCAACTTGCTTGTATTCTTCTTGCTTGGCCATTTAACTCCTTAGTTTTAGATATTTTACCGCTTTTGGCGTCACCCGTCTACCCCTCGGCGTCCGCTCTAAAAACCCAATTTGCATCAAATATGGCTCATAGTAGTCTTCGATCGTGATAATTTCATCGCCAGTCAAAGCCGCCACCGTATTTAAGCCAACTGGTCGATCCTGGTAATTTTCATACATACTAGTTAGTAAATTCCGATCAGCCGCATCCAATCCCCGCTCATCAATCTCCAAAATTTGCATCGTCGCCGAAGCGTTGACTTGGTCAATAATTCCATCGCCATTTACATCAGCGTAATCTCGCACTCGCTTCAGTAGTCGATTAGCCACCCGTGGCGTCAACCGAGCTCTTTTGGCTAACATTCCTGCTGAATTATCATCAATCTTTGACTCCAAAATTCGGGCAGTTCGCTTGATAATTTGCGAAATCTGAACCTCAGTATAAAATTCCAATTTATAAATATGACCAAATCGATCTCGAAGCGGTGCCGCCAAGCTACCTGTCTTGGTCGTCGCCCCAATCACCGTAAACTTCGGCAAATCCAAACGCACACTCCGAGCAGCTGGACCTTTACCAATCATAATATCTAACTTAAAATCTTCCATCGCCGAGTAGAGAGTCTCTTCAACCACTCGACTCAAACGATGAATTTCATCGATAAATAAAATATCGCCGTCTTGCAAATTTGTCAGCATACTAGCTAAATCACCCGCTCGCTCAATCGCTGGGCCAGACGTCACTCGAAAATTAGCTCGCATTTCATTAGCGATTACCGTCGCTAAAGTCGTCTTACCCAGCCCAGGCGAACCGTATAGCAAAATATGGTCCAGCGGCTCTGATCGCTTGCTGGCCGCCTCAATTGCAATTTTGAGATTAGTCTTAATCCGCTCCTGACCAATATAATCAGCAAAGTTAGTTGGTCGCAAACCAACTTCAGCCTGTTGCTCGTCACGATCATCTTCGTGGAGTTTAATATCAATTACGCGCTCAATTGCCATCAATTACATTATACCCAATTTTGATAATTATTGATAATTAGGCTGCGCTAGCGCTGTAAAGCTTGACGAACTCGCTCCGAAGTTGGCAAGTCCGAATCAACCGCCTGCAAAGCTCGCACCGCGTCAGTTTCGGTATAGCCAAGTGCCATCAACGCCTCAATCGCTTCGTCATTGGTGTTAAATTCAGTTTGAAGTGGCCCGCTACCAATAATCGTCGGCAAGCCAACTTTATCCGACAAATCAACCACTACCCGCTCAGCAGTTTTCTTGCCTACGCCATGAGCTTGCTGAATAAACTGGCTATCACCCCGAGCAATTGCCGACCGAACTTGCTCAAATTCACTAATCGACAAAATCGCCATCCCCGCCTTGGGCCCAACACCCTGCACCGTAATCAACAGCTCGAACAAGGCTTTAGCTTCACGATTCAAAAAACCAAACAATTCCTGTGACTGCTCACGAATATGATGATAAATCACCAAGGTCGTAGGCTGATCAAGCAGCAGGTGCTCACTATCTGTTGTAGAAACTACAACCTCATAGCCAACTCCGCCAACATCAACCACCAACTGATTAAGATTTTTATCCACCACCTGACCAACTAGCCGCGCTATCATATGCTTTAATTATACCATGCTAATTTTAGTCTGAATCGCCAGTCGCAGACTTGATTAATGCTTAATTTTGACAGATAATCAAAGCATAAATAATTTAACAAAGGAGAGCTATGAACTCGGATCAAAATCAAC
>CAZPHO010000001.1:21506-25514 GCA_964586855.1 uncultured Candidatus Saccharibacteria bacterium | reverse complement strand
CAAAATCAACTTAGTTGGGGTGTCGATTGGCGCTGTGCTGGCGGCTGATTTTGCCAACAAATATCCAGAAAAATTGGCTTCGCTTTACTGTGTCGGCGGCTACGACATCAATAACTTTGATGCCTCACATCAAAAAAACATCGGCGGACAGCAAATGAAAATGCTACTTATCGGCTTGGTTTCAATCAAAAGATTTGCAGCAGCCAGTAAAAAATTAGCCGCCTACACCGCCGAAGCCCAAGAAAAGTTTTACCAAATGAGCCTAAGCTTCAAAAAAAGTTCTTTTCGCTACTTGGCCAATCTCGGCTCTCTTGTTAATAAATACAAAACCGCCACCAGGCGTTATCCGATGGTAATTGCTGTCGGCGAGCATGATAATGACATAGCCAAAGTGGCCGCTCGCCAATGGGCAGACAACGAACCAGATGCCAAATATGTAGTTTTTCTGGAAGCTGGACACATCGTCAACCTAGACACGCCTGACAAATTCAACCAAGAATTATTGACTATTGTCGGTTAGTCGACCTTGAGCACGACTCGTTTGTTTTGATAGTCTAGCACCACACTGTCACCATCTTTGATTTTGCCATCAATAATCGCCAGTGCCAACTCATCCTGCACCGTTTTTTGGATTAAGCGCTTGAGTGGTCGAGCGCCAAAATCCAAGCTAAAGCCAGTTTCAGCCAAATATTTTTTCAGTGACTCGGTGAATTTTAGGTGAAAATCCTTGCTGCTAGCTAATTCCTTGGCCAGTCGCGCTAATTGACCATCGACAATTCGTCCCATGTCATCAGGCGCAATGTTATTGAAAATTACAATATCATCAATTCGATTCAGAAACTCGGGCTTGAAATAGCGGCGCATTTGCTGGTCGATTTGTTGGCGCAACTGTTCGCGCTTATCGCCAGTAGCACGACTGTATTCAGCCGTCAGTTCCGAGGCCACATTTGAAGTCATGATGATAATCACATTGCTAAAATCGACCGTCCGACCTTGGCCATCAGTCAACCGACCATCATCAAGCACTTGCAGCAAAACATTGAGCACATCGGGGTGGGCTTTTTCGATTTCATCGAACAAAACCACTGAATACGGATGACGACGCACGGCTTCAGTCAGCTGCCCACCTTGATCATAGCCTACATAGCCTGGCGGCGAGCCAATTAGTCGACTAATCGTATGCGACTCCAGATATTCACTCATGTCGATCCGAATCATGTTAGTTTCGTCATCAAACAGCTGTTCGGATAGAGCTCGAGCTAATTCGGTCTTGCCAACGCCAGTCGCCCCCAAGAATAGAAATGAGCCATCTGGTCGCTGAGGATCATTTATCCCTGATCGAGCTCGACGAACTGCGTTCGCCACCGCTTTGATGGCGTCTTCCTGGCCGATAACTCGCTTGCCGAGGCTGAGTTCAAGCTTTTTTAGCTTTTGACTTTCAGTTTCTAGCAAACGATTAACCCGAATACCCGTCCAACGGGCCAAAACATCAGCCACATCGTGACTGGTCACTTCCTGCCGTAACAATCGATCGGTTTCGGGAATTTGACTCAACTTATCACGCTCTGATTGGAGTTGCTTTTGCGCCTCTGGTAACTCGCCATATTTAATCTTACTGGCCAGTGCCAAATCAGCTTCACGCTCAGCTAGCTCAAGATTACGATTTAGCTTATCGATTTGTTCAGTGTTAGAATTTATCTCATCTATGATGTCTTTTTCTTGCTGCCAGCGACTTTCAACTTGCTCAGCTTGAGTTTTTAACTTCTTAGTTTCGGCTTCGATTTCGGTCTTGCGAGCTACTGCCCGAGGCGACTTGTCCTTCTTGAGGGCTGTTTGCTCAATCTCAAGCTGCATAATTCTATGTTTGAGCTGGTCTAATTCGATTGGCATTGATTCGAGTTGCATTTTTAGACCTGAAGTTGCTTCATCAATCAAATCAATTGCCTTATCAGGCAAAAACCGTCCCGTGATATAACGATCAGATAGTTTAGCAGCCGACACAATAGCGTCATCAGTGATCTTCACCCCGTGATGAACTTCATATTTCTCCTGAATGCCACGCAAAATAGCAATCGTGTCTTCGACGCTCGGCTCCTCGACCATTACTGGTTGCATCCGTCGCTCTAGGGCCGCATCAGTCTCGATATACTTGTGATACTCAGCAATTGTGGTGGCACCAATTAACCGCAATTGACCACGAGCCAGCATCGGCTTGAGCATGTTGGCCACGTCAACCGAGCCGCCACCACCACCTGCCCCGACAATAGTGTGGATTTCATCAATAAATAAAATTATCTCACCAGCCGCATCTTCAATTTCTTTGAGCACGGCCTTGACCCGTTCTTCAAACTGCCCCTTAAAGCTAGCTCCAGCCAACAAACTTGATACCTCCAAGCTAATCAATCGTTTATCTCTAAGCGAACTTGGGGCATCGCCCTTGATAATTTTCTGCGCCAAACCTTCGATAATCGCCGTCTTGCCAACCCCCGGCTCACCGATCAGCACTGGATTGTTTTTAGTCCGACGTGAGAGAATCTGCATTGTCCGCCTGACTTCTTGATCGCGGCCAATCACTGGATCGAGCTTGCCGTCACGAGCCAATTGCGTGAAATCTAGCCCATACTTCTCGAGCGGTTGTTGATTGTCTTCAGCTTGTTCATTTGGATACATCTTAAAATCTCCTTTTGATTAATTGTAACCAAAATTAGCACTATAGTCAATAGACTGCTAATTAGCCAAATAGAGACTTCTTGATAGCTCGGAATTTACTGACACCAAGCGCACCACCAGCCGTGAGCAGAGCCACAACCGTTTGACCAGTTGACAACTGCAATTCAACTGCTTCTTTATTGCTGCCTTTAACTGCGCCAACCATATTGTCAATATCCTGATCAGTAGCTTGATAAACAACTTTGCGACAGCGATTGGTCTCTTGGCTGCGCTCATAGCCATCCTCACACTTTTTAACACAACTGCCAGTGAAGCCCTTTTCGTAACCATCTTTGCACTGACTTGCGTTGATTTTTTGACAACGGTTAGTTTCTGGACTGCGAGCATAGCCATCTTCGCATTCTTTGACACAAGTGCCGGTGAAACCCTTTTCATAGCCGAGCTGGCAGCCGTTGATTTCTAATTTGCGGCAACGGCCAGTTTCTGGATTTCGATAATAACCAAGCTGGCATTCTTTGACGCAATTACCAGCGTCATTTAATTCGTAACCAACTTGGCAAAATTCAGTAGCTGGCTTGCGGCAACGATTAGTAGTTGGATTGCGAACATAGCCAGGCTGGCATTTGGTGACACAAGTTCCAGTGAAGCCAATCTCATAGCCAGCCGCACAAGCAGTTGGTTTAGGTTGAGTTTGTGATGAGCCACTAGTCACCGCAATTTGCCGGCAGCGATTAGTTTCTGGATGTCGCTGGTAGCCAGCTTGGCACTGCAAAACGCAAGTGCCGGTAAAACCGATTTCATAACCAAGTTTGCAATCAGGCACACACTTCTCGCCATCTCGCTTATAGCTAGAGAGACACTTAGGCAGACATTTGCTGTTAATTAATTCTTGATCGGCCCGACAAATAGGCTGACAGCCACCAGCCGCATCACGACTAAAGTTTGGCTGGCACTTATCAGCACATCGGCCATTTAGCGGCTCTTGATCATCCAAACAGTCCAGCACACATCGACCATCGATCAAGCGCTCATCTCCTTCGCAAGGCAGACATTGATTATCAACCACTTCTTCGTTATCGGCGCACTCGATGCATTGGTTATCAATTTTAATCAAACTAGGTCCACATAGAACTGGCAACTCATCGGCCGCCAAATCTCTAGCTAGCAACTCCTGATAAGAAGCTGGCTCTACTAAATCGCCGGCTTCGTTAACTTGACGGGCCAGCACTTCAGAGCTGGTTTTTATCGCCCAAGGCAGACCATCAACCCCACTTAACTGATCGACCAGCTGATTGTTGTGATAGAGCTGAACCGCTAGTCGAGAATTGATCAACTTGT
>CAZPHO010000001.1:0-21406 GCA_964586855.1 uncultured Candidatus Saccharibacteria bacterium | reverse complement strand
TTAACAATCCGCAAATCGGGATAAGTCGATTTTGGAATCTCAGTTGGCGGCGGTGTCGGCTCAGTTTGCGCCAAAGCGTTAAAGTTAATAAAAACCACCGAGCTTACCACAATTAAGCCCAGGAGTTGTAAAATAAGTTTATTTTTTGGTGCGTTCATTTTTATTTTTCGTTTAAACGTTTAAGCTTATTTTAATCCAAAGCTAACAGATAAACAATTAGATTTTATAAGTAAAAGATGTTATGGCTAGTCTAAACGAGCGTTGGTGTGAACATTGACTATGTCATCAAGCTCGTCAATTACATCTAGCAGTTTCAAAATCTTGGCCTGATCTTCAGAATTTAAGTCGACTTCGACTTTAGCGATGTATTCCAGCTCAGCTGAACGAATTTTGACACCAGCCGCCAATAATTCAGCCCGAACTGGCATCAAATCCTTGGCGGTCGTATAGATAATCATATTGCCAGCCTCTTCGACCGCATCTTCGGCACCTGCCTCCAGCGCCAGCATAATCGTATCTTCAGTTTTATCGTCAATCACAATCACGCCTTTTTGCTCGAATTGAAACATGACCGAACCTGGATCAGCCAGCCGGCCACCATTTTTAGTCAAAGCAGTTTTGATTTCTGGTAAAGTTCGGTTGCGATTATCGGTTGCGGCTTCAATTATAATTGCTGCGCCCCCCTGCCCATACGCCTCATAAACCACCTCCTCTAATTGAGCTGCATTTTTATCTTCGATTCGAGCGATTGCCTTCTCAATGTTAGCCCTTGGCATGTTGGCCGCCTTGGCAGCTTCAATCACTGCCGCTAGCGCTGGATTCATCTCGGGATCAGTGCCTTTGCGAGCCGCAATTGCAATCTGATTGCCGATTTTAGTAAAAATTGCTCCACGTTTTGCATCAGTAACCGCTTTTTGGCGCTTGGTGGTTGCCCATTTGCTATGTCCAGCCATAGTTAAAACTCCTTTTGAATTAAGTTTGGTGATTAAACTAAGCCTATTCTACCATTTTCTATCGATAGTTTCTAGTTTAATAACCCTTATGGTATAATTTAAGCATTAGTTATGTGGTTGGCAATAAGCACTGGAATTCTGTTAGTTACGCTGTTAAACAGCTTGCGACTCGGCTCGTCGACCTTGGCGTTTTTTAGAGGACACACCCTGGGCAAACAGACCGCTCGCCATCGTGTTAATACAATGAGTTGGTGGTTTATCGTTGGTACTGTGTTTATAACCTGGCTCCTACTTTCAAGCTTGTCGCTGTTAAATTATCTAATTTTGGAATCAGTCAGCAGTGAGTTCTATTGGATTGTAATTATTGCCATCTTAGGTTTGGAACTAATGATTATGGCGATTGTCTATAGCTATAATAAAAAACCAGTTCATCCGTGGATTAGCGATAATTTTCGTCAATATCTGCTGACTCGATCGCAAAAAACCAAATCGACTGCCGAAGCGATGATGCTTGGCATGGCTACGATTATCGGTCAGCTACCAATTGTTATCGGCTCATTATTGGCTTTTTGCCTGGCACTAACAACCACTTTTCAGCCTGAAAACTACTACTTGATGAGCTTAATCACCCTCGCTAGCTTTGTGGGAGGTTTGTCGCTGCTGATTATTGCCCTTCAGTCGATCACCAATCGACCAGTTACCCAAACCGTTAAATTTAATCAGCGCTTTCACCGTTTTCTAAATTTGATGGTATTGCTAATTATTGGGACTTTGATTATCGTGCTAGCAATTAATCTCAACAGCCTACCGGAATTAATGCTGTGAAAAAAGTCTACAAATCAACTGGCCAGTTCGAAGATTTATCGACCAAAAAACTACTAGCTAGTATCAAAAAAAGCTGCCTAGCCACCAACAATCCGGATGGCGCTGCTGAATCGATCGCTCAAGCCACCCTCAATATAGTCAACGAATGGCTAGAGGATAAAGATGTCGTCACCAGTCTTGACCTGCGGGCCAACACTTATCGATTTTTGCAACAACTAAATCCTGAGGCAGCGTATTTTTATTGGCATTATCATGATATAATCTAGGCTAGACCTATGGTGGGCCAAACTAATCAACAAACTAAACTTTACGATTATATCGTTATTGGTAGCGGGCTAGCTGGTAGCGCAGCAGCTTTGACTTTGGCGCTAACTGGCAAAAAAGTTGGTTTGGTCGAAGCTGGAGCCTTGGGCGGCAGTGCCACCAACACCACTGATTTGCCGCTGAGCATTATTCGCTCGGCCGTCAATCGCTATTACGAGGCGCATCACACCAAATTACCAGGCTTACGTCAAGATGGGATTAGTCTTAATTATGCTAATTTGATGGGGCAAGTTCAAAAAACTATCAGTCAAAATCCGGTCACACAAACCAGTTTTTACACCGACCAAGGAATAGATTTAATTTCTGGCCGAGCTCATTTTATTAGCCCCGACCAAATCATGGTTAAACAGCAAACTTATCAAGCTGAAAAGTTTTTGATCGCTACTGGTGCCAACTGGGGAGCTCCTCGCATCCAAGGCTTGGATCGAGTGAGATATTTGACACCTGATACCGCTTTTAAACTCAGCCGGCCGCCAAAAAGCCTGTTTATTGTTGGTGGAGATAAAGTTGGGGTTGAATTAGCGGAAATTTTTGCTAGCCTTGGCACGGAGGTATTTATCACTGAACTATCAACCCGACTCTTACCTCAATTTGACAAAGAAGTTGGCCAACATGCAGAAACCACCCTATCCAACGATTATCAAGTCGCGGTCGCCACTAGCAGCCGTGTGCTATCGATTGGCAGCGACCCGATGGGCAAAATCGTCAAGTTTTCCCACGCTGGAGTTGAGCGCAATGTCCGAGTCGACCAAGTGCTGGTCGCAGTCGACCAGCAGCCCAACACTGACTTGGGATTGGAAAATGCACTAGTTGACTATAACAGCGATGGAATTATTACCAACCGACAGCTACAAACTTCAAATTATCGAATTTATGCAGCTGGTGATATTCTGGGCTTGGAAGAACAGACCTTTAATGCTAGTTTAGAAGCCGAAATCGCTAGCTACAATATGTCGCACACCCGCCAAAAAACGATTGATTATCGAGGCGTGCCCCTAACAATTGACTTAGCAACCCCGATTGCCAGCTTGGGCTTGTCGGAGGACGATTGTATCAAGCAAAATATTAACAGCAAGTCCCGAATCGCAACTGCGGCTGAAGCTCCGATCAACAACATTTATCCTCAAGCGTCTGGGTTCATAAAACTGACCGTCAATGACCGTCGACAAATCATTGGTGCCACTCTGGCTTGCCCAGAGGCCAAAAGCCTGGCTGGTGAGCTTGGGTTAGCGATTGCCAAGCGGATGACCGTCAGCGATCTCCGCGCCACCTCGAGACCAATTCTATCTTGGAGCGAGCTAATTTCAATCTGTCTCAGCAAATTTTAATCTTGAATTATTAAAATAAAATAAAATCACCCTAACTGGGCGATTTAATAATTTTGGTAGCGGGGGCTGGATTTGAACCAGCGACCTCTTGGTTATGAGCCAAGCGAGCTGACCAGGCTGCTCCACCCCGCGATAATGTTTACTGGTCTAGGTTTAGTTTTGCGATTATAACCAAAGGTTATGAGCGCTTATCCAATCACGGAGCTGACCAGGCTGCTCCACCCCGCGATAATGTTTACTGGTCTAGGTTTAGTTTTGCGATTATAACCAAAGGTTATGAGCGCTTATCCAATCACGGAGCTGACCAGGCTGCTCCACCCCGCGATACCACGACATTATACCGACTTTTTTAAAAAATACAAGGGAGAGGCGAGATTAGGCATTTTCAGCGCCGAACAAGAAGTTCAGCCACTGCTTAAAGTTACTCGGACGCGACAATGGCTGCGCCTGGTTGCCGATAGCTTGGTTTTTCTCACGCACCCAATCGGAATACTCCCCAAGCACCAAAACTTTCTCGCCTGGACTAGCTAGCCCCAGCCGATCACGCACCGCCAACTCCTGATACTCTTTAGTTGTATAATAATCGCTCTCATAACTTAAATTATCAACCTCGAGCTGAACCAAGGCTAGCTGTTGACGTTTAGCGTCCAGCTCACGCTGCAACTCAAAATTGTCTTGCATAGCTGATAAAGCACTAAACACCCAGACTGTCGCAATCACCGTCGCAATCACCAGTGCTAGGTTTTTGGGTAAAAATAAATAGTGCTTGGCATGATAGGCTAGGCGCTTAAAAACAGTCTTGTCAATAGCCACTTTAGACATAAAATTATTTAACCAACGGCCAGTCAGTCCTCCAGCCTGAACCCACAGTATATCCCTGCATAGCAGACGTGCCAGTCCCGAGCCAAGTCACCCCCAAAGCGGCTGCTGTTGCATACCTAGTTACCGACGACACGCCCTCCTTCAATTCTGTATTGAGCAGGATGAAGCCCTTTTTTGACTTAGACCTAACGCCCAACGCATAACCATCACCAGCTGGATTGACAATATAATAAAAATTGTTCGCAGCTTCATCATATGACCCTTTAGCTATCTTTAGGTCAGCTAGGTCAGCTGGAAATTCAGTGACTGTGCGTGGATAGTGGCCAAGATCAACCCTAACCATCTCTAAACGTTTTTTGATATTGGCCAAATCCGCCCTAACAGCAGTATCATGAGATCTGTTTTGAATGCCAGTATACGCCACCATTGAGATGGCCGCTAAAATACCAATTACTACAATTACTATCAATAGCTCAACTATGGTGAAGCCATTGGTAGTGTTTTTTGACATAAGCTTATTATACATTATTCTCGCGCACAAGCAATCCCTAGCCTAAACCATCAAAATAAGCTATAATAATCCTACTTGGGGGTATAGCTCAGCGGTTAGAGCAGCGGGCTCATAACCTGTTGGTCGCTGGTTCGATCCCAGCTACCCCCACCATTTTAAGTCATAAAAAATCCAGCCTCGAAAGACTGGATTTTAAATTATCAGTCTCTAATGATTATTTCTTCTTCGAAA
Source organism: uncultured Candidatus Saccharibacteria bacterium (assembly GCA_964586855.1). GTDB lineage: Bacteria > Patescibacteriota > Saccharimonadia > Saccharimonadales > Saccharimonadaceae > CAYLXN01. The sequence continues at coordinate 16,412 of CAZPHO010000001.1, read as the reverse complement.
CAACTAAGAAGCCGTTAGCTTTGTTTTCTTTAACGATTCGGCCTTCTGGCAACTCAGTTGGAGTGCCTTTAGCGTGATTTTTCTCCTTGGTAAAGAAATAGATGGTCTGCTCTTTGCCGCCGCGAAGAGTGACATCCATTTTATGTAGATAATAAGTTACACCTTTAGAGTTAACGTGACTGTAAGCCATTGTGTTGTATTCCTTCCCTTATATTAATAAATATAGCTCTAGATTAGCGGGTTGCTAATAAAATGTCAAGAGCTAGTCCTGTTTTTCCTTAATTTTTACAACTAAGGTAAGCATGAAGCCAAAAAATAAACGCCCGATAATTACCACTATTAGAGCTAGGCTAACTAGCACCGATAATCCTGCCCAATCAAAAGTTAACCTTGGCGAGGTGAATTCTTTACTATAAAGCGCCGCATCAGGCAGCTTAAAACTGACTTGATCACTCTGACTACTTGGGTCGTACTTGTCTAGCTCTTGCAGAATACAGGTAAAGTATGGCTGTGAGTAGAGAGTGTAGTGCGGGTCACATGCGTCAGCAGCCTTTTTATAAACATTGCCATGTTGATTGTTCTTAGCCTCCTCCTCAGCTTTTTGAGCGGCCTTTTTAGTATCGCGCTCATACTGCTTCTCTAGATAAAACTTGCCCGTTGAGGTGTTCATATGTTTTGCTGTATAATGTTGCAAATCGCTCAGAGCTTTAAGCATGGCCTGCTCCTCACCGCTCTCATCAGCTGCAATTACAGCATTGCGACGCTGCACCATTTGAACATTGTTTACCCTCAATAAAGTAGCCACTATGACTAGCCAAATTGCGAGAACTAGAGCCAGTTGCCAAGTCATTAATTGGCCCAGCTTGATTTTAGTTCTAACCGATTCTTGAGGCTTAAAAACCATTATCTCTCCTAATTAAGTAATAAATTAACCCATCTAGAGCCAAAACCGAGACTGCCAGGCAAATCAGAGCCGCTTGGAGCGCGAGAGCCACGCTAGCGGCCTGAAGCAAGCTCACACACACTGCCAAGCTAGCAACCAGAATTGCCATCCACCAGGCTACTAGCCCATTGATAGCGACTGCTAGGCGCGCACCGACTGTGTTGGTGATTACTAGCTCCTGGCGTTGAAAATTCAGATCAACCAAGCTATGCCCAGCTGCTCGTCCAGCAATCGCCGCCGCCAACCAACCAACTGCCCCTAAGCTCACCTGAAGCAAACGAGCACCAAACTCAATCACTGACCCAGCAATCAACAGAGCTGAGCGCTGGGGTGATTTCCAATTGAGATAATAGATTGCAAAAGCGACCAGTAGACTGACCGCCACCAGCACAATTACCAGCCAATTAACATAGACAAAAGCGGCGACTCCACCTGATATTATCAAACTAACCAGTAGTGTGATAGCCAGCAAATCGACCACTAGATCCATCCCCTGTCGAGCGCGGATGAAATAAACAGTTAATAGTCTCGGCGTTTCAGCCGAAATCGGTCGGCTGCGAACCTTACGATTAAAAACCTTATCGGCGTCAAGCCAAAAAATGGTCGTGACCAGGGTAAAAATCAACAGCCCAATTGCCGCTACCCTGATCCCAAACGCGAAAGCTAGCAAACCAGTAAACAGCGGCAATGTCAGGCCCAGACCTAACTCAATCCGAAGATAGCGCAACTTATGTTGAACGACTTTGTTTAGGCGATTGATTTCTGAAAAAATAACCCGCGCCGCCACCACAAACATACTGATAGCCAGAGCTTGAACCAAAGCTAGCAGCACACTTCCAACCGCTGGCTGGCGAAGCAAATTTAAAGCTATCATTAGCAGCGACAAAATCTGAAGCACACAAGCTAGCAAAATGACTTTGATGGCTCCAAAATTATCAATCAAGGCGCCAATGGCTGGCGTAAAAATCAAACCAAACAAACTAAGCAGTGCTAAATACTGAAACGATCCCAGTATCGTCGCTTGACTGAGCAAGACGCCGACCACACCCAGCAGCAGCGACAGAAAAATAATTAGCGATTTGCTAGCCTTGATTATAGCCCAGCTGGCGACCTGGCTAAAATCGAGTTGATTGTAAACCGCTCGCCGAAAAAAATTATTAATTGCTCCAATCATAATCCACCCTTCTAGTCTTAATTTAAGCACAAATCTCAGCTTTTTTCAATCAATCATAGTATAATTAAGCAATGCGAATCTATATTTCTGGCATCGGCGGGAGCGGTTTAGCGCCGCTAGCCAACTTAGCCCTCGACGCTGGCCATCAAGTTTGCGGCAGCGACTCAATTGATACTAGCTTTAACTGCCAACAATTGCGCGAGCGCGGCGTCCAAATCAACCAAGATCAAACTGGCCAATTCCTAAAACAAATGCACGGTCAAGCGCCAATCGACCACATGATTTATACATCAGCCTTGCCAGCTGACAGTCCAGAGCTGGCTCAAGCTAGAGAGCTAGGCATTAAATCCACCAAACGAGATCAATTTATCCCAGAGTTTATCAAAGAACATAATTTGCGCCTGATCGCCATTGCTGGCACTCACGGCAAAACCTCAACCACCAATATGGCCGTCTGGCTGTTTAATCAATTGCAAATTCCGATCAGTTATTTGGCTGGCAGCAATCTGGCCTTTGGCCCATCGGGCAATTATGTAGCCGATAGCGAGTTTTTTGTCTATGAATGCGACGAATACGACCGCAATTTTCTCCATTATCAACCCGAGTTTAGCTTAATCACTTCAATTGATTATGACCACGTCGATACCTATCCAACTCTCGAAGAATATCAGGCGGCGTTTGCTGAATTTATCGATAAATCTAAACTAGCGCTGTGCTGGGAAAAAGATATTTATCCAGCTATCGCCAGTAAGCCGAATCTGAAAGTTTTGGCCAATGACCAAGTCGACGCTCGGCTAAAATTACCAGGTATCGCCTACCGTCAAAACTCTAATCTGGTGGTTGAATTAGTAAAACTGCTAAATCAAGAGCGTGATTTTTGCCCAGTTGAGCGGTCAATTGAACTGATTAATCAAACGCCGCAACCCAAACGCCGATTTGAACAACTTAAGCCCAATTTAATCTCCGACTACGCACATCATCCGTCAGAAATTAAAGCCACAATCGAGCTGGCTAATGAATACAAAGACCTGAATAATTTTCAAAAATTGGTTATAATTTATCAACCGCACCAAAATCAACGCCAACACCAGTTCTATCATCAGTATCGTGATAGTTTTACTGATGCTGATACAGTTTATTGGCTGCCGACCTATCTAGTGCGCGAAGACCCGAGTCAAGCGGTGCTAACGCCAGAGCAACTGACAGCCGACATTACGGCCGACATCCATTTTGCTCAAGCTGACAGTCAGCTCAAAGCCAAAATCGATCAAGAATTAGCTGCCAACAACCTAGTGGTGATTATGTCGGCTGGACCGCTAGATGACTGGTTACGAGCCAATTTTAGCTGATTTTGCCCGCACAAAATAAATCGACTGGCCTTCGGCTAGATAGCGCCGCTCATAAGCGGTCGTGATTTTCAAATCTTCGGATAAATCTGAGCCGTGCAAGTCAAAACTAAGTTGCTGAATTTGCCAGCCAGTCGCTATCAAACTCTCAAGCCCAAACTGAAATAAGGCTAAATTATCAGTTTTAAAACACAACTCGCCCTCAGCAGTCAATAACTGCTGATAAAGCGCTAAGTAGCGCGGTGCTACCAGCCGCTTTTTAGCCTGCTTGTTCCTGGGGAATGGGTCAGGAAAAGTTAGCCAGATGGTTTTAATTTTCTGAGCCGGCAACAGCTCAATCAGCTGGTCGATCCGTGCCCGCAAGAACCGAACGTTGGTCAGCTTGGCTTCAGTCGCCGACCGACCACCAGCCTGCAACCGGTCAGCTTTAACATCAATCGCTAAAAATCGTTGACTGGGATAGCGTCGAGCCAGTTCAACGCTTAAATCAGCCCGCCCAGCGCCCAGCTCCAGCACATCAGGCTGCCACGATCGGTTCCAAGTGTCAACTTCAAAGCAATTGGTTAAGCTTTTAAAAACACCAAATTTATATAATTTGCGCTTGCGATAGGGCGGATTGTCGGTCATTTGCTGGCGCTAATATCAAGCGTCTCGTCCGAGACTGCCTCAGGCAACAACACTTGCTGATTGTCAACTTTGATATAGAACTTTTGGAATTCGCGATTAAACTCACGCTTGAAATTTTGATTGATTGGCCCAGTCGAATTAATGGTTGGGTCTTCTTCTAGTCGGCGAACCTGCTTTTGAACTGGCTTGCGGCTTGGCCGACTCATATCAAGCAGTTCCGAGCCCGATGAGTGATATAGCCACAAACTCATGCCAGTTGAGGCAAAAGCCAACAATACCGCTCCAGCCAGGAACAAGAAAAAGCGATTGTAAGGCCACCTGAAGCTACGAATTTTAGCCATCAATCGACGAAAGGCAGTCATTGCTTGGCCTCATTTTTGACAGCTGTGTCGATTGATTGGTTGACCTGCGTCTGATAGTCAAGCACCAACTGATTGAGCCCTAAAACATTTTGGTGAGTTTTGGCACGCAAAGCTCGGGCTGATTGCAGCTGCTGATAAAATACTTGCGGCTGTTTTTCGCAATTAATCTCAAGCGTTTGCCTCATCTGCGTATCGTAGGCCTGATAACTGGCTTTGAATTCTTCAAGCTCAGCCTCAATTTGCTGAGTTAAATCGATGACTTTGGGATTATTAATTCGATTCGCAACCAACCGTGCATTGGTCGGAGCGATGATGTTTTCGAGAGCCGAGGCGTAGGCTTGGCCGTAATTTACTCGAACAACAATATCGCTATTGGTCTCAACAAAACGCAAATCAGCTTTGATCCGCTCACAATTATCAATAATTTTATTATAGTCAACTCCTTCTGGAGCAGCTAAACTAAATGGGCTAAAAGTCACTAATCCCAACGCCAACAATCCAGCGCCAATACCAATTTTCAGTTTGCTAATTTTGTTCATTGATTTAATTATAGCAAATTACGGCGTTAAGCGGTTAATGTCACGCGGGAACAGGCAAGCTTCTTTAACGTTACTCAGGCCAATGGTTTTTTGAACCAGCCGCTCAATTCCCATGCCACAACCGCCATGCGGTGGCAAGCCATAGCGAAAAGCCTGAAGGTAATATTTAAAGCCGTCATCATCCACATCCAAGCCAGCATCGGTCATTTGCTTGACCATCTGTTGATAGTCGTGTTCGCGCAACGGGCAAGTGGCAATCTCAACTCCACGATAAAGCAAATCACCCCAGTAAACTACACCTTCTTCAGAATTAAATTTGTGATAAAATTTGCCAGCTACAGCCGGAAAATCGACCGCAAACACCAAATCACTGCCAAGTTGCTTGCGGGCATAGTCAGAAATAAACCGCTCTTCGTCAGGTGTTAAATCTTTTTCTTCAGTCGTATCAATTTTCATTTTTTTGGTATACATTTCGTGAATTTCAGCCACCGAAAAACGTGGGATTTCAGCCGCTTCAGTTGGTAATTTGAGCTCAGGCGCATTAAACGATTTTAATTCTGGATCCATTTGCTGGTAAGTATTTTTGAGGGTCGTCATCACTAATTCACCGACCATATTTAAAACTTCATCATGCGACTCGACAAAACCCATTTCTAAATCCAGCATCTGTAGTTCTGTCAAGTGTCTCGAGGTAGCGCTTGGCTCGGCTCGATAAGAATGCCCGATTTCAAACACTCGTTCAAAGGCCCCAACCATAATTTGCTTATAAAACTGCGGACTTTGGGCCAAAGTTGCTTCTCGATCAAAATAATCCAATTTAAAAACCTCAGCTCCGCCTTCAGTCGCTTCAGCCAACAATTTTGGTGTGTCAATTTCGACAAACTCATTGTCAGTCAAAAACTGGCGTAAATTTTGAATTATATTGGCTCGGATTTTAAATATTTTCTGCTCCTGCAAATTGCGGACATTCAAAACCCGAAACTCAAACAGATTTTCTAAGTTTTCTGGCTTGTGTAAAACTGGCTTATCAACTTCAATCGGCGGCTCATCGGTCACAGGTGTAATCACTTCGATTGCCACTTCGTGCAGTTCGGCGCCACCAGGCGCTCGTTCGTCTGCCACTACTTTGCCTTCGAAATAAACTACCGTGCCAATTTGCATCCCCCGCAATTTTTCCAGTTCAATCTTATCTTCAATCAAACTTTGCACGATTCCAGTTCGATCGCGCACGGTGATGAAATTTAAACCGCCAAGCAATCGCTTTTTATGTAACCAACCTTTAATCAACACTCGCTGATCGATTTTTTGCTGTAAATCTCTAACTAACGTTCTGTTCATAACTCCTCTTTCTTCTGCTTTATTTTACCACAGAAGTCTAGGCGCCGAGCAACTCAGCTACAATTTGTTCAAGTGTAATTATCCCAACCGCCTGGCTGTTGCGTTTGACGATCGCCACTACCTGGTCTTGATTGATCATTTTTTTCAATACTCGACGCAAATTATCGGCTTCAGTGACTGCCAAAAATTCCTGATTCATCAAGGCTTCGGCATTGTTGGTTCGATAATCACCAATTTTGATTAGACTTTTGAGCTCAATTACTCCGACCACTTGACGATTAATCATCACTGGGAAAACTTTTTGGCCAGTCTGATGTAGTTCGCTCACCATCAGCGGCCCCATGACATCGCTGGGCTTAATCGTCCGCACATTCTTAATCGCCACCGCGATATCACGAGCTGTGAGCTGGCTGAAACCTAGGCCAGCAGCCACAGTCCGAATCGCCGTCTCACCTAGTTCGGCCTGCGAATTGCGCAGCAAAAACTTTAGCTCATTGAGCTCACTTACTTTTGCTGGAGGTTGTAAGCTAGTGGTCTGACTCAAAGACCGCAACACGACCAATTGTTGGATAATCTTGGGCGGCTGGAAGTTTTTGAGCTTTAGCTGCCTAGATTGCCAGAGTCGGTTGACAAACTTGACTACTAATTTCTGCTTAGCCAAGAAATTGGCCACCATTAACAGCCCAATTATCAATCCAATTGACTGCCACAGCTCAAGCCAAAAACTAACTAACAGTAACCCGATTACCACTAGCCATACAACTAGCCATAGTTGTAGGCTCAGCCAAAAACTGCGGGTTTTCAACTCCCACAGCTCTTTTTCGGTCAATTTATCTCTGGCCTTGAGCTGATAGGCCGAAAAATTTAACTTCATCCCCGACCAAGCCAGGGCTAGGCTCATGATTACCAGCCAAATAAAGCCAATTATCATCCAAATTTGCATACTTTTATTTTATCATCATTTGCAAATTAGCATTAGTTATATTAAAATAAGCATAATAAAATCTTAAGGAGAAAAATATGTCAAGAAAAGTTTGGCTCGGCTTGATCGCCATCATTATCATCACCTTTGGTGGCCTGATAGTTTTAAATCAAAATAGGCAAAAATCGGCTGAAGACCAGTCTACAGTCTCGAGTGTTGATACGGGTAAAATTTTGGCTGGTAGCGAGACGACCGGCGGAATTGCCGATCATGTGGTTGGCAAGCGGGACGCAAAAGTAGTGATTGTCCAATATAGCGACTATTCTTGTGTCTACTGCGCTGAGCATAGCCCGCGCATCCATCAGTTAATTGCCAACAGTGAACTGAGCGTGGCGTTGGTTTATCGCCACTATCCAATTGCTAAATATCCGAATTCCAAAGCCGCCGCTGCGGCCGCCGAAGCAGCTGGCAAGCAGAATAAGTTTTGGGAAATGTCCGATTTGCTTTATCGAAACCAACTAGCTTGGTCGCAGCAGATTAACAACCGCGATCAAATTTTTGAGGACTACGCCCAGCAACTAGACTTAGACATGGCTAAATATCGTGATGATTATGCTTCTGATGAGATAAATAAGAAAATCAATTTTGACAAACAATTAGGCAGCAAAGACAACCTCACTGGCACACCAGCCTTTTTCTACAACAGCCAACCAATCGAGCCAGAAGTTTGGGGCGACAGTGCCAAATTAATTCAATTTATTACCGACAAACAATAAGCGACCGACCCTGCTAAATAAAATAACCCCTGGTGCTAGGGGTTATTTTGTGGAAATGTCTACTTATTAAGCATTTGCTTGAAAGAGCTGCCATTCGGCAGGCACCACATCGACTGCAATCTTTTTGGTTCGCGAAGATTCAAAATGAACTGCGATTGACATGGAAAAACTCCTTTTTTAATTAATCTTTTCGTCGACCTATTCTACGAGTTTTGAAAAGACGTGCAGCCTAGTTTAACAAACAACCCCACTTGGTTCAAGCACGAGCGTGACTAGTGGTGGATAAGCTAAAATAATCTGTGCACAATAATTTTGATTGTGGGGAAAACTATAAGCAGCGCTTAGCCAAACATCAAAATCTGAGGAGCAAAAATCAACAACCCGCCCAAGACTAGCATCAGAATACCGCCAACTAGCCGACTCAACTTACTGTATTTACTATCAGCGCCGACAATCCGCATCGTCTTCATCGCCACCGCAAACACTACTAGATCATCTAGCATAAAGAACAGCACATAGAGCAGTAAATAACCATGATATTGCCAAGAGCTTAAATTGGCAGCAGTCAAAACAGCGGTGTAAATAGCGGGCAAGCCAGCACTGCAAGCTAGTTCAACCAAATTGACAACCGCTGCTAGCGCCACCACACCGACCAAGCCTAGCCAGAAATTCTGCGTCTGCACCGATTGCTTCATCCACTCAAAAAATTGTTGCCGACTTTTGACATTTGTCACTTTGCAAACCGCTTCCTTTTTCTGATAATCATAGAGATAGTAACCGCCAATTACTAAAGCCAGTAGACCAATCACAATTTGCAGTGGCCGCACAAAACCGATAAATTTGAAAACATTTAACCACGCCACTAAAAATAGAAAATATATCACAGCTGACGTTATAATAAACACCACGCCATAGGCCCACATTCGCTGTCGGTCCTTCAGGCCAATCAATAGCGTAATAATAAAAATCAGCGCCCACATCGCACAAGGATTAAAGCCGTCAATTAAGCCAATCATTGCCGTTAGTAGTGGCAGCGAAACCTGGCTACTGTCGACTTCACCAAATACTGGTAATGATATTTTTGGGGTGTTGGTTTGGGGTTGAGTTCGAGCCTCAGGTTGATCATCGGCAACCGAATCCTTGACTAAATCCGAACAACCTTGCTCAGCACATTTGTCAATCTGTTGCTTAATCTGACGCTCGACTGTTGGTGAGTAGCCAAAAAAGGACCGATCGCCAATTACCGTCCACGGCACACCCGAAGCCTTGACATTCAATTTGTCAGCGGTCTGCTCCATCAACTGACGGTTGTTGGCGTCTCTAGTCACCTCTAAATAATGCGGCTTAATAAACGGCCTGGTTTTGACATAATCAGTCAAATCAGCTTTAAGTCGATGACAGTGTGGACAGTCTTGACTGACAAAAACATAAACCTCCACCTCAGTTGACGTTGACTGCGCCTGAATTGGAGCTGCTATCAGCCAGCTGAGACCGAGGGCCAAAAAGACTAAACTTAAAATTTTCTTCATAACAAAATATTAAAACATTTTACTGCGATAAGCTAAAATAATCAGCAGCAATGTCAGCGACACAGTAGCCGCCACCATCCCAAAAAAAGCCGCTGGATGGTTCTGAAACGGCAACGCCACGTTCATGCCATACATACCATAAAACATATTCGGGATTGCCAGTAATAAAGTTGAAACTGTCAGAATTTTCATTCGGTGATTGAGTGAATTATCGGAAATAGTTTTGTTAATTTTGCAAATACTAATAATTTTTTGCTTATTAGCATCAACCCTGGCTTGCAATTGTTTGATTTGCAAACTAAGATCGGTCAAAGTCTCGAGCTGTCGATCGTTGAACAGCTGGTGAGCATTATCGCGTAAACGATCGACTACCACCAGCGTATTGCTCAGGTTTTGCTGGTATTCATAGAGCTGTGATTCAATCTCGACGAACCGAAAAAAGTCATTGTCGGTAATCAATCGCCCTTTGAGCAGATCCTGACTTTGTTGGACGCTCTTGGCAGCCTCACGCAGCGCTTTGTCATATCCTGATATCACCACACGCATAAATTCAACCAGCGTTTGGGCTGGATGGCTGACGTCAGTGAACTCATTATTTTCTGCTGCCTTTTGGATTAGAGTCGCAGGCCCAGCTGTCAGGCTGATAAAATTCTTGCGAGCAACCACAACTAACAGCGGATAAGTAATCGCCTCCGACGTCACATCAAAATTAATTAACCGCAAAAATAAATACATATTTTGCTGCTGGTCATATTCAATCCGTGCCAACTCGTCAATGTCCAAAACGTCACGAACGATATTAGCGTCTAGACTGAAATCGTCAGTAATTTCGTCCAACTCAGCCTGGTGATTTTGAGATCCAAACACCCAGCCAGCTGAAAACTCAGATGGCTCGACCTGCTCAATGGCGTTAGCGGAATGTTGACGATAAAAATTAAGCATAACTTAATTCATTATAACGGTTCCACTCTGTCCGTTCAAGGCTGGTTTGATATTTTCAAGCGAAGTAATGATCGTTTTGCGACCAGGTTTGGATTTGGCGAATTTAATCGCGGCTTCAATTTTCGGCAGCATTGAGCCAGCAGCGAACTGATTGTCGTCGACATAAGCTTGCATTTGAGCAACACTGACTTGTCCTAGCGACTGCTCGTCGGGCTGACCAAAATTAATTTTAGCCGCGTCAATCGCTGTCAAGATCAGCAACACGTCAGCTTCAATCAGTTCAGCTAAAATTTCGGCTGCAAAATCTTTATCGATCACCGCCTCCAAACCAATCAGCTGATCGCCCTGTCGCTTAACCGGAATTCCACCGCCACCAGCCGCCACTACGATCATATTTTGATCAATTGAGCGTTTGATGAATTCAGCCTCAACAATATTTATTGGCAACGGGCTTGGCACCATTCGCCGCCAACCACGACCAGCGTCTTCTTTGACCACAAAACCACGCTTGTCAGCCATTTCCTGAGCTTCAGTTTCTGAATAAAATGGACCAATTGGCTTGGATGGATTGGCAAAAGCTGGATCATCGGCACTAACTTCAACCTGGGTCACCAGACTGGCGACCGGCATATCAACCCCCTGTTCAGCCAATTTTTGGCCAAGATTATTCTGAATCCAATAACCAATTTGCCCCTGACTCATTGCTCCACAGACATCAATCGGCATAGTTGGTGTTTTGTCGGTATTGATCGCTTCTTCGTGCAAGATAATATTGCCGATTTGCGGACCATTGCCATGCACAATCGCCATTTGATAACCTGATTTAATAATATCCACCAAATAGTCTGCTGTTTGATTAACAACTTGATTTTGAGCCTCAGCCGTTGCCGCTCCATCTTGCGACAAAGCGTTTCCACCCAGCGCCACCACAATTCGTTTTTGTTCCATTTTTCTCCTTACTAGTCCTTATTAATTAACTAATTGAGCGCGCCCGTTTCCAGACGCACTCTCAAGCTAATCAACTAAAATCTAAGTGACAAGCACGACAAACCGCCATCAACCTTGCGGTATTCAGAGGTGTCACACTCGATTACATTGTAGCGACCGAGCGCCTCAAGAGCTGCCTTGGTTTTTGGATAGCCAGCTGGCGTAATCACATTGCCATTGATCCAAATCGAGTTAGCCGCGTAAGCCTCTTCGGTCGGGACAATTACCTTTTCGAAATTGTCAAAAGCTGGATTACTTGCGAAAGTATCGAGCACCACCACGGTGTTGTTCTCGATATAAGACACACCGGTCTTGAAATGAAGCATATCTTTCATCTCAACCATTTCACCAGTGTGACCATACTTCTCAAGCAGTGCAATCATCTGTCGAGCACCCTCTTCGTTGGTTCGATCCGACAAACCAATCATGAAGTGATCACCGACCATCATGATATCGCCCGGCTCAATCGTCCCTGGCTCAACAATCTCCTCAATGTTGTCATAAAACTTACTCAAAGCTTCACGCAAATCAGGTAGCTGAACTTCGCGCTGACGAGTTGGTGCGCCAGGGCGAGAAATGATCACCACGTTAGGCGTGCAGAGCGCATTATCTTCGATAAAGCAAGAATCTGGAAATTCCTCACTTGCTTCCAAAACCGTAACATCAACTCCACATTGCTTCAAAACTTCCATGTAATTGTCGTGTTGGACAATTGCGTTTTCGTAGACCGGCTGTCCTAACTCTGGAGCCGATGTAATGCCATCCGCCAAACTGCGGCCTGGTCGACGAACGATTGTATGTTTAAATTCTCTTGCCATTTTTTCCTTTCTTATTTAATTTTTAGCAAACTGTAAGTAGACTGTTTAATTTTATAGTGCAAATCCCGTTACAGACGCGATAGTAATGATTAATATATAGGCAATACTAAGCGCAATAAACAACCCACCAACTCGCTTCAAGTATTTGGTATACGATACACCACAGGCCACCGCACCGCCCATCAACGAACCAACAGTCGGTGCTACCATCTGGATAATGCCGCTACCAGCTACGAAAGCTGCTACAGCGATATGAATACCAACTCCAGTAATGCCAGCTAACTGGCCGAAAATTGGCATCGAAACTGAAGCCAGGCCCGAAGTTGATGGAATCAAGAAGGCTAGCGGCAGGTAAATAATATATAACACGCCACCAAACAGACCCTTGACTGCCCCTTCTGGTAAGTTGCTCAAAGCTGACTCGAACCAATACAGAATCGTGTGAGTGATATTACCATCGTTCATCACCACGGTGATACCACGAGCCACACCAATGATCAAACAAACACCGAGCACGTCTTTAGCACCATCGATGAAAATATCGACAAACTCACGGTCACCAATCTTATACATAAAACCAAGTGCCAAGGCCGCCACCAAGTAAAGCACACCTAGCTCATCGAAATACCACCCGCCAAACGGCGTCACATTACCAATAATTTTTCCAATAACTGGAATGTTATAGACTGCTTCTTGAGCGTTAACGAAGAAATCAATACCAAGCGTGTCCCAAGGAATAAAGGCTAGGATGGTAATACCGATCAAAGTCATAAAAATAATCACCAAAGTTGCTTTGCGCTTGGCGTCAAGTTTGTCGTCACCAGTCGTCGCCTTGGCGAACTTGAGTTTGCTGTCATTGACGCTGTCTTCCTTGTGCTTACCAGCCTTAACCGCTTCAGCATATTTAACCACAAAATACGAACCAATAATAACTCCAACTACCAGCATAATTGTTCGAGTTAACATACCATCACCGACTTTGCCGCCACCGACTTCAGCCGCAATCATAGCCGAAAATGGATTGACGGTCGAAGCCGCAATACCGACGCTAGTGCCGACAATAACTGTCATCAGAGCCGTCATTGCATTATAGCCAGCCGCCATCATTAATGGCACCATAAAGGCATAGTAAACTACGGTCTCTTCTTGAGAGCCATAAGCACTACCACAAACTGCAAACAAAGCAATCAGCATTGGGATTAGCCACTTCTCTCTGCCTTTCATCCGCTTCATTAGCACCTGGAAACCAGCTTGGATCGCTCCAACCTTAGCTTCAAGCGCTAGCAAACCACCTACGAAAAGAACCACGACAATGATGTCGACTACTTCTTTTGTGCCTTTGATCGGAGCAAGCAGCGCTTCCCACAAGCCTTGTGGTTTGCGAATTTCTTTGGCTGCCTCAACCTCAGCTTGAGCCTCGTTTGTCGCTACAATGCCTGGGTCTTCAGCCAAAGCTTCAGCTTCAAGCTTTTGGCTTTCGGTCGCCTCTTCAGCTGCAGCCGCTTCAATTTTTTCATTAGCCTCTTCTAGCCTGGCGTCAGTGATGCCATATTCGGCCTTGACTTGTTCTAAATTGGTCTTGGCCTCGCTTACTCTGTCTTCGGCTGACTTATAAGTGCCTTTAATGGCAATCTCTTTGTCGCCAGCTGAGGTCGAAACCGACTCTGTATCATAGCGTCCTGCTGGAATAATCCAAGTCGCAACTCCGACCAAAAGCGTCAAAATTGCCAAAATGGTAAATGATGACGGTATTTTTTTAGCCAGAGCAGCCTCGTTTTTCTTATCTTTTTCCATAAACCTTTCCTTAATTTTTATAATTTGTGATACTTTAGCAGTTTATGCCATAGGCAAGTCTCCTTTTTTAAACCTATAAAGTTAACGCCATAACTGCCTCGATCGTGTAGAGGCGATTCTCAGCTTGATCAAACGAAATATTAGCAGGGGATTGGAAGACTTCATCTGAGACTTCCATCGAATCTAGCCCGTGGTCGGCTTTAACTTGCTGACCAAAGGTCGTCTTGGTATCATGAAAAGCTGGTAAGCAGTGGAGGAACTTAACATCGGGATTGCCGGTCGATTGCATCAGTTCGGAATTGACTTGGTAGGCTTTTAATTTGCCAATCCGCTCGGTAAACTGATCTTCCTCGCCCATCGATACCCAAACATCAGTGTAGATGAAATCAACTTCTTTGACTACCTCTTTAGGGTTATCGGTGATAGTGATCAAAGCTCCAGTGTTGTATTTTTTAATTAGCCGCCTGGCTTCTTCAACTAATTCTGGATCAGGCTGCAAATCAGCTGGCGCACCAATTCGAAAATCAACGCCCATTAAAGCCGACATAAAGACCATGCTGTTAGCCATGTTGTTGCGACCATCACCGACATAAGCCAAGCGAGCGCCTCGGATAAAACCTAGGCTTTCCTGAATCGTCATGAAATCAGCCAACATTTGAGTTGGGTGAAATTTATCAGTCAAGCCATTCCAAACTGGCACACCAGTATATTTAGCCAACTCTTCAACCGTTTCGTGCGCGAAGCCCCGAAACTGAATCCCATCAAACATCCGCCCAAGAACTATCGCTGTATCGGCCACTGATTCTTTTTTGCCTAATTGAATGTCATCTTTACCCAAATATTCAGGGTGAATACCAAGATCAATCGCCCCAACTGTAAACGCGCAGCGGGTCCGAGTCGACGGCTTTTCAAACAACAAGCAGATAGATTTACCAGCGTGGATTTTATTGCTGACACCAGCGTATTTATTTTTCTTAAACTGGATTGCGGTTTCGATTAGCAACCTTAACTCACTGGGCGAAAAATCTTTAACCGCCAAAAATGATCGGCCTTTTAAACTTTGCGCCATCTAAATATCCTCCCGCAAAATCGGCATAGTCATACAGTGTGGACCACCGCGACCGCGACCAATTTCTGAACCAACAATTTCAATCACCTTGACCCCAGCTCGCCTGAGAGCGTCGTTAGTTCGGTTGTTGCGGTCGTAAGTCACTACCACACCTGGCGCAATCGCCAACGTATTCGAACCATCGTTCCACTGCTCACGCGAAGCCGCAATTGGGTCACCATCACCACATTCGATAAAATGCAGCTCTTTTAGGTCCAAAGTTTCGCGCAACAATTCCTGCAAGTGATCTTTGACCGTAATTCGATAACCAGCCTTGTTATTAGCACGCTCCATCACGTAAATCTGCATGTCGCCCTTACCCTTAATCGCCTCAGGATGAACCGAAAACTTATCATAATCAACCATCGTAAACACCGTATCGAGATGCATAAAGGCTCGTTTGTTTGGAATTTTAATCGCCAAAACTTTTCTGAAATCGGAGTTTAACAGCAAATTCGAAGCAATAATCTCAATCGCCTCAGCCGAAGTTCGCTCACTGATACCAATCGCAATCGTTTCTTTATCCAAAACCAAAACGTCACCGCCCTCAACTGAGAAGCGACCATCACGATTGTGCCAAATTGGAATTTCAGCGTCTTTAAAACGAGGATGGTAGTTGAGCACGTATTCCATCAACAAACCCTCACGTCGCCGAGCTGGCCAGTGCATTTTACTTAAACTGATACCATTACCAATTCCGGTCGCTGGATCACGAGTGAAGTATAGATTTGGCATTGGATCAAGATAAAACGGATAATCGTCGATCATGTAGTAACTGAGATCTTTATCGACTGGCTCAGAGACTTTGACTTCATTTTTGCGCACGCCAGCCGCGACTTTATGAATCATATCAAGTGTCGGCATATTACCTAGATAATCAATAATCGCTTCAGTTGTGCGGCGCTCACCTTGCTTGGAGGCTTTGACGAAATCACGCACAAATTGCCATTTCAACTCATCACTCGTCAGCGCCTCTTCGACCAGCTTGTCAAGATATAAAACTTCGGCGCCATTATCCTTTAGCACTTCAACAAAAGCATTATGCTCGGCCTGCGCCGCCTTGAGATAGGGGACGTCGTCAAACAACATCCGCTCCATGAATTCAGGAGTCAAGCCTTCTAGCTCCTCCCCTGGTCGACAAACAATCACTGACTGCAGCTTGCCAATATCAGAGTTAATATTCACTGGTTGCTTCATGCTCTCTCCT